>JAJXWZ010000152.1 GCA_021781345.1 Pseudomonadota bacterium
GTATCTAATACCGTGACTGGGCACCCGAGAACCTTTTCATTGCGAGGGCGCCTGACCCTGCTCGTCGCGCTCGCCGTATTAGCGGTATTCGGCACGGCGGTGAGGCTGGTGGACTGGCGCGCAGACGCCGAGATGCAGCAGCGCTTTGACGACTCGCTTCTGGCACGCGCGCAGGCGCTCGCAGCTTTGACGCAGATCGAAGACGGCAAAATCACGGTAGAGGCGGACGACGTCCCGACCACGGTGTTCCCAGGTAGCGCCGGCAGCAGCTGGTATGAGTTGCGTTGCGCGGGCGAGGTGATCGCGCGCACCGCTGAGGCGCCGCCGCCCCTAAACGCGGGCGAACTGCCGGTGTATGCGGACGCCCGGCTTGGCAACGGTCGCATGCTGCGGGTCGTGGCGTTGCGGTTCAAGCCGGCCTCCGAAAATGGTGCGGTGAAGCCCGGCATGCCGACCTGTGACTTGCGTTATGCGCTCGAACGCAAGTCTCTCGATGACTTGCTGGCCACGCTGGATTTCATCCTGCTGGGAAGCTTGTTTGGTGCCTGCGTCCTGGTGGTGTTGGCGACACCGTGGCTTGTGCGGCGAGGGTTGCGTCCGCTCGCCGTGCTGGATCGTGCCATGGCTGGCATCGGTCCCGACGCACCGGGGGTGCGGTTGCCGGCGAGCGGAACGACCGAGCTGGCACCGCTGGTCGCACGATTCAATGAAGTATTGGCGCGCATGGATGCGGGCCTGGCCCGCGAACGCCAATTCGCGGCCGGACTCGCGCACGAATTCCGCACGCGCCTTGCCGAGTTGCGCACGCTGGTGGACGTGGAGACGCGTTACCCGAGTGGCCGCGACGCGCACGGCCTGCTGGCTGAAATCGGCAACATAGGCGCGGAGCTCGAGGCGACCATTACCGCCCTGCTGCAGATGACCCGCATCGAATCCGGGCTCGAACAATTGCGGCTGGAAAGCGTGCCGCTGGCGCCGCTGCTGGCGCGAACGGTCGCGCGACACCAGGATGCCGCACAGGCGCGCAGCCTGCGTATCCAATCGCGGCTGGATTGCGAGCGCGATGGCTCGATCGAGACGGATCCGGCGTTGCTGGAAATCGTGCTCGACAACCTGGTCGGCAACGCGGTGGCCTACGCACCGCAGGGGAGCACCGTCCACCTGCGCGCCACGCGGGAGCACATCGAGACGCGCAACGAGGCGCCGGCGCTGCAGGCCGACGACCTTGCCAGCTTCGGCCAACGATTCTGGCGCAAGGATGTCCATGGCGCAGGGCATGCCGGCCTCGGTCTGGCGCTGGCCGGCGCGGCGTCGCGTGCGTTGGGGATGACGCTTGCGTTCGAACTGGAGGACGGCGTTCTGCACGCGACCCTGCGCTGGAAGGGCGGCGTGGTCCGCACCTAGCCCGGCGGACTCATGCGCGGCGGCGCATCAGCAGCAGGTAGAACACCGGCATCACCACCAGCACCAGCGGCACCGCCACCAGCATGCCGGCGATGATCGCGATCGCCAGCGGCTGCTGCATCTGCGCCCCGCGGCCGATCGCCAGCGCCAGCGGGGCGAGGGTAAGGATCGCGGCGATGGTGGACATCAGGATCGCGCGCATGCGGTTGTGGCCGGCTTGCAACAAGCTCTCGCGAAGCGTCGGTTGCCTTTCCTCCCGCGCCGCTTGGTCCTGGATCTCGGCCAGTTCCGAGAAATAGAAGATCGACAGCTCGGTGACGATGCCGACGATCATCGTCATGCCCATCATCGAGGAGATGTCGAGTTCGGTGCCGGTGATCCACAGGCCGATGAACACGCCGCAGATCGCCAGCAACGGCTGCGCCAAAACCACGATCGCGGCGCGGAAGCTTTCGTACATGAACAACAGCAGCGCGAATACCAGCGCGAATGCGGTCAGCAGCACGATGGTGAGGCCGCGGAAAGCGATCTGCTGTTGCTGGTAGAGACCGCCCAACTCGTAGTACATGCCGGACGGTAATTCGCCGCGCGCGCCGAGCACCCGCTTGACGTCGGCCATCGTCGAACCGAGGTCGCGCCCGGCGATGCGTCCGGTCACGGCCAGCATGCGCTTGAGGTTCTCGTGGTCGATTTCGGGCTGGCCGCTTTGCTCGGTCAGCGTCGCGACCCGCGACAGCGGAAACACGTTGCCGTGGCCATCGCTGATCGGCAGCGACGCGAGCTGTTCGATCTCGGCGCGGTCGCCGGGTGGCACCCACACGCGCACGGCCACCATCCTGGGCCCCTGAGGCAATTCGGCCGCGACCGAACCGGCCACCGCGGACGACACCTGGTCGGCGACGCTCTTCGGATCAAGGCCCAGTAGTGCGGCCTTGACCGGATCGACGTGCACCTCGAGCGCGTTGCCCGCGGGCTTGATGCCGTCGCGCACGCTGACCACGCCCGGAATCTTCTTCAGTTGTCCCGCGACCTTCCTGGCGGTGGCATCCAGTTGCCCGATATTGTCCGAAAACAATTTGACCTCGATCGGTTCGGGTACCGCGGTCAGGTCGCCGATCATGTCTTCGAGCAGTTGCGAGACATCCACGTCGAGTCCTGGCACCTTGGCGACGACCTGTTCGCGGATCCGCTCCATCACCGTTGAAGTCGATGGCCGCGCGCCGTTCTTCAAACGCACGAAGAAGTCGCCGCGGTTGGCCTCGGTAAGCCCGCCGCCTAGCTGCAGGCCGGTGCGCAACGACCAGGTGTCCACGTAGGGGTTGGCTCGCAGGATCGCGTTGACCTTGTCCAGCAGGCGACTGGTCTCGCCGAGCGAGGTGCCCGGTTCGGACAGGTAGTCGAGCACGAACCCGCCTTCGTCCATCTTTGGCATGAAGCCCGTGCCGACCGACTTGTAGGCGAAGAAGCCGGCCACCACCAGCGGGATCAGACCGACCAGCAGCAGCACCGGCCATTCCAGCACGCGCAGCAACACCCTTTCGTAGAAACCGGCAAAGCGCTGCCACAAGCGGGTTGGCGGGCGTTCCTCGGCATGGCGCGCATCGATCAGGCGTTCGGCCAGCAGCGGCACGGCGATGAAGGTGAGCAGGTAGGAGATCACCAACGCGCTTGCCATGGTCAGGGACAGCGCCTTGAAAAACGCCCCGGTGACACCGGTCAGGAATGCCAGCGGCAGGAAGATGATGATGGTGGCCAGCGACGACCCGGTCTGTGGACGCGCGAATTCGTGCGCGGCGAAGGCGATGCGTTCGTGCACGTGGCCGCCCATGCCGCGCAGGCGCCGCATGATGTGCTCCAGCATCACCACCACGTCGTCGATCAGCAGGCCGACCGCGGCCGCCATCCCGCCTAGCGTCATCATGTTGAAGCTCATGTGCAGTGTCTTGAGCAGCAACGCCGTGATCGCGAGCGTGGACGGTACCACCAGCATCGCGATCAGGATGACGCGGGTATTGCGCAGGAACACCAGCAGCACCAGGCCCGCGAGGACGATCCCGATCAGGATCGCGTCGCGCACGCTGCCCGCGGAGGCCCTCACCAGTTGGGTCTGGTCGTACCATGCCGCGATCTTCACGCCTTTCGGCATCTGCGGTGCGTAGGCGGCGATCTTGGCTTTGACCGCATCGACCATCGCGATGCTGTTGGCGGAGGGTTGCTGGAATACCTGCATAAGGATCGCGGGCCGGCCATCGGCACTGGTCCGAACCCATTGCGGTTGCATGCCGGGCTTGACGGTGGCGATGTCGCCGACCCGCACCGCGCCGCCCGGTCCCGCGCCGACCACCACGTTGCGCAGCGCGCGCACGCTGCCCGGCTGGTTGTTGGTGAGCAGAAGGAAGAGCTTGTAGTGGTCGGACAGGCGGCCGAGCGCGGAAATGTCCGCGGCGTGGGCGACCGCACGGGTGACGTCGGCGATGGTCAGGCCCTGCGCACGCAGCTTGGCCGGATCGATGTCGACATGCAGCTCGCCGATCCCGCGGCCCTGCACGTCCACCAGCGCGACGCCCTTGACGCCGCTCAGCAGCGGGCGCAACTGGTATTGCGCAAGGTCATAGAGTTGCGTCTGCGAGAGGGTCTTGCTGCGCA
>JAJXWZ010000239.1 GCA_021781345.1 Pseudomonadota bacterium
GCGCATCCAGGCGCGGACCAGCCCCGGCAACGTGTCGGATGCGGCCAGCGCGAAGTGCCCGCCCAGATCGGCGCCGTAGCGCGGCTGGAACAGCGGCAGCCGCGGATCGAGCGTGGGTTGCAACAGCTCGGGCGTCGGCAGCGACCGGCCCTGCTCCTTGCCCTGCTCGTCCTCGGCCCTGGTCTGCGGCTTCGGTGTGGCCGCCGGCGGCAGCAGCCACTCGACGCCGGCCGGTGCCTGCGCTCGCGCCGGCGCGAGCGGCGACAGGGTCAGCGCCAGCAGCGCCGCCGCGAGGATCGATCGACTCAGATGCATGCGGACCTCACTCGAAGTAGGCACGCAGGGTGAGCGTGTACATCCGCGGCGCGCCCGGGACCAAGGCGAGATCGCCGGTGAAGCCGGAGCTGACGTAGTAGGTCTTGTCGAAGATGTTCTGCACGCCGAACGTCAGCGAATAGCGGCTCCAGTTGTAGTACAGCGCGGTGTCGACCCGGGTGAAGCTCGGCAGCTGCAGCACGGGCGCGCCGGCCTTGGTCGGCGTGAATCCCTGGCGGCTGCCGTCGTAGATCACGCCGAGGCCGAGACCCAGTCCGCGCAGGGTGCCTCCGCTGAAGTCGTAGCGGGTCCACACGTGCGCGCTGTTCTTTGGCACCTCGGGCAGCGTCGTGCCGACCTGGAACGCATTGGTGGAGGCCGTCACCTTGGCGTCGGTGTAGGCATAGCCGGCGATCACCTGCCAGTGCGGCAACGGACGCGCGTTGATCTCGAACTCCAGGCCCTGCGAGCGCGCCTTGCCGAACTGCTGGTAGCAGGTGCCGTAGGTGCTGCAGGCGAAATGGCCGAGGGTGTTGCGCTCGTTGATGCGATACAGCGCGAGGGTGGCGAAGGCACGATGGTCGAGGAAGCCGACCTTGCTGCCGACCTCGACCTGGTTGGCGTAGATCGGCGCGAAGCTGTTGACGCCGCTGGTGTCGATCGCATTGGCCGGCGGCGGCACGTAGGACGTGCTGTAGCTGGCATACCACGACCAGTCGCGGTTGGGCTGGTAGACCAGGCCCGCCGTCGGCAGCACGTCGCTGGTGCTCTTGTTGCTGCTGGGCACGTTGGGGATGCGCCGCTCCTGGATGTCCTGGTAATCGTGCTGGTAACGCACGCCGAAGCTGGCCTTCCAGTGCTGCGACAGCTTCATCATGTCGATGAAATAGCCGCCGTAGCTGATGGTGTTGGAGTAGCGGTTGGACAGCGACTTGATGCTGGTGGCCGCCGGCAGCTGGGTCAGCGCCGGGCCGAGGCCGTAGATCGGGTTGTAGATGCTGATGTCGAGCGAGTTGGGGCCGCTGGTCGGTGCGTTGTAGAACTGGGTGCGGTTGAAGTCGTAGCTGTCGCGCCCGGCGGTCAGCCCGACCACCGACTTGTGCGTGATCGACCCGGTGCTGAAAGGCATGTCGAGGCTGGTGTCGGCGTAGTCGTACTGGCGCTTGTTGATCTGTCCGCGCGCGCGCCGCGAGACCTGCAGCAGATTGGGCAGGATCGCGACGACATCATGGCCGACCGCGGTGTCGGTGTGCCAGACCGAGCGCGCGTGGAAATGCCAGGTCATGCCATTGACCAGATGGTGGGTCAGGAAAAAGGTGACGACGTTGCCGTATTCCAGGTAGTGGTCCCCCGGCTCCTGGTAGCGGGTGGTGATCGGCGCGACCAGATCGATGTTGCTGGCGGGCGCGACCAGATAGGTGTCATAGCTGTAGTGCAGGCGCTGGTAGACGTACTGCAGTGTGGCCGTGGTGCGGCTGTTGATGCGCCAGGTGACGCTGGGGGCGAAGTAGATGCTGCGATTGTAGGTGTCGGTGCGGAAACCGTCGCGGTTGGAGTCGTCGACGATCACGCGGTAGAGAAAGCGCCCGCTCTTGTCGAGCGGCCCGGTGAGGTCGGCGGCGAAATCGCCGCCCAGCTTGCTGCCGGCGCCGATGCCGTGGCCGGCGTAGCCGGCACCCGAGGCGCTGAACTCGTAGAACGGCTGGTCCTCGGGCTTCTTGGTGATCAGGTCGATGAAGCCGCCGGGCTGCTCCTGGCCGTTGGCGACCGAGGCCGGACCGCGCACCACCTCGATGCGCGAAATGCCGATCGTCACCGGCGAGCCGAAGCGCGTGGCCAAGCCCGGCAGACCATCGATCAGGATCGTGTTCTGGTCGTTGGCGCCGGCGGTGAAGCCGCGAAAGGTGATGTCGTAGCCGGTGACGCCCGCGCTCTGGATGCCGGTCATGTACGAGTACAGATCGCTGACCTTGTGCACCTCGATCGCGTTCATGAAGCTCTGCGAATAGCTCGAGATCGAATACGGCGTGTCGCGCACCGGCACGTTGAGCTTCATCGCGCTCTCGCCGGCGTTGGAGATGAAACGCCCGTGCACCGCGACCGCACCCAGCACCTTGGCTTTCTTCTGCGGCACGGCAGGGGGGCTGGTTGCGGCGACGGCCGCGGTCGATGTCGCGGGTGCAGGCGCTTCCTGCACGCCGGCCGGCAGCGGCTGCCCGGGCGAACGCGCCTGCGCGCACAGGGGCAGCAGCCCCAGGGCCATGCTGATCGCGAGCATCAGCGCGGATCGTGTCAGCGTCGTTCGAGTATTGGACATGGGCCCCCTCCAGGTCGGTGGCGGCGAGGCGTGGCTTGCTGCGCAGGCCTCCCTGCCTGCACGGGCCACACCGTGACGTCGCGCGGTAGCGGGACCCTAGGCCCGGTTCCTGAAATGAATCTGAAAAAAAACTGTCCGGATCGGATGTGCACTGCAGCATCGGTTGTCATGTCCATCCGGAAACCGTGCCGTTTCGCAACCCCTGCTGACGCTGCCGGATGGGCTTGTTCCGGGTGCGGATTGGCAACCGCCGCGGGCCTTCGGCTTGACAACGACCCAAGTGTATTGTTGTATTGATACACATGGATGCTTCGTTGCTGACCATCGCCCCCGGCGTCGCCGAACCGATCTATCGCCAGATCGTCGAGCAGCTGCGCCGCATGATCACCAGCGGGCAGTTGCCGCCGGGCGAATCGCTGCCATCGGTGCGCGACGTGGCAGGGCGCCATGCGATCAATCCGATGACGGTCTCCAGGGCCTACAGCCTGCTGGAAGGCGAGGGCCTGCTGGAACGTCTGCGCGGCATGGGCATGGTGGTCGCGGCGACGCGCCGCGCGCGTCCGGCGGGTGAGCGCATGGGCCTGCTCGAACCCCGTTTGCACGACCTCGCACGCGCCGCGCGCGAGCTGGAGCTGCCGGCCGGCCGCGTGCTGCGCCGCCTGGGTGAACTGCTGGAGGATGGGGAATGAACGCGATGCCGAACTGGAATCAGGATCACGCCGCACCGTTGCGTGGCGACAAGCTCAGCAAGCGCTACGACGGCAAGGCCGTGTTGCGCGGTGTCGATGTCGTGCTGCCCGAGGGCGCCGTGCTGGGCCTGATCGGCCGCAACGGCGCCGGCAAGTCGACGCTGATCCGCATCCTGATGGGCCTGATCGAGGCGGACTCCGGAGCCGCGACCGTGCTCGGCGATCCCGCCCTGGCCCTGAGCGACGCCACCAAGGAGGCGCTGGGTTACGTGCCGCAGCAGCCCGATGCGCTGGGCTGGCTGCGCGTCGACGAGATGTTCGCGCTGGTGCGGCCGTTTTATCCGCGCTGGGACCAGGACTTCGTCGAGGCCCAGCTCGCGCGCGCGCGGCTGCCGCGCGACCGCGCCCTGGCCAAGCTCTCGCCCGGCGAGCGCCAGCAGGTCGCGCTGATCCGCGCGCTGGCGATGCGCCCGCGCCTGCTGGTGCTGGACGAGCCCGCGGCCGCGCTCGATCCGGTCGCGCGCCGCGAACTGCTGCGCGAGATCGCGCTGCGCGCAGGTGAATCCGGCACCTCGGTGCTGTTCTCCACCCACATCGTCAGCGACCTCGAACGCGTGGCCTCGCATGTCGCCTTCCTGCACGAGGACCGCCTGCTGCTGCAGGCGCCGCTGGATGATCTCAAGGAGCGCTGCGCGCGGCTGTGGTTGCCGGGTACGC
>JAJXWZ010000183.1 GCA_021781345.1 Pseudomonadota bacterium
GCCGGAGGTGGCGGATCCGCAATACGTCACCTATTACATGCTGAAGGGCTTCAACCTGCCGATCCGGCGCGAGCACTATCCGGTGCTGGACATCGCCTACCTTGGCTCGCTGTTGCTGGATGCCGCAGACCTGCCGCGCAACCCCTTCTTCGTCGCCAATACACTGCTGCGCGAGCGCTGCGACGGCCACGATCTCGATTGCCGCAATGCCGCGTTGCGCGATTCATACCGGGCATGGATCTTCGGAAGACTGGGCGACCTGCAATGAACCGCCACGTCGCAGGGGTCGACGAAGCCGGGCGCGGCCCGTTGGCAGGACCCGTGGTGGTCGCCGCCGTGATCCTGGACCCGGCGCGGCCGATCGCGGGACTCGCCGATTCCAAGCGACTGTCCGCCAGGCGCCGCGAGGCCTTGTACCCGCTCATCCTCGAACGCGCGTTGGCATCCAGCATCGTGCGCGTCGAGGCCGGCGAGATCGACCGCATCAACATCCTCAATGCCACGCTGGCCGGCATGACCCGGGCACTGGAGATGCTGGCCGTGCAGCCGGTGCTGGCGTTGATCGACGGCAACCGCCTTCCGAAGTCGCTGCCCTGCCCCGCGCAGGCGGTCATCGGCGGCGATGCCAGCGAACCCGCGATCAGCGCGGCATCTATCCTCGCCAAGGTCGCCCGCGACCGCATCCTGGTCGAATACGACACGCACTGGCCCGGCTACGGCTTCGCCCGACACAAGGGCTATCCATCGCCCGCACACCTGGAAGCCCTGCGCCGGCTCGGCCCATGCCCCGAACACCGGCGCAGTTTCGCGCCGGTGCGGGCGGCGTGCCCCGATTCGGCAATCACTGGCTGAGCCGTGTGCCATATTTGCAAGGTCTCCCTTGAATCCAAGGAGCGATCGTGCGCAAGTTCGTGCTTGCTGCTTGTTGTGCGCTGATCTGCGGGACTGCGTTCGCCAAACCGCTGCCCATCGGCACGCTTGCGCCGGACAACCTCGGCAAGACCTTGGCAGGACAGAAAGTCACGGTCTCCGGCTTGCACGGCAAAGTGGTGGTCATCAGCTTCTGGGCGACATGGTGCAAGTACTGCCTGAGGGAAATGCCCGAGCTGGACGGGCTGCAGGTTATCGCGAACAAACGGCACCTGCCGCTGCAAGTGGTCGAGATCGACCTGCGGCAACAGCACATCGTTTTTGTCAGGGCCACGCGCCTCCTGATGCCCAGGCTGCCCGGACTGCTCATGACCTGGGACCGCACGGGCGCCCTCGCCCACTCGTTCGGCGTGGGCAACGCACTGCCCGCGATGATCATCCTGAACCGCGACGGCAGCGTCGCGGACATCAAGATCGGTTACGCCGATTCCGAACTCAAGCCGCTGGCCGCGGAAATCACCCGGCTCTTGAACGAACCGGCCCCGCCGCCGGAGTCAACGCAAGCCGTCGCGCGATCACCAACAACGATTGAATGACGCTTCCGGGCCATTCCGTCGCACGATCCGGAATCCACCGCCTGTCAAGCTTGCCGCCCCCGCCGCAGCACAATAGGCTTGCACGGATACCACGACGCCCGTCATGCCGATCCGCCACGTCCACCTGCGCACGCACAGCGAGTACTCGCTGCGAGACTCCACCATCCGCATCCCGGAGAAGCCGGAGTATGGCGATCCGGCCAAGGCCAGGCATGCCAACCTGGTCAGCCGCGCGGCCGAGCTGGGCATGCCGGCGCTGGCGCTGACCGACGATTCCAACCTGTTCGCGCAGATCAAGTTCTACCGCGCCTGCGAGAAGGCGGGCGTCAAACCGATCGTGGGCTGCGACCTGTGGATCGCGAATCCCGAGGACGCCGCGCGCCCCGATCGCCTGACCCTGCTCTGCCGCGACCACGCCGGATACCTGAACCTGACCCGCCTGATCTCGCGCGGCTGGCTGCAAGGCCAGCACGCCGGACGCGCGCAATTGCAGCCCGACTGGCTGGACGGCGCGGTCGACGGCTTGTTCGCGATCGTGGGCCGCGACGGTGCCTGCGGCCGCCTGCTGGCCGCGCAGCGCGAGCGCGACGCGCAGGCCTGCCTCGAATCCCTGCGTCGCCATTTCGGCGACGGCTTGTACCTGGAGCTGGTCCGCACCCGCCGCGAGGGCGAGGAAGCCTTCAACGCGCATGCGCTGCAACTGGCGGCGCTACTCGACCTGCCGGTGCTCGCCTGCAACGACGTGCGCTTCCTCGATGCCGACGATTTCGAGGCGCACGAGGCGCGCGTGTGCATCCAGCAGGGTTACCAACTTTCCGATCCGCGCAGGCCGCGCGACTACTCGCCGGAGCAGTGGCTGAAACCGCCCGACGCGATGGCCGAACTGTTCGCCGACCTGCCCGAGGTGCTCGACAACACGGTCGAACTGGCCAAGCGCTGCAACCTCGAACTGTCGTTCGGGAAATACTACCTTCCAGCGTTCCCGGTACCTGAAAAGCACACGCTGGAATCCTGGATCACCAGGCAGGCACGCGAAGGCCTGGAACAGCGCCTCGCCGAAGCCGGGCCAGCGGAAGGCCACTCCCGTGAGGATTACGAGTCCCGCCTGGAGCTGGAACTGGACGTGATCGGCAAGATGGGCTTCGCCGGCTACTTCCTGATCGTGTCCGATTTCATCCGCTGGGCCAAGTCGCGCGACATCCCGGTCGGGCCAGGCCGCGGTTCCGGCGCCGGTTCGGTGGTGGCGTGGTGCCTGAAGATCACCGACCTCGACCCGCTGCGCTTCGGCCTGCTGTTCGAGCGATTCCTCAATCCCGAACGCGTGTCGATGCCGGACTTCGACGTCGACTTCTGCATGGAGCGCCGCGACGAAGTGATCGCCTACGTCGCGGAGAAATACGGCCGCGACCAGGTCAGCCAGATCATCACCTACGGCTCGATGGCGGCCAAGGCCGTGTTGCGCGATTGCGGTCGCGTGCTTGGCATGCCCTACGGCCAAGTCGACCGGATCGCCAAGCTGATCCCGCGCATGCCGCTGGACCTGACCCTGGGCGACGCGCTGGGCATCAGCGAGAAATCCAGGAAGGAACCCGACCGCGTGGTGCGCGAATTCTGCGATGCCTACGCGCAGGACGACGAAGCGCGCACCCTGATCGACCTGGCGCTGAAGCTCGAGGGCCTCGCGCGCAACGCCGGCAAGCACGCCGGCGGCGTGGTGATCGCGCCGACGCCGCTGACCGACTTCGCGCCGCTGTACTCGGAACCCGGCGGCGGCGGAGTCGTCACCCAATACGACAAGAACGACGTCGAGGAGGTGGGGCTCGTCAAGTTCGACTTCCTCGGGTTGCGCACGCTGACCATCATCGACTGGGCGGTGAAGGCGATCAACCGGCGTCGCACGCAGTCCGGCGAGGCGCCACTGGATATCGCGGCACTGCCGCTCGACGATCCGGAGGTGTTCCGGTTGTTCCGGGAGGCGCGCACCGGCGCGGTGTTCCAGTTCGAAAGCGCGGGCATGCAGCGGCTGCTGAAGGACGCCAGACCCGACCGCTTCGAGGACCTGATCGCGCTCAACTCGCTGTTCCGACCCGGTCCGATGGACCTGATCCCGAGCTACGTCGCGCGCAAGCTCGGCCGCGAGCCGGTGAGCTACCCCGACCCGCGCGTCGAACCGGTGCTGCGCGAGACCTTCGGCATCATGGTCTACCAGGAACAGGTGATGCAGATGGCGCAGATCGTCGGCGGCTACTCGCTCGGCGGCGCCGACCTGCTGCGCCGCGCGATGGGCAAGAAGGTGCCGGCCGAGATGGCCAAGCACCGCAGCATCTTCCGCGACGGCGCGATGCAGAACGGCGTCGAGGAAAGGAAGGCCGACGCGATCTTCGACCAGATGGAGAAATTCGCGGGCTACGGCTTCAACAAGTCGCACGCCGCCGCGTATTCGCTGGTGGCCTACCAGACCGCGTGGCTGAAGACCCACCATCCGGCCGAATTCATGGCCGCGACGATGTCGTCGGACATGGAC
>JAJXWZ010000135.1 GCA_021781345.1 Pseudomonadota bacterium
TGAGCACGGTGATGCGGTGGCCGTCGCCGGCCAGCGCCGCGAGCAGGTGGCTGCCGATGAAGCCGGTGCCGCCGAGGACGACGAAGCGTTTGGGGGTCATGGCGCGGTTTTCCCTGGGGTGGCGGCCGCCGCACTGGATGCGGGCGCCGCGCGGCACACGACTGGCTTGCGCGGCGGATCGGCCGGCGGATCGTAGGGCGTGCCGATCGCCGGCAAGCGCGACGACACCGGGATCGGTTCGCCGTGCAGGCGCCAGCCGTAGATGGTCGCGAACGACAGGACGCGCGTCACGTAGTCGCGCGTTTCGTTGAACGGAATGGTCAGGATGAAGGCTTCAGGATCGAGGTTGCCGTGGGCATCGACCCAGCGTTGCGCGTTGCCGGGGCCGGCATTGTAGGCGGCCGACGCCAGCCACGGACTGCCATTGAAGCGCGCCGCGAGGTCGGCGAGGTACTGGGTGCCGAGCGGGATGTTGATGGCCGGGTCGTACAGGCTGGCGCTGCCGTCGTAGGGCAGGTCGTTGCGCCGCGCCACTTGCTGCGCGGTGCCGGGCAGCAGTTGCATCAGGCCGCGCGCGTCGGCGCCGGATTGCGCGTCGGGCTGCCACGCGGTTTCCGCTCGGATGATCGCGAACGCCCAGCTCGGGTCGATGCCGGCATTGCGAGCCGCGGTCAATACGCGATCCTTGTCGGCCAGCGGAAAACGCAGCGCGTAGTACCGCAGGTCGCCGGATCTGCCGAACGCGAAAACCGCGCGGTCCACCCAGCCACGGCTTGCGGCGAGCGCCGCCGCCTGCCGTTGCTGGTCGGGCGCCAAGCGGGCGAAGGCGCGGTTCCATTCGCGTCGGGCATTCGGCAGCATCCCGAGCGCGTAGAACTCGAAGGCGCGCACGAGTCCGGGATCTTTCTCGACCTGCTGCAGCGAGGCCGGATCGGTGGCCACGGTTTGCGGACAGATCGAGTAGGGCAGGTTGGCGCGGTCGGCGGCCAGGAATCCGTAGAAGGTCGTCTCGCGTGCGAGCGCGTCGTAGTCGTCCGCGGCGGTCGTGGCGTGCCCGAGTTTCTGGGCGATGCGCGCCTGCCAGTAACGCCACTCGTCGTGCTGCACCTCATCCGGCGTGAGGGCCTCGATCGCGGCTTCGGCGGCTTTCCAGTCGCCCTTGGCGACGGCGGCACGTACCCGCCATTCGCGGGTCGCGTCCGTTTGCGCGCTCGCAGGCAGGTCGGCCAGTTGCCTGACGGCATCGGGGCCGCCATCGACGGCGTTGTAAAGCGCGAGCGCCGCCAGCACGCGGTCGCGATCGACCTGGTCGAACTTGAAACGATGCGACAGCGATCGCCACTCCGTCTGTGCCTGCGCGCTGTCGCTGCGTGCCAGGCGCGCCAGCGCACGGCTGACCGCCTCGCGGTTTCGCGCAGTGTCGGCCAAGATGTCCGCCTGCTCCAAAAGTGTCGCGGGTGCGCGCAATGCCCGCGCGATGCGCCGGGCTTCGCTGGCGTCGTTGCCCGTGAGCCAGGCAGCCGACTGCGTGATGGTCGAGGACTGGCCCGCGTCGGCGGCGCGTTCGATGCGGTCCCAGACGCGCGCCGGCGTCAGCATTCCTTGCGCGGCAGCCGTCGCGAGCACCGGATCGCACGCGGACGGCAGGCGGGTCTGTTGCCAGAGCGACGCGAGGTCGCCCTCAAAATCCAGCTTGCCGCCCTGCGCTACTTTCGCCTGCAACGCATCGCAGGCGAGTGCGTCGCCGAGGCCGGGTTGGTAGAAATGCAGGAAGCCCTTCCAGTCTTGTTGTTGCGCCAGCCAGCCCAGCTCCGCCTTGCGCAGGTCCTCGGCCGGAATCATGTCCCCGTGGCGCTGCAGGTACGCATCGACCTGTGCTGCCGACGCGGTCCGGATGTCGTGTTGCAGCGCGGCCGCTTCCAGGTACGGATAGAGGGGGTACGACGCCAGTCCTTGCGAGAGCGCCCGCCAATTCCCACCACCCTGCGCCGCGGCATACGCGGCGCGGAACGCATCGCGCTGTTGCGCGAGCGTCGTCGGGGGCGACGGCTGCGCCAAGGCGCTCGACGCGAGAACCAGCGAGGCGGCAACGGCGAGGGTCCGCGCGCGGGCCCGGAATCGTTGCAGGTACGACACTATCATGCGGCAGATTCTAGTGGATGCGGCTCGTGCGTTTATCGACGCGAGACAAAATCGCCGCGCGAGCCCGGCGCCGCGTGGAAGCAGCTCAGGCCGCGGCTTGCCAGGCCGTCGCGGGCACCCGGATCTCGGCCGCCAGCGGCAGGTGGTCGGAAAACGCGGTATGCAGCGTCCACATGCGTTCGACCGTGATGGCGGAGGTGACCAGGATATGGTCGATCGCGCGCTGCGGGCGCCAGCTCGGGAAGGTCGGGGTCGGTTGCGCGGGCGGTGCGAGCGACGTCCGCGCGAACAGCTTGCGCAGTTCGGGACTCTCGGGCGGGCAATTGAGGTCGCCCATCAGCACCGCACTGGGGCAACCCTGCAGCAATTCGGCGATGAAATCGAGCTGGCGCGCGCGCGCCTGGGTGCCCAGCGAGAGGTGTGCGACTGCAACCGCCAGAGCGTCGCGTCCCTCGCCGAAGCGCGCCAGCAGCACGCCGCGTCCGCCCAGGCGCCCTGGCAACGGATAGTCCAGAACTTCGGTGGGCGCGCTGCGGCTGATCAGCCCGTTGGCGGTGTGGGATACGCTGGACACCTTGCGGTTGGGCTGGTGGCTCCAGTAGGGCATCCCCGAGCTTTCCGCGAGGTAGCGGGTCTGGTTCAGGAACCCCGAGCGGATGCTGCCGGCGTCGGCTTCCTGCAACCCGATGACGTCGAACTTGGCGATCGAGCGGGCCAGGCTGTCGAGGTTGCCGAGCTTGTACTTGCCCGGCAGCACCGCGCCCCAGCTGCGCGTGAAGTACTCGTGGTAGCGCTTGACGCTGGCGCCGGCGAGGATGTTGCAGCTCAGCACGCGCAACACGCCATGGTCGGCGGCGTTGTCTTTGTTGAAGCTCATGCGATCAAGCCTAGCACCAAGACGCCGGCCCGCACGTGCCGGAACTCATGTTCCGGAACCCGGCGTTCAGCGCTTGTCGACGTGCCGCACCATCCACAGGCCGAGTTGCTGCAATTGCCCGTAGCTGTCGATGCTGGCGCTGCGCATCAGCGCCACGAAAGGCGCGTCCGTGGAGTCGCTGGCGCGGCGGCCCACCACCAGCGTCGGCGTGGCATCGATGCCCCAGCCCATCTCGGTGCGCTGGTCGGCCGCCATTTGCCGCGCGGTGATGGCGTTGGTGGCCGCGGCCATGAACTTCTTCGGGTCCACGCCGTGGTGGCCGTACCAGGTCGCCATGTCCTGCAGGGAATTCAGCGGATAGTGCTCCAGCATCGCCTGGAAGAACGCGTCGTGGGTCTGCTTGAGCACGCCCAGTTGCCGCGCCGCGTAGAACGACTGCGCGTAGGGCATCCATGCGGGGCTGAACACCGCCGGCATGTAGCTCACCTCGACGTTCTTCGGCAGCTCGCTGCGCAGCTTGTCCATGTAGGACGCGAACTCGGCGCAATGCGGGCAGGCGTAGGAAAACACCTCGACCACCTCGACCGGACCGGTCGGCGCGGCCTGGCCCTTGGGCAGTCGCAGCCTGACGTACTGGTTGCCCTCGGTGAAATGGGTCGTGGAAGCGGGCACGGGGGTCGTTGCGGCGGCGGAGCCGGCGTCGTCGTGCGCGGAACAGGCCGCGGTCAGCAGCAGGCCGCAGGCCAGCAACGCGCAGCGAATCAGGAGGGATGCCTTCATGTCACTTGGCCTGCTTGGCGGCCAACTCCTTCTTCACCAGGTACAACGTCATGTCCACCATGTTCTGCCAGCCCCCGGCGGTGGTCGGACCCAGCCGCCACTTGCCGTCCACCACGATGGTGGGGGTGCTGTCGACGCCCCACGCGATCAGTTGCTGGTCGGCGCGCTTCATCTGCAGGTTGATCGCGAACGAATTGGCGGTGGCGACGAAGTCGGCGGGCTTGGCGCCGTACTTGGCGTAGAACTTAGCCACGTCCGCGATGGTCGGCATGTTGGCCATCGCCTTGGGCCGCTGGGTGGTCGGATCGTAGGTCGCGAGCGGCCCGTTCGGCCCCCAGATCGCCTTGAACATCGCGTCGTGCGACGCCGGCGTGTCCACGCCCATCGCCTTGGCCGTCAGGTAGGCGCGTTGGAACACCGGCCAGTCCTCGGTCGTCATGAACGAGGCGGGCAGGAACTCGAGCACCGTGCCCTTGGGCAGCTCGGCGCGCAGCTTGTCGAGGAAGGGCTCGAACTGGTTGCAGGCCGGGCATCCGAACGAAAACACCTCGGTGACCACCACCTTGTCGGGTTGGTCGGTCGGCTGCGGGTTGGCGATGGCGAGGTAATTCTTGCCCTCGACCCACTGCTGCGGGGTCGCCTGCGCGGAGGCGAAACCGGCGACGCCGGCCAGCAGCAGAAAAACCACGGTGCGTTTGATCATGATCGGATTCCTGGCGGGACCACGGGCGATGGGCGGTCAGTTTGCCGCAGCGGTCCTGAACCGACCACGCCGGGCGCGGCGGGTTCAATCGATGGCGTCGTTCCTGGCGACCGCCTTCGGGGCGGGCGCGGCGTGCAGGCCCTCGACGTAGCTCGACACCGCCGAGATATCCTGCGCGGTCAGGCGCTGCGCGATGGTGGGCATGATCTGGGCGTGCGCATCGCTGCCCCAGCTCACGCCACCGTGCCACGCCGTCAACTGCTTCTGCACGTAATCGGCGTGCTGGCCGGCGATGTTCGGCACGCGCCAGCCGGGATTGCCGGCGCCGTCGGGACCGTGGCACGCCATGCAGGCCGGGATGGCTAGGCTGGGATCGCCCTCCCTGTAGATCTTCTCACCGAGGCCGGCCAGCTTCTCGTCGGCGACACCGGGCAGGCGCTTCTGCTTGGCGAAGTAGGCAGCGATGTTTTGCATGTCCTGTGGCGAGAGGGTTCCCGCCATGCCCGCCATGATCGCGTTCTGGCGCAGGCCGCTCTTGAAGCGCATCAACTGGGCGACGATGTATTGCGCGTTCTGGCCGGCCAGCTTCGGATACTGCGGGTCGCTGGAATTGCCGTCCATGCCGTGGCAGGCGCCGCAGGCGGCGGCCCTAGCCTGGCCGGCGGTGGCGTCACCGGGCTTGGTCGGCACGGCTTCGAGCTTCGCGAATTCGGCTTCGGCGGCCTTGGCGGCGTCGGCCGGCGTTGTCGCGCCGGCGCTACTCGCGGGCGCGGCGGCGCTGGCGCCGGGGGCCGGCTTGGCCGAAGCCGCGGGGGGCGCGGGAGTCGCCAGGGCCAGAGGCGCCGAGGCGGCGAGCATCACGATGAGGGCAAACGGTCGCCGGAAACCCATAGAATCCTCTCTTTCCCGTAGGCGTGGACGCCGGCGCCAGGCGCAAGCGCGAACCTCGGGATTATCGCTGCAGGGGTCAACATGCGTCAAACACGTCATTCCAGCCAGGGGCAAGCCGGTGCCCCGACACGCACCAGCGGTGCGGCGTCTGAAAATCCGCTGCAAGGCGCCGCCTTCGTGCTGGCCGCGCACCGGCTTGACCAGTTGCCGCCCGACAGCGGCGTCGAGATCGCCTTCGCCGGTCGTTCGAATGCCGGCAAGTCGAGCGCGCTCAACGCGCTGGTCGGGCACGGTTCGCTCGCGCGCACCAGCAAGACGCCCGGCCGCACCCAGCAGATGGTGGTGTTCGCGCTGCCGGACGGACGCCGGCTGGTCGACCTGCCCGGTTACGGCTACGCCAAGGTGCCGCCGGCGCTGCGCGCGCACTGGAAGCAGGAGATCGACGCCTACCTGCGCAAACGCCAGTCGCTGCGCGGACTGGTGTTGATCGCCGACATCCGCCACGCCCTCACGCCGTTCGACCGCCAGATGCTGGCATTCTGCGCCGACATCCAGTTGCCCTGCCTGGTGCTGCTCAGCAAGGCCGACAAGCTCTCGCGCGCGCAGATGCTGACGCGCCGGCGCGAGGTCGAGGCCGAGATCGCCAAACAGGGCTGTCAGGCGGAACTGATTGCGGTCTCGGCGACCGCGGGCACCCACATCGGGGATGCCCGCTCCGTGGCGGCGTCGATGCTGGGCTGAGCCGTCGGGGCGCTCGTCCGGCTCTTGCGGATCGCCACGCATCCCCCCATCTTGCATGACTTGCCATTGCCGAGGTGCGTGCATGTCCGGTCCCAGCCACGTAGCGGAACAGCCGATCGAGCGGCGCGCGCAACTGGTCGAATACCTCGCCGCCGGCAGCCGGCCGGCCGCGGACTGGAAGATCGGCACCGAGCACGAGAAGTTCGTGTTCCGCACCGACGACCTGCGCCCGCCGCCGTTCGAGGGCGAACGTGGCATCGGCGCGCTGCTGCAAGGCATCGCCGGCTGCGGCTGGGAAAAGGTCGAGGAAGACGGCAATCTCATCGCGCTGGCCCGCGACAAGGCTTCGGTGACGCTGGAACCGGCCGGGCAACTGGAACTGTCCGGCGCGCCGCTCGAGAACATCCACCAGACCTGCTGCGAAGTGCAGGAGCACCTCGAATGCGTGCGCCGCGCATCGGTGCCGCTGCAGCTCGGCATCCTCGGCATGGGCTTCCAGCCGAAGTGGCGGCGCGACGAAATGCCGTGGATGCCCAAGGGCCGCTACAAGATCATGCGCGACTACATGCCCAGGGTCGGTTCGCTCGGCCTGGACATGATGACCCGCACCTGCACCGTGCAGGTCAATCTCGACTTCGGCAGTGAAGCCGACATGGTCAGGAAGTTCCGCGTGTCGCTGGCGCTGCAGCCGATCGCGACCGCGCTGTTCGCCGACTCGCCGTTCACCGACGGCCGACCGAATGGGTACCTGTCGTACCGCTCGCACATCTGGACCGACACCGATCCCGACCGCACCGGCATGCTCGATTTCGTGTTCGAGGACGGCTTCGGCTTCGAGCGCTACGTCGATTACCTGCTCGACGTGCCGATGTACTTCGTGCACCGCGGCGAGCGCTACATCGACGCGGCCGGGCTGTCGTTCCGCGATTTCCTCGACGGCAAGCTGTCCGTGTTGCCGGGCGAGAAACCCACACTGCGCGACTGGTCCGACCACCTGACCACCGCCTTTCCGGAAGTGCGCCTCAAGCAGTACCTGGAAATGCGCGGAGCCGATGGTGGCCCGTGGAACCGCCTGTGCGCGCTGCCCGCGTTCTGGGTCGGTTTGCTGTACGACGGCGAATCGCTGGACGCCGCGTGGGACCTGGTCAAGGACTTCACGATGGAAGAACGCCACGCCCTGCGCGACGGCGTGCCCAAACATGCATTGAAACTGCCGTTCCGCGGCGAGAGCGTGCGCGAGCTTTCACTGCGTGCGCTGGAAATCGCCGGCAACGGCTTGAAGCGCCGCGCCCGGCTCAATCGCCACGGCGTCGACGAAACCATGTTCCTGCAGCCGATGGTCGAATTCGCCGAAGCCAACCAGACCCCGGCCGAACGCAAGCTGGAACTGTTCCACGGACCGTGGCAGGGCAGCGTGGACCCGGTGTTCCGCGAATTCGCGTATTGAAAAATCGGTTGCCGGGTCTGTCGGCTTAAACGTATTCCCAAAACACGATTTGTCTCATGACGCGATGGTTGCGGACGTTGCCTCTGCTCTGCCTGCCGGTTTCGATTGGCGCCTTGGCGACATCGATCCATGTACGGCAGATCGATCCGCAAGTAGCGAAGCATGTCGATGCCGACGTGCAAGCCATCATGCAGCGCACCGGCACGCCCGGCGTGACGATCCTGGTCGCCGAACACGGCCACGTCGTCTACCGGCATGCCTACGGCTGGCGCGATCGCGAGCACCACAAGCCGGCCACGTTGCAAACGGAATACGAGATCGGCTCGATCACCAAGCAATTCACCGCCGCGGCCATCCTGCAGTTGCAGGAGGCCGGCAAGCTGCATCTTGACGACAAGCTGTCCGTCTATTTGCCCAACGTCCCGCACGCGAGCGAAGTCACGTTGCGGCAACTGCTCTCGCACACCAGCGGCATGCCCGACTACCTGGATGCGGTCGATGCCGCCGGCGCGATCGACAAGCCGGCCAGTTTCCAGAAGCTCGTGTCGTACATCGCCGGCAAGCCGCTGGATTTTCCGCCCGGCAGCCACTGGTCGTACTCCAACACGGGCTACCTGCTGGCCGGCCGCGTCATCGAGCTGGTGTCGCACCAGACATACCGGCATTACATCCAGGCCCACCTGCTCGATCGCGCGGGCATGACGCACACTTTCACCGTTGCGCACGAAAGCAAGCTGCCGGACATGGCGGTTGGTTACGACCGCGAGAAGGGGCGGATCGAACGTGCGCGCACCATCGCCGCCTCGGTCGGCTGGGCCGCGGGATTCCTGGTTTCGACCGTGGACGATGTGCAGAAATGGAACCTTGCCTTGCGCAGCGGCAAGATCGTGGCGCCGGCGGATTACGCGCTGATGTCCACCTCGGTCAAGACCCAACAAGGAAATGCCGGCTACGGCCTCGGCCTGTTCGTCGACGACATCGACGGCCAGCCGCGCGTGGGCCATACCGGCGGCTCGCTGGGATTCACCACCGCCAACGAGTATTTCCCGCGCCAGCACCTGCAGGTGATCGCTTACACCAACTTCGTCGACAACCCGGAACCGGGCGAGACGATGACCACGGCGATCTTCGAGGACATGAACCCCGCCATCGCCGCCGCCGCGATGCGACCGGCTCCGGGCGAGGAGCCGTCAATCACGGCCAGGGTGAAGGCGTATTTCGTGCAGATGCAGGCCGGCGATGCGGATTCCCCGTACCTCGCGGACAAGCTCGCGAAGAAAATGCATGCGGGTTTGGCCAAGCGCCTCGGCGGCGAGTTCAAGGGCTACGGGAAACCCACCGCGTTCGTGTACAAGGGCACGCACGTCGATGCCAGCGTGACATTCCACGATTACGTGATCCGCTTCGGGCCCGGCAGCATGCTCAAGTTCGGCGTGGCGCTGGACAAGGCTGGCAAAATATCCAGCCTGTCGTTGGGATAAGTCACGCGCTGTTGCTGCCGATCGAATGCGTCGAAGCCAACCAGACCCCGACCGAACGCAAGCTGGAACTGTTCCACGGCCCGTGGCAGGGCAGCGTGGACCCGGTGTTCAAGGAGTTTGCGTATTGACCTTGGCTCGCGCTCGGGCCCGAGCTGATGTTCAATGCTGGAAATCAGCCGTGCACATCGCGCGTCTGTTGGATTGAAGTGGCAGGTAGACCATTGCGCAGGATCGTGTAGCGTGCCAGTCCGCACAGCAGCCGGAATTTTTCCACCGTGACGAGCGCGCCATCATGAACAATCCCGTATTGGGGTGATATCGCGCGGACAATCTGGCCATTGTTCAAACGCACCGTAGCCACTACGCCGCCGAGGGTGCAGCCTCCCCCGCCCGTGCCGCCGATCATCGGCGTGGAGTAATGGGACACAACCACTGCCGGCTGCGGCCATGACGGCGGCGATACGGGCTGCTTGGCTGTATGGATCAGCAGTGCGGCAGCCAAGAGCGCGAGAACGGCCCACGCGATTGTTGGTTTCCACGACCATGAACCCAGTCTCGGCATGCGTACACACTTGATCGTCGATGGACGGACCCGTGGGTCCGGTCATGCATGCCGGATCACGCTGTGAGATTAGCTAGCGAAAATCCTTGGCTCTTCGCTGAGCTTATCCCTGTGGCGTTCAACCAACAACCAATAGTCATCTGACGTGTCGTATTCCCTGGAATCGAGATTGCCTGTGGCGAATTTCAACCCGGCACGATGTCGATCGTCCGTAGCCACTTGTCCGCCAGCTTCGGCCAATCGGTAATTGGATCGGCCGTGTGTCGCAATCCGAACGCATGCCCGCCGTGGGCGTAGATGTGGAGTTCGGCCGGAACGCCGGCTTGCTTCAGCGCCTCGAAATACACCAGTGATTGCTGCACGCCGTCCACGTCGTCGTCTTCGGCCTGCACCAGGAAGGTCGGCGGTGTGACGCGGGTGACCGGCAGGTTCTTGTTGAAGGTGTGGCCATCGGCGGTGAGGTGGCCGGGATAGATCGCCAGCGCGAAGTCCGGGCGCGCGCTTTCCTTGTCGGCTGCATCGACGGGTTTGTACAGGCGCTTGAAGTGGGTGCTGACTTCGGCGATCAGGAAGCCACCGGCCGAAAAGCCGATCACGCCGACCTTGTGCGGATCGATGCGCCATTGCTTGGCATGCAGGCGCACCAATCCGATCGTGCGCTGCGCGTCGTCCAGCGCTTGGGTCGAGATTGCGAAGTCGTCCGGGTAGCACTTGCAGTGCCAGTCGTAGGGAGTGCCCGGCACGCGGTATTTCAGCAGGACGCAGGTGATGCCTTCCGACGTCAGCCAGTGACAGATCTCGGTGCCTTCCAGGTCGATTGCGAGAATCTGGAAGCCACCACCCGGAAACACGACCACCGCGGCGCCGGTGTTATTCGCCGTCGGCGCATACACCGTCATGGTCGGTCGCGACACATTGACGACCGCGACCACGGGCTTGCCGCCGATCAATTTCTTGCTCGTCGTTGCGTATTCCGGCCCCGGCATCGGCTGCGCATCCGGCGGTGTGCCCGGCCAGATTGGAATCTGCACGTGTCCGGCGGACGGCTGCCAGACGTTGGTTTTCGCCTGGGCGCCGGCAACGGCGGCCAGCAGGCACAAGGCGAGTGTCCACAGTTTCATGAATGGCTCCAGGCCGGCACGCGGCGTATGGGGGCGGGATGAATCCCGCGCCATGCTCGCACGGCGCGCGCCGCGATGGCACCGATCAGGTTCGCCGTTGAAATCGGACGCTCCGGAACCGCTGCCGATTGCGATAAGCTGGCCGGATGCGCCAGCACCGCTTCCAGCAGGTGGACGTGTTCGCCTCCGTGCCGTTCGGCGGCAATCCGGTCGCGGTCGTGATCGACGGCGGCGGCGTGGACGATGCGCAGATGCAGGCGTTTACGCGCTGGACCAACCTGTCCGAGGCCACTTTCCTGCTGCCGCCGCGTTCGCCGCGCGCCGACTATCGCGTGCGCATCTTCACCGTCGACCGCGAGTTGTCGTTCGCCGGGCATCCGACGCTTGGCAGCGCGCACGCCTGGCTGCAGGCCGGCGGCGTGCCGGCCCGCGCGGGCGAGCTGGTGCAGGAGTGCGAAGCCGGCCTGATCGATATCCGGCATGCCGGCGCCGACCTGGCGTTTGCCGCGCCGCCGTTGCTGCGGACCGGTCCAGTCGCGGAGGACCTTGCAAAGCGCATTGTGCGCGGCTTGCGCGTGGATCCTTCACGGGTACAAGCCATGCAGTGGGTGGACAACGGCCCCGGCTGGATCGGCGTGCTGCTGGATTCGGCGCACACGGTGCTTGAGGTCGGGATCGACCGCGATGAACTGCGTGGCTTCGGCGTCGGCATCATCGGTGCGCATGCCGACGGTGGGCCAGCCGCTTACGAGGTGCGTGCGTTCTACAGTGCGGACGACGTTTTCGAGGATCCGGTCACGGGCAGCCTCAATGCGTCGCTCGCGCAGTGGCTGATCGGTGCCGGCATCGCACCTCCGCGCTATCGCGCGCACCAGGGCACGGCGATGGGGCGGGCAGGGATGGTCGAGGTGGCGCAGGACGGCGAGCGAATCTGGATCGGCGGCGCCTGCGTCACCCGCATCGAGGGCGTCGCGAACTTCTAGTTTGATCCGGCCTTCTTTGTCGAATGACGGACCCGCGTCATGGTCGGTCTTGGGACATTGGTAACGCCTGCCACGGTCTTGCCGCTGATCAATTTCCTGCTCGTCCGTGCGCATTCTGGTCCGGCATCTGGTGCGCATCCAGCTGCGCGCCCGGCCAGATCGGAATTTGCGCGTGTCCTGCCGACGGCTGCCAGACGTTCGGTTTCGCATACGTGCTTGTAATGACAACCGGCAGGCACAACGCGAGCGTCAACTGTTTCATGACTGCTCCATCCCGGCACACGGCCGATTTTCATCGCGGTTCCGGCTAGCATGACGCATCTTTGGCCTGATGTTCGCCATGTCGATCCGGCGTTTGGTGTTTCCCGTCTGGGTATGTCTGGCCGGCGGAACATTGCTAACGCTGTTTGCCATCCACAGCAATCTGCCGTACCTCGCCGGGCACTGGTACTACCCCGTCACTATGGTGGTCGGCGCATTCGTCGCCGGCTCCACGCCCGAGGGTGGCGGCGGCATCGCGTTCCCGGTCCTCAACATCTTTCTTGACGTCGACCGGGCGCTGGCGCGCGATTTCAGCCTGATGGTGCAGTCGATCGGCATGACCAGCGCCAGCATCCTGATCCTTGCGCGGCGGGATTCGCGGCTGGCGGATTTCCGCCCTCTGTTGTGGTGGGTGCCAGTGGCATTCGCCGGTTTCGTGCTCGGGATCGAAACATTGCAGGGCATGCGCGTGCCTGTGATCCAGGCCTTGTTCCTAGGCCTGACCACGGCTTTCGCGGTGGCTTATCTGCGCAGCACGCATCGCGGCCATGCCGATGCTTTGCCAGCGGTGGGCGTTCCGGATATTGCCCGGACCTGCGTGGTGCTGATTGCCGGCGGCTTGTGCGCGAGCTTGTTCGGCACCGGGGCCGGCATGCTGATCTACACGCTGCTGGTGACCCGCTTCGCCCTGAAGGAAAAGCGCGCCACCGAGATGAGCATCATCCTGATGGCCAGCCTGAGCATCCTCGGTTACGCATGGCGCGGGTGGGTGCAGCACGCATTGTCGGCCGATCAGGTGCAGACGTGGCTGTGCGCCGCGCCGGTCGTGCTGGTGATGGCGCCGCTGGGTGCTGCGGTGTTGCGCCGGATCCACCACGAATGGATGCTGCGCGGCATCGTGGTGATCTCGCTGGTGCAACTGGCGTATTTCAACCTGTTCCGCCCGACGCTGGAGAAAAGCCTGTGGTCGTTGTCGTTGACCGCGGTGCTGTTGTTCGTGTTCAGTTGGGTAATGGACAGGACCGGCAGCCGGCACGGCCGTATCCGTGTTCGTCCGGATCCAGTCGGCGACGAACAGGTTCGGCGCGACTAGCCGATCTTGCCGAGATCCCTGCGTGCCGAGCGCACCGCGTCGTTCAGCACGGCCAGGATCGTCTTGTCCGAATGCGCCGGCTCGATTCGACGGGCAGCGCGGCGCAGCATTTGCGCATCCTGCAGGCGTCCGAGCCGACTGGCCTGTTGCTTGTACTTGTGCCGACCGGGCAGTTCGGCGACTGCGCGCACGGTCTTCGGTGCGGTATCCAGTGCGCGTTCAAGCACTTCCGCTTGCAGCAGCAGGCGACGCAGCCGTCGGCGATAACGGTGCCGGTCACGCGCGATGGCCGAGTGTCGGGCGTGCCGTTCCGCGCGCTTGGCGCGCCGCCAACTGTGCTTGAGCCCGCGGCGGACGTCGTCGGTGTCCAGACGGCCCCACGGCAGGGCTGGCAACGCCGCGCGGATTTCGGCGATCGCCTGACGACGCGCGGCAAAACCCGGATTCGCTTCCAAGGCGCGCCGGGTCATCAGCTCGCGCTGGTCGCCCAAGCGGGCTTGCAGCGCCGGCCAGCGCTTCGGGACGTTCTTCCCCGACAGCGATGCGGCGGTGAGCACCACCACGTGCGCATCGCGCACACCGGAAAGGCTCTTGCACACCCGTTGCAGGCGGGCATCGAAACGGGCCAGTGCGACGCGCTCATCGCCGTCGGCCACGGGAATCAGCAGCGCAAGCAGGCCGCGCAGCGAGCGCATGGCCCGTCGTGCGCGATGGATGCCGGCGTGCTGGTTACGCGCATCGGAAACGCCGCGCGCGACCTGGCGGCAAAGCGAATCGGCTTCGGTCGCCAGCAGTTCGCCGATCGTCGCGTCTGATCGGGCGGCCTTTTGCGATGGCGAACGAACGGAACGGGGAATGGCGCGATCCCCATGGGCGGCAGCCGGACCGTGATTCTATTGCCGGCGCGGGCGGGAATCGCAAGGCCGATCCCGGAGGCACTGCCATGCGTGCTTGGGAAAAGGCCCGCCGAGGCGAGCCTTGTTTCCATGCCGGACGCGAACGCCGTGTCGCGTCCGCGTGCCGGTGTCGACCGTTGCGTCGCTTCAGCTTGCACGCTTGGCGTGATAGGGCTCGTCCAGAGCGAGCGCGCCGTTTTCAAGCAGCGACTTGAGATTGGACAGCACCTTTGGCCAGCCGCCGGAAACCGCCTCGATCACTTTCGAATGTTCGCGATCGATGGTGTGGGTGATCGTCAGCTTGACCGCCGCTTCCTCGGGCTCCAGTTGCATCGTGCAGAAGGAATCTCCCTCGGCCTTCAGCTCCGGCTTGTTCTGGTGATGCCAGCGCAACACCACGCGCCGCGGCGGATCGACTTCCATCACTTCGCCGGCGTCCCAGACTTCGCCCTTGCCGTCGACCAGCTTCCACGGCGATCCTGCTTTCCATGCGCTTTCGCTGCGCATGCCGAACCAGTAGCGCTGGGTGAATTCCGCGTCGGTGAGGGCGGCCCACAGTTTTTCCGGCGTGGTGCGGATATAGATGACATACACGTAGGTGGATTTAGCCATCGGGGTTCTCCAGTTTTCGTTTCAGGGCCGAGAGCGCGTTGAGGCGGGGTTTCTCGAATTTCGCGATCCAGCGCTCGTAAAGCTGCTGCAGCGGTACCGGATTGAGGAAGTGCAGCTTCTCGCGGCCGCGCCATTGCGTGGCCACCAGGTTGGCCGCCTCCAGCAGGCCGAGATGCTGCGTCACCGCCTGCCGCGTCATGTCCAGATGCGTGCATAGCTCGCCCAGGGTCTGGCCGTCGTGCGCGTACAGCACATCCAGCAATTTGCGGCGGCTCGGGTCCGCGAGCGCCTTGAACAGCAGGTTGGGGTCTTTCATTCCATGCATCCGGTTGGGCAAATAATATGCAAGTAATTACTTGCATGTCAAGCGGGCGGATCGGATACGGAAAAGGCCCGCCTTGCCAGGCTGTGTCAAAACGCGATCAGGTGATGACTTCGCGAAGCGCCCCGCAAGGGGCGCTTCGTTTTCATGAGGGTGCGGTCATCCCGCCGGCTGCAGCTTCCCGATCAACGTCACGGCTCCCAGCAGACGGATCAACCGTTTCAGGTTGAAGGCCATCACTGCCAAGGCCATTTCACATCGGCTGCCGTCCAAGCCTCGAAGCAAGAAGCGCCGTCCCATGTGCCGTTCCTTGAGTTCGGCCAAGGGACGCTCCACCGTACAGCGGCGTAGTCGCATGGCGTCGGGCGTGGCGCGCTCGTGCATCCTTCGCAACACCGCCTCATCCCAGTGGCGTGTAACCATCCGTCGGTGTGCCGTGGTACAGGACGGCTTCAAGGCGCACGCCCCGCAAGCGGATGCTTCAGCGGCGTAAATCACCGCACGATCCCGGCGGTAGATTTGTTTGCGCGCCAAGGTATGGCCTGCCGGGCAGCGCATCGTGTCCGTGGCTTCGTCGTAAGCGAACGCGCTGCGGTCATACAGGGTGCCATCGCCTTGGTTGTTGACGGCACGATTGGCAGGGACGTGGGTGACGATGCCCTGCTCTTCGCAAGCACGCGCCTGTTCGCCGTTCGAGTAGCCCGCATCGGCCACGACATGCAGGACCTCGCTCGCCACCACGGCACGTGCCTTGTCTGCCATCGGCAACAACGAGCGGTTGTCGGTGGCTTCGGTCGTCACTTCATGGGCCACGATCAGGCCGGTAGCCGCATCCACCGCCGTCTGGACGTTGTAGGCCGCCACGTGCCCCTCCTGCACCGACCGCATCAGCCGTGCCTCGGGTTCCCGGTGCCCCGGCGGTGCTTCGTCGGCTTCGTCCAAGCCGGCCAGATAGCGCTGCATCGCCTCGCGTGCCGCCGCCACGCTGCGCGTACTGCTCACCGAGCGGAACTTCGAACCGTCGATGGCCACCCATCCGCTCGCGAGCATCGCCTGCGCACGCGCCCATCGGATCAGGCTGGCGCCCGCCTCGGCCACCGCCTCCCGGTGCAGCCGGCGGAACTCCGCAATCACCTTGTGATCGGGCACCAGCCGGCCCAGCA
>JAJXWZ010000232.1 GCA_021781345.1 Pseudomonadota bacterium
CGTTCGAGCTTCCATCGCGAACGACACTGCACCGTCCGGAGCGACCATCGTGGCGCATCCGGGCACGACGCCTGATCCGGTACTGACGGGACATCCACGCCTCCGCATGCCCACGCACCCCGCGGGGCGGCGGCCAGCGACAGTCACTGGGCAAACGAGACCTTTGGCGCCTCCCGCTTCGCGGGGTCGTCGATCGCGAGCTGTTCGGCCGGCGTGAAGCCGAACGGTCCGGCGATCATGCTGGACGGAAACACCTGGCATTTGTTGTTGTAGTTCATCACGGAGTCGTTGTACGCCTGCCGCGCGAATGCGACGCGATTCTCGGTGGACGTCAATTCCTCCGACAACTGCATCATGTTCTGGTTGGCCTTCAGGTCGGGGTACGCCTCGCTGACCGCGAACAGGCGACCCAGGGCCTGGGTCAACTGGTTCTCGCTGCCGGCAAGCTGTTGCATCGCGCCCGGATCGCCCGGCGCGGCCTTGGCCGCGGCCAGCCCGTTCACTGCCGCGGTGCGCGCCGCCGTGACGGCCTCGAGCGTCTCGCGCTCGTGCGCAAGGTACCCTTTGGCCGTCTCGACCAGGTTGGGAATCAGGTCGTGGCGGCGGGTAAGCTGCACGTCGATCTGCGCGAACGCATTCTTGTATGCATTGCGCGACGTGACCAGACCGTTGTAGATCGCGATCAGGTAAATCACAATGACCGCGATGATGATCAGGAAGATAACCAAGCCGGACATTGTCGTCTCCTCAAGTTAACCTGCCGGGCCGCGATGGCCCGTTGTTTCGAGCATAGCATGCGATTATCGGCTTTCTGTGCAGGACTGACCTGCATCCTCGTTTCCTGCACCGCCCTGGCCGCCCCGCGCGCCCGGACCCACGGCACTCCGCTTCCGCCTGAGCCCGGCATGGTGCACACAGGCGCGCACCGCGACACGCTCCCGGCATCGCGCGTCGATGCGGCGATCAAGGACTACAACCGCTGGCTGGATCAACTGGCGGCGGAAAACCGCACCGCCGGCCTCGCAACTGCGATCGTGATCGACGACAAGGTGCGCTACGAGCGAACCCTCGGCTATGCGGATGCGAATACCGGCGCCCATGTTCGACCGGACACGGTTTTCAGGCTGGCTTCGCTCTCCAAAGCATTTGCGACCGCGCTCACCGGCATCCTGGTGCGCCAGGGCGTGATGAGCTGGGACACGCGGTTGGCGTCGGTGCTGCCATTCTTCAAGCTGCGCGACGCCCACGCCTCGCAGGAAGCCACGGTGCGCGACATCCTCAGCCAGAGCATCGGGCTGCCGCACAATGCCTACGACAACCTGCTGTCGGACGGCGTGCCCTACCAGGAACTCGAGCGCAAGCTCGCCAACGTCCCGCTGGCCTGCGATCCGGGCGTTTGCTACGGTTACCAGAACGTCGCCTTCTCGCTGATCGGCGACGTGATCAATGCTGAGACCGGCCAGTTCTTCATCCAGTTGGTGGACCGCTACCTGTTCCTGCCGCTCGGCATGTCCACCGCGAGCTACGGGCGTGACGGCCTGGAGGACAGCCGCAGTTGGGCGCGCCCACATTACCGGCACGGCAAGGCATGGATCGCCTACGAACCCAATGACAACTTCTACGTGCCGCCGGCCGCCGGGGTCAACGCCAGCATCCGCGACATGGAACAGTGGCTGATCGCGCAGATGGGCGGTCGCCCGATGGTGCTGCCCGACTCATTGCTGGAAGTGTTGCACGCGCCGATCGTCGACACTCCGACGGAGAGGATGTTCTCGAACTGGCGGCGCGCACGCGTGAGGAAGGCGTCGTATGCTCTGGGCTGGCGCGTCTACGACTATGCGGGCGAAACGCTGATCTTCCATGCCGGGGCGGTGAAGGGCTACCGTTCGATGATCGGCTTCCTGCCGAAGTACCACGCCGGCGTCGTGGTGCTGTGGAATTGCGAGAGCAACACGCCGGGCGGGCTGATGCCGATGCTGCTGGACGCCCTGCTGGGATTGCCGCACGAAGACTGGGCCGGACTCGATCGTTCCGAGCGTTTTGCCTATCATCGGCCGAGGGACGTGCGGCACTTTCGGCACGCGCGGCGCAGGCGCTGAGGTGCCGTTGCCCGTCGCGCCAGTGGCCGCGGGGTGACGGCCACGAAGCTGGCACGGCGCTGGCCGAGCGCGCCGATCCCCGGCCGGGCGTGACTAGCAGCCTGCCGTTGCCGCCGGCAAGGCAGGCCCGTCCTCAGCCCCCGAACTTGAAGTCGATCCGGCGCTGCAGCACGCTGTCCACGGGCTGGCCGTTCTTGAGCGCGGGTTCGAACTTGGAACGCTTGACCGCCTCGATGGCGGCGTCGTCGAACACGCGGCGCGGCGACGAGCTGACGATGTGCGCGTTCTCGACGGCACCCGTCGACGAGACAGTGAACTGGACCACGGCGTAGCCCGAAGTCTGGTTGCGCGCCGCCTCGAGCGGGTAGTTCGGCGCGGCTGCCGACACCACCTTGGCGACACGTGTTTCCCCGGTCGGCTTCGGCGCGGACGCCACCGCCTTCGGCGTCGCGACCCTGGTCCTGGCGGCCGCGGCCGCCTGTTCCTGCTGCTGTTGCTGGGCCAACTTCTGGGCGGCCGCCTTCTCGGCTTCGGCCTTGGCGGCGGCAGCCTGCTGCGCGGCCAGTTCGGCGGCCTTCTGCACCTTGAGTTGCGCTTCCTGCTGCTGGCGCGCCTGGAGTTTCTGTTGCGCGTCGAGCTTGGATCGCAACAGCGTCAGCGTGTAATTGGTGGGATCGGCCTTGGCCAGCAGGTCGATCTCGCGGTTGGCTTCGGCGAAATCATTCTGCGAGATCGCCTTTTCCACGTCAGGCACCCCGAACGGGAAGGTTTCACGCAACGCATCCTTGGCCACCTGATTGCTGGGATCCTTGGCCAGCACGGCTTCGTAATACTCCATCGCATTGTCGCCGGCGGGCGCCACCAGGCGGTGCTGCGCGTAGGCATCGCGGGCCGCCGACAACAACCCGGCGACGCTCATGCCGGACAACTTCGCCTTGGCCTGCGCCGCCGCCTGTGCCTGCGCGCTCGCGGTGGTCGCCGGTGCGGCGGGCATTGCGGCGGGCAACTTCGCCGGCGCCGATGCCGGTGCCGAAGCAGCCGGCTTAGCGGATGCCGCAGGTGCGGACGACGCGGGGCCTTGTCCCTTGCCGCAACCGGCAAGCAGCAACGACGCACCCGCCACCAAGGCCAGACCGCGCAGCGCGGCCGCGACGCCGGATGAACCTGATTCGGAACGACTGGAGTCGAAAGTGATCATGCGCCCACCTGTGCGAAGGAGTGAATTCGGGTTGCGAGGATATGCACGAATCATTCCATCCCCGTCGCGATACGCGAGCCCGGATCAGATTGCCGCTGTCCTCATCGACGGGATGTGACGCGTTCGACACTAACGTTGCCCGCCGCCCCCGGGCCGCTCCATCCTTGGCACGGCCCGACAGCGCGAGCATGCCCGTCCCTGCCGGGTTCCCAAAAACGGAAAGCCCCGGCAGGACCGGGGCCAACGTCTGTGCGGATTGCCCGCATCCCCGCGCTGGGCGCCGCGGGGAAGGCAGGCTTGTCGTTATGTTGTCGAAGCAAACGTGAAGCGGTTTCGAACTGCTTGATTATTTCTTCTTCGCACGCTTCGCGGTGCGCTTGGCCTTGCTCGCCCGTGCGGTCTTGGCCATCACGGCCTTCTTGGCAGTGCGCTTGCGCGCCGTCTTCTTGGCCGCGCGCTTGCGTGCCGGCTTCTTCGCCACTTTCTTCGCGGCTTTCCGCACCGTCTTGCGCGCGGACTTGCGGGCCGTGGCGGTCTTCGCCTTGGCCGATTTGCGGACAGTCTTCTTGGCCGCCTTCTTGGCGGGTTTCTTTGCAGCAGCTTTCTTGGTAGCCATGGTTCGTCTCAGCTCCTCATCAGTTGGCAGTGGTTGCCCAGTGAACGCATGCAGGAACGCCTCGCACAAAAGATCGCTGTTGGTGGCGTGCCGCAGGTTGGACACTTGACGGCGTGTACGTTCGTCGGAAAGAAGCCGGAGTACATGCATCGGAATCGAGACTGTGATCTTCCGGACCTTTTCGGCTTTCAGACCATGCTCGATGTACGGCTTGATGTACCTGGCAGTCGGCATGTTTCCGTCTTGCGACACGTCGTCGGGCGGAAAGCTAGCCCCAAGCCATCATGCTGTCAATCGGTTTTTTCCGACAAATGAAGCCCTTGCGATCGTGACCACGTTGCGAATGCGCGGTCCGACTCGGCGGATTGTCCGCGCAACCCGTCCATACAGGGACGCATAGACGTCCAAACGCAAATTCCGCCCTCATTCGCGCGCATCCGCCAGAACCCGCACCAGCACTAGCTTTCGCATCAAACACGCCGGCTCGCGGGCGACACCGCGCGGATTCAATCGACTCGAGGCACGGCGCCGCCACGGATCCGTGGACGACGACCGTCGCACGCTGATCCGGGGGCAAATCCGTCGGCGAAAAATTCTTGCACCGCGCACGGGAAATGCGCCGATCGAACCCTTCTCGCCGCTGCGGAGGCGCGGAACGCGATCCCCGTCACGGACTCAGTGTTCGTCGTTCTCGACCAGTTCGGCGTAGTCGTCGGCACCGAGCAATGCATCGAGCTCGTCCGGATCGTCGAGCCTGATCGCGAACAACCAGCCGTCGCCGTAGGCGTCTTCGTTGATGGTTTCCGGCTTGTCGACGAGCGCTTCGTTGACTTCGACCACCTCGCCGCTGACGGGCGCATAGACGTCCGAAGCCGCCTTCACCGACTCGACCACGGCGCATCCGGCTCCTGCCTCGACCCTGTCGCCGACCTTCGGCAGCTCGACGTAGACGAGGTCGCCCAGCAAGCCCTGGGCGTGATCGGAAATGCCGACGCGTGCGCGCCCGCCGTCCTCGACCCGCACCCACTCGTGGGACTTCTGGAATTTGAGGTCACCCGGGATCTCGCTCATCGTTGGTTTCCTTAAGGCTGTCCGGAAAAGTTGATTCTAGCCACGTCGCCGTCGCCTGAAAAAGATCCTGGTGCGCGATGGCCCTGAAGATGGCCATCAGATGCCTTCGCAGGGCTTGCCGTCCCTCACGAACGGGTATTTCACCGCGCGCAACGGCAGCTCGCGGCCGCGGATGTCCACGTGCAGGCCTTCGCGCGCGCCGGCCGGCACCCGCGCGAATCCGACCGCCTTGCCCAGCGTCGGCGAGAAGATGCCCGACACGATCTCGCCTTCGCCCTGGCGGGTGACGACGCGCTGGCCGTGGCGAAGGACACCCTTGTCTTCCATCACCACGCCGATCATTTCACGCGGCGCACCGGCGGCTTTCTGCTTCTCCAGCACGGCGCGCCCGATGAAATCGCGGCCCTCGTCCAGCGAGACCGTCCAGCCGAGGCCGGCCTCCCATGGCGTGACGTCCTCGTCCATGTCCTGACCGTACAGGTTCATCCCCGCCTCGAGGCGCAGGGTATCGCGCGCACCGAGTCCTGCCGGGCGCACGCCGGACGCGGCCAGCGCATTCCATAACGCGACCGCGTTGTGTTCGGGCACGACGATCTCGAAACCGTCCTCGCCGGTGTAACCGGTGCGGGCCACGAACAGCGGCATGCCGCCGGGACCGCGCGCCTCGGCGGCGGCGAAGCGCCCGAGCCTTTCCACGCGCTCGCGGTCGTCCGCATCGAGCAGGGCCAGCACCCGCGCGCGCGCGTTCGGTCCCTGCGCCGCGATCATCGCCAGTTCCGGCCGCTCCCTGACGTCGACGCCGAACGCCGCGGCTTGCATTCCGATCCACGCCAGGTCCTTGTCGCGGGTCGCGGCGTTCACCACCATCCGGAACCGGTCCTCGGCGAGGAAATAGGTGATCAGGTCGTCGATCACGCCACCGCGTTCATTGAGCATGCACGAATACAAGGCCTTGCCCGGCTTCTTCAGCTTGCCGATGTCGTTGGCCAGCAGGTGTCGCAGGAATTCCCTGCAACGCGCGCCGTGCAGGTCCACCACGGTCATGTGCGAGACGTCGAACATGCCCGCGTCGCGACGCACCGCGTGGTGTTCCTCGATCTGCGAACCGTAATTGAGCGGCATGTCCCAGCCGCCGAAATCCACCATCTTGGCGCCCGCTGCGCGGTGGGTGGCATTGAGGATGGTCTGCTTGGTCATGGGATGGGTTCTCGTCGGGTAGCGTCAGGTGGCGCGACTTCAGCGGCACAAAAAAAATCCCGCTGTGGCTGAGCGTCGGCTGGAATGACCGGCAATTATCGCGGCGCGCACGCCGAATCGCACGCCGCGTCGCTGCCGCCGGGTCGATGCTGCTAAATTGCGGGCATGGACCGGTCACAGACGACACCCGGCGCGGTGGAATGGCAGCAATCCGCCGGCAGCGCGGGCGTCCTGCGCTTCACCGGCGACTGGACGCTTCCGCACTTCTCGCGGCTCGAGGCGCAACTCGATGCGATCAAGCCGCGGTTGCCGGAAACACCCGACGTGGACTTCAACGACGTCGGCCGGATCGACACCGCGGGCGCGGGGCTGATCGCGGTGGCGCTGGGACCCAAGTGCCTGCAGTGGCTGGCCGAACACGATTGCGACGTGCCCCAGGAGTTGCGCGGACTGCTCGACACGGTGAGCGAGGCGGTCGCGGAAATCTATGCGCACCGGCCGCCGCCACCGCGCAATTTCGGGTTCACGGACTTGCTGGCCGACATCGGGGCCAGCGTCATCCATGTCGGACAGCTCGGCGCCACGCTGCTGGCCTTCATCGGCCTGACCCTGGAAACCTTCGTGCGCACCTGCTGGCGCCCGCGGCGGTGGCGGATCACTTCCCTGGTCGCGCACATGGAGCAGACCGGCCTGCACGCGGTGCCGATCGTGGCACTGCTGTCGTTCCTGATCGGTGCCGTGATCGCGTTTCTGGGCGCCACCGCCTTGCGCCAGTACGGCGCCACCGTGTTCACGGTGGACCTGGTTTCGTACGCATTCCTGCGCGAACTCGGCGTGCTGCTGACCGCGATCATCCTGGCCGGGCGCACATCCAGCGCCTTCACCGCGCAGATCGGCTCGATGAAGGTCGGCGAGGAAATCGACGCGATGCGGACCATGGGCCTGGACCCGATGGAATTGCTGGTCCTGCCGCGGGTGCAGGCGCTGGTGATCGTCACGCCGCTGCTGACCTTCCTGTCGATGCTGGCCGGCCTGGTCGGCGGTGGGCTGGTGTGCTGGTTCGCTCTCGACATCACGCCCTCGATGTTCATCTCGGTGTTCCAGAACGACACCCCGCTGCGCTACCTGTGGCTGGGGTTGGCCAAGGCGCCGATCTTCGCGTTCCTGATCGCCGTGATCGGCTGCCTCGAGGGCTTCAAGGTGCGGGGCAGCGCGCAGTCGGTGGGCGAACGCACCACCTCCAGCGTCGTACAGTCGATCTTCCTTGTGATCGTGGTGGACGCACTGGCCGCGCTGTTCTTCATGGAGATGAACTGGTGAACGCCGCGGTGCCGCGCGAAACCCTGGTCGAAGTACGCGGCCTGCGCAGCCAGTTCGGCGCGCAGGTGGTGCACGAAAACCTCGACCTCGACGTCTATCGCGGCGAAATCCTGGGGGTTGTCGGCGGTTCTGGCAGCGGCAAGTCGGTGCTGCTGCGCACGATCCTCGGACTGCGCAGGCCGGACGCGGGCAGCGTCAAGCTGTTCGGTGAAAGCCTGCACGACCTGCCCGAAGACCAACGGATCGGGATCGAGAGCCGCTGCGGCGTGCTGTTCCAGAACGGCGCGCTGTTCTCCTCGCTTACGGTGAGCGAGAACGTGCGGGTGCCGTTGCTGGAACACACCTCGCTCAGCCTGCACGACGCGCTGCGGGTAGCGGCGCTCAAGATCGCACTGGCGGACCTGGCCCCCGAAGTGCGCAACAAGTATCCGTCGGAGCTGTCCGGGGGCATGCGCAAGCGCGCCGCGCTGGCACGCGCGCTGGCGCTGGATCCCGACATCGTGTTCCTGGACGAACCGACTTCGGGCCTCGATCCGATCGCAGCGGCGGCGTTCGACGAGCTGATCCGCACCCTGCGCGACGCCCTGGGGTTGACCGTGTTCATGATCACCCACGACCTCGACTCGCTGCATGCGATTTGCGACCGCGTCGCGGTACTTGCTCACAAGCGCGTGGTCGTGGCCGATTCGCTGGACAAGGTGGAACGCTTCGACGACCCTTGGATACGCGAATACTTCCAGGGACCGCGCGGACGGGCGGCGGAAGCCATCCATCCGCTTGCATGAGGTGGCGACATGGAAACCAAGGCTCATCACGTACTGATCGGCGCCTTCACCGTCGTGGTGGTGGCGCTGGTGCTGCTGTTCGCGCTATGGCTGGGCAAGACCAGCCTGAGCCGGCAATACCACTATTACGACATTGTGTTCACCGAATCGGTCACCGGCCTTTCCAAGGGCAGCCCGGTGCAGTACAACGGCATCCAGATCGGCCAGGTCAGCCAGTTGAAGCTCGACCCCAAGGACCCCCGCAAGGTGATCGCGCGCATCCAGATTGCGGCCGACACGCCGATCAAGGTCGATACCCGCGCCAAGCTGGGACTGCTGGGACTCACCGGCGTCGCCTTCGTGCAACTGACCGGCGGCGCGCCCTCCAGCAAGTCCCTGATGCCCACCTCCAACGATCCCGTGCCCGTCATCAAGTCGGAAAGCTCGGAGCTGACCAAGCTGCTGTCGTCCGGCAGCGACGTGGTGACGTCCCTGAACGGCATCCTCGACCGCCTCGGCAGGCTGCTGTCGCAAAAGAATGTCGACCTCATCAACGGCACCCTGGAGAACATCAGCCAGACCACCGGCGCGCTGGCAGCCGAACGCAACGACCTGCGCGACCTGATCCGGCAATCCGCGCTGGCGTCGAAGCAACTCAACCAGACGCTGGCCGGCGCCAACCAATTGGTGAACGGTCCGGGCCGCGCAACGCTGGACCGCGCGGCCGAAGCCATGGCGTCCCTGCAACAAGCCACGCAGACGCTCGACAAGCTGCTCGCGCAAAACCAGGGTTCACTGCAATCCGGCCTGCGCGGAGTGGACCAGCTCGGCCCGACCCTGCGCGAGCTGCGCGCCACCCTGCGCGATATCCACGGCATCACCAATCAACTGCAGTCCAATCCCGCGGGCTACCTGCTCGGACGCGACCAGGCCACCGAATTCACGCCGAAACATTGAGGACATCAGCATGACCGTGCCCAAGTCGTTCCCAGCCGTGCGCACGCCGATCGTGTTGTGCGTCATCTCCATGCTGGCAGCGTGCTCCGTGCTGCCGGCACGCGAACCGGTACAAATCTGGCAGCCGGAAGAATCCGCCCTGCCGGCAACCACTCCTGCTGCAAACTTCAGCCTGCGCGTGGACACGCCGAATACCAGCGGCGCGCTCGACCAGAACGGCATCGTGGTAATGCCCGCACCGGGCCAGGTCAGCACCTACAAGGGTGCGCGTTGGAGCGAACCGCCCGCTTTGCTGGTGCGGCACCGCCTGGTCGATGCGTTCATGTCCGCGAAACTGCCGGCGGTCACCACCGACGACGACCATTTCTTCGCCGACTATTCGCTCAGCGGTGACTTGCGTGCATTCCAGTCCGAATACCGCGCCGGGTCGCCGGTCGTGGTGGTGCGTTTCGACGCCCAGCTGCGCCGGGGCGGGGCCCGCAACCTGCTCGCCACCCGCAGTTTCGTGGTGACGCAGGTACCGGTCGGCACTCCGGTGCCGCAGATCGTCGCGGCCTTCGGCGCGGCCGACGACGCACTCGCGCAGCAGGTGGTCGCGTGGACGATCGAGATCGCGAACCACGACCGCGCCACGCATCCCGTGGGAACGGATGACAAACCGTCGCAGCGGCGCTGACCCGCAAAAGCGTTTCGCTCGCTACGCGGGTGAGCGACCAACGCAGTTCGACGTCCGTGTCTTGTTCCGCGCCCTCGCACGACGCCGATCATCGCAGTGCCAAGCGGGGGCAAGGCGCGCATGTTCGAGGCCATGGATGGCCAAGTTCGCGCCGGCCTCGCTTGGCGCGACGAGCGCAGGGGAGTTGAGGCCACACGATGTGGCCGAAACCGTCTTGCCGGGCGCAGGGTTTTGGCCACTTTTGCCGAAACAAAAGTGGCTCGCTCACCTTTGGTCGGCGAAACCGCTCTTGGAGAGGCTGGCGGCAAAGACAGGGAGGTCGTCATCCCCCCGCATCGCGTCGACCCCCCTTCCGCCGGACGGGATGATTCGGCTTGCGCCCGCGCGGATCAAGCGATCGCCGGGCGATCGTTCACGCCCCGACGGGGTACGCCGGCACGGCGTCCAGCGCCGATGCGCATGCCTCCGCGAGTTCCAGCAGGCGCAGGTCCGACCCCGGCGCACCCACGAACTGCATGCCGATCGGCATGCCGTCCGGTAGCGTCCCCATCGGAATGCTGACCGCGGGACACGCCGACAGGCTGGCGAAGGCGGTGAGGTCGGCCTGCGAGGCCGGCACCGGCGCGTCGATCGGAAACGCGCCCTGCGGCGTGGTCGGCAGCACCAGCACGTCCACCCGCGAGAACACCCGGCGTGCCTTGAGCACCGCGAAATCGAGCATGCGATCGGCGGCGACGTAATCGGATGCGGACTTGCCCGCCGCAAAATCCAGCATCTTGCGGAAGTCGTCTGACACTGGATGCGAGGCGTCGGCGAGATCCGCGGCAAAGGTGTTGCGCATCTCCGCCTCCATCAGCAGCAGCCCTGCGCGGCGCATCTTCTGGAAGGGCCAGTCGGAGAAATCGAGTGGCTGGCGTTCGCCGAGCTCGCGCTCGAGTTTCGCCAGTGCCGATTCGAACACCTCGATGACGGCGGCTTCCACGCCGATCGCGGCAAGGTCCGGCAGCACCCCGCAGCGCAACTGGTTCGGATTCCAGTCCGGCGGCTGCAGCGCCACGCGGCGCCGGCGCGAACGTGGATCGTCGGCATCGTAACCAGCCAGCACTTGCAGCATCACCACCAGGTCGCCCACGCTGCGGGCGAGGATACCGACCGCATCCAGTCGGCGTGCAGCCGGTAACAGTCCGCGCGCGGAAATCTCGCCGTGGGTCGGCTTCAACGCGAACACGCCGCAGTAGCTTGCGGGAATCCGCACCGAACCCAGCGTGTCGGAACCGATCGCGACCGGCGCCATGCCCGACGCCACTGCCGCCGCGGAACCGCCGGACGAGCCACCGGCGACCCGATTCAGGTCGAACGGGTTGCGGGTGGTGCCGAAATGCGGGTTGCGGGTCGCCGCGCCCAACGCGCCTTCGTCCAGATTGGTCTTGCCCAGCAGCACCGCGCCGGCCGCGCGCAGGCGCCCGATCGCGTGCGCGTCATCGCGTGCCACGTGATCTTCGCGCGAAGGCAGGCCGCAGCGGGTGGGATAACCGGCCACGTCGAAATTGTCCTTGACCGCCACCGGAATGCCGTCGAGCCGGCCGATCGGCCCCTCGCGGCGACGCCGGGCAGCACTGGCTGCCTGGTCGCGCACGATCCCGGGGCGCACATCGACGAATGCATGGAGCGCGGGATCACGTCTTTCGATGGCGTCGAGAAACGCCTCGGCCAGAGCCTCCGGCGTGGTGCGTCCCGATGCCAGCCAATGCAGGCACTGCCACACCCCGCCGCGCCGCAGCGCCTCGGGTCCCAGCATTTCTCCGTCTACTTCCGTCATGCCCATGCGCCCTCCCGGACTCGCGATTATGCGCGATGTGCGCCGCATTTGCCGGGAGGCCGCATTCACAAGACAATGACGTTGGCATCAGGAGCCGGGACAGGAGCTGCCATGAGCGAGCGCGAAACGATGGAATACGACGTGGTCGTGGTCGGCGCGGGGCCGTCCGGCCTCGCGTTCGCGATCCGCCTGAAACAGCTCGATCCCGACGCCCGGGTGTGCCTGATCGAAAAGGCCTCGACCGTCGGCGCGCAGATCCTGTCCGGCGCCGTGATCGAGCCCGGACCGCTGGACGCGCTGCTGCCGGGCTGGCGCGACCACCCGCCGCCGATCTGCGTGGCCGCTGCGCACGACGAATTCCTGTGGCTGCGCGACGCGCGAACCGCAACCCGGCTGCCGACTCCGCCGCAGATGCACAACACGGGCAATTTCATCGTCTCGCTCGGCGCGCTGTGCGCCTGGCTGGCGCCGCAGGCGGAGGCGCTGGGCGTCGACGTGTTCCCCGGCTTCGCCGCCGCGGACCCGGTGTTCGACGATTCGGGCGTCGTGGCGGGCGTGCGCATCGGCGACATGGGCGTCGCCAGGGACGGTTCGCACAAACCCGCGTACACGCAGGGCATCGACATCCTCGCGAAGCTCACGGTGCTGGCCGAAGGTTGCCGCGGCAGTGTCGCCAAGAAGCTGATCGCCAAGTACGGCCTCGACCGGGACTGCGATCCGCAGACCTACGGAATCGGCCTGAAGGAACTCTGGCAGTTGCCGGAGGGCCGTGTCCGGACGGGCCAAATCACGCATACCCTCGGCTGGCCGCTGGACAACCGTACCTACGGCGGCAGCTTCATCTACCAGCTCGACAAGGATCGCATCGCGATCGGATTCATCGCGGGCCTGGACTATTCCGATCCACTGTTCCGGCCGTGGGAAGCCTTCCAGCAACTGAAGAACCACGAACGGATCGCAGCGCTGCTGGACGGCGGACAGGTCATCTCAGCCGGCGCGCGCGCGCTGGTCGAGGGGGGCCTGCAATCGTTGCCCAGGGTCGAGATGCCGGGCGCGCTGCTGGTAGGTGATGCCGCGGGATTGCTCAACGTGCCCAAGATCAAGGGCACCCACCAGGCGATCCGCTCGGGCATGCTGGCCGCCGAGCACTTCGCCGAGAAACGGTCCAGCGCAGGTTTCGACGCGCGCCTGCGCGCATCCCGCGTCGCCGGCGAACTGAAGAAGGTGCGCAACATCCGTCCTGGCTTCCGCAAGGGCCTGTGGGGCGGTCTGTTGAACGCCGCGTGGGAAACCGCAACCGCGGGCCTGTCGCCGTGGACACTGAAAAATCACGCCGACTGGTCCGCGCTGGACAGACTCGATCCACCCCCGACGAAGGCGAACCGCCCCGGTCCGAATGCGACTTCGCCGCGCGAGCCAGGCTGGATCGAGCGCACGCTGCCGCCTCGCGACCGCCTCGCCGGCGTGTATTTCGCCGCCACCGAACACGACGAGGACCAGCCGGTGCACCTGCGCGTGGCCGACACCTCCATTTGCGTGGACCGCTGCGTCGTCGAATACGCCAATCCGTGCACCCGCTTCTGTCCCGCCAACGTCTACGAAATGGTCGAAGAGACCGGCAGCGACGGAGGCACGTCCCTGCGACTGCAGGTTAATTCGGCCAACTGCGTGCACTGCAAGACCTGCGACATCAAGGACCCCTACGAGATCATCACTTGGACGACGCCGGAAGGCGGCAGCGGTCCCAACTACCAGAGCCTTTGACCCATGCCGCGCATCGCCCTCGTCACCGCGCGCGCGGCGCGCGGTACGGACCCCGACATGCCGCCGTTGCTCGCGGCCCTGCGCGATGTGGGCGTGGACGCGCACGCCGCCGACTGGGATGACGACGCAGTCGACTGGTCACGCTTCGATCTCGCGCTGCTGCGCTCGACCTGGGATTACTTCGAGCGGCTGCCCGACTTCCTGGATTGGGCGACGCGGGTGTCCGCGCTGACACGCCTCCTGAATCCGATCGAGGTGATCCGCTGGAACACCGACAAACACTACCTCGCGCACCTCGTACGCGCGGATGTACCGGTGGTGCCCGGGCGCTTCGTCGAACCCGGGGATGCCATCGGCGAGGCGGTGGATGGCTTGCTGCAAGCGCACCCGCACTCGGCGGACGTCGTCGTCAAACCCGCCGTCGGTGCGGGTTCGCGCGATGCGCAACGGCATTCGCGCGCGCAGCGCAACGCGATCATCGCGCATGTGAAACGCCTGCTGGATGCGAACCGCAGCGTATTGTTGCAGCCCTATCTCCACCGCGTGGACGAGCACGGCGAGACCGCGCTGTTGTTTTTCGAAGGCGTATTCAGCCATGCCATCCGCAAGGGGCCATTGCTACAGCGCGACGCCGCGCCTACGGCCGGCCTGTATGCCGAAGAGACGATCGCGCCGCGCGCGCCGTCCGCGGACGAACGCGCCATCGCACAGCAAGCACTGGATGCGATTCCCTTCCACCGACCGCTGCTCTACGCGCGCGTCGACGTGATCCGCGACGACCAGGACGCGCCACGCGTGCTCGAACTCGAACTGGTCGAGCCTTCGGTGTTCGTCGCGTACGCGGAGGGGGCGACTGCGCGGTTCGCACGTGCGATCGTGCAACGGGCGCTCGCTGACTGAAATAGAGGCCCCTCGCCCCCGCTCCTTCCGCCGCACGCCGGGCAAGCCGACCGGATGCATCCCCGCACCCGTTGACTCCCGCAGATGGGACATCACGGGATTGGTTTTTGTCACCCGCGTGCCCAACCGGGCATCATGACCGGCGCGATGACGACATCCCTTCCGTACCTTCCCCGCAACGTGCGCCTGCTGATCGGCATGCGCGCGTCGCGCAGCATCGGCCAGGGCGCGATGGTCGCTGCGTTCACGCTGTACCTGCATGCACTCGGCTGGACCGCCCCGGCCATCGGCGCGGTCCTCATGGGTGCGCTGCTGTTCGGCACGCTGCTGACCATCGTCGTGGGCCCGTTGAGCGACCGTGGCAGGCGCCGCACGTTCCTGCTCGGCTACGACCTCGTTCAGGCGATCGTGGCGACCACGGCGATGCTGACCACAACTCATTGGCTGCTCGTCGTCGCGGCGGTGATCGGTGGCTTCGGGCGCGGCGCCAACGGTTCGGCCGGACCGTTTTCACCCGTCGAGCAGGCATGGCTCGCGATCGAGCTGCCGGTCGCGCGCCGCGGCAGCGTGTTCAGCGCCAACAGTGCCGTGGGCTTCATCGGCATGGGCATCGGGGCGCTGCTGGCGGCCCTGCCCGCGTGGTGGCTCGGCCATGAGATGAGCACCGCGGATTACCGCTTGCTATTCCTGCTGCCACTGGCGGGTTCGCTGGCCAGCTTCACCTTGATGTGGATGGCGCGCGAGCCTTCGGTGCCACCGCCACCCGCCCGCCGCTACGATGCGCATCGCATCCGTGGCGAGGAAAACCGCTTGCTCGCCAAACTGGTCCTGGCCAATTCATTGAACGGACTCGGGATCGGCCTGATCGGCCCGCTGGTCGCGTACTGGTTCGCGATCAAGTTCCAACGCGGACTGATCGACATCGGGCCCGGCATCGCCTTGGGCCTGCTGGCCGGCGGCGCCGGCTCGTTCCTCGCAGGCTGGATCGCACGCCGTCACGGCATCATGAAAGCCATCGTATGGATGCGCGGCGTCGGCATCCTGTTGCTGGTCGCGATGCCCCTAGTGCCGTGGTTCTGGCCGGCGATGGCGCTCTATATCGCGCGCGGCGTGTCCAACCGCGGCACCGGCGGCGTGCGCCAGGCGCTGGCGGCGGGGCTGACGCGCGCGGAACGGCGCGGACTCGCCAGCAGCCTGCAGAACATTTCGATGCAATTGCCGCGCGCGATAGGCCCGGTCATCGGCGGCGCGTTGTTCCACGCCGGCTATCTGGCACTACCGTTCCTGCTGGGCGCCGCGCTGCAACTCGCGTACCTGGTGCTGTACGTGCGCTTCTTCGGCCGCACCGAGGCCGCGCGGGTGCACGAATCCCAGTCGGTTACAATATCAGACTGATTTCCGGCCTGCCGCACGCAGGCGCAG
>JAJXWZ010000156.1 GCA_021781345.1 Pseudomonadota bacterium
CGCATTCGCTCGCGAACTCGGCGCCTCGGTCATCGTGCCGCGCTGGTCGCGCTACGTGGCCGATCTCAATCGCGATCCCGGAGGGCAGGCCCTGTACCCCGGTCGCAGCGAAACCTCGCTGGCCCCGCTCACCACCTTCGCGGGCGAACCGATCTATGCCCCTGGCGACGAGCCCGGTACGGCCGAAATCGCCTTGCGCCGCGAGCTGTATTGGCAGCCGTACCACGACGCGCTGTCCGCGGAGCTGGCAAGGATGCGCCAGGAGCATCCGCGCGTGGTGCTGTGGGACGGACACTCGATCAGGAGCCGGGTACCGATGTTCTTCGACGGCCGGTTGCCGGACTTCAACCTCGGCACCGCCGACGGCGCGAGCTGTTCGCCGGCGTTGCGGGCACGCCTGGGCGGGACGCTGCGAGAACGGGCCGGCGGCGATTCGGGCGGCTACAGCCATGTCGTCGACGGGCGCTTCAAGGGTGGCTACATCACGCGCCATTACGGCCGTCCCGACGCCGGCGTCGAAGCCGTGCAACTGGAACTGGCGCAGTCCATCTACATGGACGAAGACAGCTTCGAATACCTGCCCGAACGCGCGGCACGGGTGCAGGCGGTCATCCGCGCCCTGCTCGAAGCCTGCCTCGCACACATGGCTTCCCGCTGACCAGGGCGTGATCGCTCGCCCGCTTCAGCGCGCAGCGGCCCGGCTAGCAGCCGTCGCCGCGGATGCGCGCGATGCACTTCAGCTCGATCGCGATCGGGGTCGGCAAGGCCGAAATCCCGAGTGTGGTGCGACAGGGGGCGGTCGCAGGATCCGGAAAGCATTCCCGCCAAACCGCATTGTAGGCCTTGAAGTCGCCCGCCATGTCGGTCAGGAACACGGTGACGTCCGCCAGGTCTTCCCAGGCTGCGCCCGACGCTTCCAGCACCGCGCGCACATTGGCGAATACCTGACGGGTTTGCGCGGCGATGTCGTGGTCGATCAGGTTTCCCAGCGCATCGAGCACGTTGCCGGGAATCGCATCGGTGCCCGGCTTGCGCGGACCAATGCCTGACAGGAACAGCAGTTCACCGATCTTGCGTGCGTGCGGATAGGTGCCCACCGGCGCGGGCGCGGTGTCGGTGCGAATACTGTCGTTCATGGGTGCTGGCAAGACCCGGCTCCAGGCATGAGTTGTTTGAGCACGGCAGCGCACATCACCTGCGATTGCCGATCGGCCTGTTGCGTGGCCGCCGTCGGCTCGGCACGTGACGCCACCTGTATGACCTGGCTGGTGATGAGGTTGCCTCTCTCGTCGCTGATCACGAGTCGGTAGCGATGGCCCGGACGCAGGTAAAGCTGGCCCGAGGGGGTGCTGTAGTCGCCCATGGTGATCTTGATGTTGTCGACGGCCATCAGCGAAACCGGATCCAGCACCATGCGGTCGGCGGGCACGGCATCCTCGCCCTCGTCGGCATAGCGCGCCGCGACCATGCACGGCCAGTGGCGTTGGCAGGCGCTGCCGCCAACCGAGTAGGGCACGCGCGCGCCCCACAGGCTGGCCCATGTCGGCCGGCCGTATTCGAACTGCTCTTCGGGGAAGATCACGCTGACGTCGTAGCCCGGCCGCAGGGACCAGGGTTTGCCGTCCTTGTCCACGAACACGATGGGTTGGGCGGGATGCAGCGCCGCGATGATCGAGTCGTAGTCCGGGTGGTTCATCGCGCTGTCCAGGTGCGGGATCAGGATGGTCTGCTCCACCGACAAGGGCTGCATGCCGGAGTCCGCGATGAAATGCTCGGCCATCGATTGCGCGCCAAGGAACTTGCCTTTCTTCTGGATGTGCGCATAGCCCGCGTTGACCACCAGTTTCGCATTCGGGTCGTTCTTGAGGACCCGCCAGAGATTTTCGGCCTGCTGCGCTTCGCGGGCATCGCCGGTGTGTTCGGCGTCGGCCTCGTAGGCGATCACCTTGTAACCAAGTCTCAGCGCCGTGCGCACCATCTCCGCGTAAATGGGTTCGCGGGTGTAGAACCCGCTCCCGGCGACAGGATAGCCACGCTTGTTCAGTGCGTCGATGTCGGAGTGGTAGAGCGTCTCGACGGCAAACACGTTGAAACCTTCCTCGCGCAACGGCCGCAACAGGCGCACAGTCAGGGTCCGTGTCAGCGCGATGTTGTGGGCTTCGTTGAGGAACACCACACGGTACTGTTTCGCGAGCCGGGGGATGTATTCCAGCGCGGGAACGGGGTGCCAGCCCGGCTGTCCGATCGGTGACGCAGCGTCGTCCGGCAGGGGCTTCTGGTCGATCGAGAAGCTGCGCTCGGCGTCCTTGTAGTCACCGATGAAACTCTGGTACCAGGACAGGTACTGGCCGAAAATGGCCCGAAACGCCGGACGTCCGTCCGCGGCGTACGCATGGCGCAAGACCTGGTACTGCGCGAGCAGGTCACGTTCCTGGTCCGCGCGCCGCATGATGGATTCGGACTTGTTGATGGCATCGAGCTGCTGGTCGCGCCATTGCGAAGGAGCCTGCGCAAGCGTCTCGAACGAAATCACGAGCAGTCCGACGGCGAGGCAAAGCGTGCTGAGGTGCTTCATGGCATTCACTCCACCCTTGCCGTGACGGCCGGACGTCGTGCAACCGGAAACCTCGATATTACGCCTTCATGCTTGCCCGAATGTTCACGCCGCAGCGCTCAGGTTCGCCAGCGCCTGCGCATAGCCTTCCGGCAAACCGTCGAAACGGGTGATGTCCATGCCCAGGTCGTGGATGCGACCGTCGGACAGGCCATAGCACCAGGCGTGCACGGTGAGCGGCTGCCCACGCTCCCAGGCATCGCGGACGATGGTGGTGTGGCAGGCGTTGGCGACCTGCTCGATCACGTTGAGCTCGCACAGGCGGTCGTGGCGGAACCCCGGCGCCACCGTGCCCAGCATCGGCCGGTGCCGTTCTATGGTGTCGCCGATATAGCGCAGCCAGTTGTCGATCAGGCCCAGCCGCTTGCCTTCCAGCGCCGCGCCCACGCCGCCGCATCCGTAGTGGCCGGTCACCATGATGTGCTCGACCTTGAGCACGTCGACCGCGAACTGCATCACCGACAGGCAATTCATGTCCGAGTGCAGCACCAGGTTGGAAATGTTCCTGTGCACGAACACCTCACCGGGGTCGATGCCGAGGATCTGGTTGGCGGGCACGCGCGAATCCGAGCATCCGATCCACAAGTATCTGGGCGTCTGCTGCTTGGACAGCCGTGCGAAGAAGCCCGGGTCCTGGGCGCGAACCGCTTCCGACCAGCGGCGGTTGCTTTCGAGAAGTTCTGTCGGGCTTGCCATCGGGGCACCTCGGGTCAATGGGCGATGCAAACGTTTTTCGCTTCGGTGAAGAACCGCAGGGCATCCACGCCGCCTTCGCGGCCCATGCCGGATTGCCTGGTGCCACCGAACGGCGTGCGCAGGTCACGCAACATCCAGCAATTCACCCACACGATGCCGAAATCGATGCGCGCCGATACGCGCTGGACGCGCGCGATGTCGCGTGTCCACAACGATGCCGCGAGGCCGTAGTCGGTGCCGTTGGCGATCGCCACGGCCTCGTCTTCGCCGTCGAACGGAATCAGCGTCACCACCGGCCCGAAGATCTCCTCTCGGTTGGTGGCGCAATCCTGGGGCAGTCCCTCGATCACGGTCGGCGCGACGAACCAGCCACCGGCACAGCGCCCCGGGACCCCCACGGCGCGTCCGCCGGCGAGCAGCGTGCCGCCTTCCTCGCGGGCGCGCGCGATACACGCCATCACCTTGTCGAAATGCGGCTTCGAGACGAGTGCGCCGAGGTCGGTCGCTTCGTCATCCGGATCGCCGACCCGCAAGGCTTGCACCCTCGCCAGGTAGCGCCGCTTGAAATCGTCGTAGATCGGACGTTCGACCAGCAGCCGCGAACC
>JAJXWZ010000049.1 GCA_021781345.1 Pseudomonadota bacterium
CCGAGGCGGCCGCGGCAAATTGGTGATCCGTTACCACAGCACGGACGAGCTCGAAGGCATCCTCGGGAAATTTCGCTGATTCGTGCGAGCGTCGGACCAACGATACCCGTCCACGACATACCACGAGTAACGGCCGCGCTGCGCCTGAGTTCACGACGACCGCCCCGATCGGGATTGCGCTGAGCAAGCACTCTGCCGCCGCATCGGCGATAATCCCGGCTTTATCACGCCAAGGCCCGACGCATGCCCGAGTTGTCCGTGGTCGTGCCCGTCTACAACGAGCGCGACAACATTCCGCCGCTGTTGGCCGAGATCGCGGCGGCGCTGCGCGGGCGCATCGACTACGAAGTGGTTTATGTCGACGACGCCAGCAGCGACGATTCGCTGGACGTACTCAAGGCCGAGCGCGCGCGGCATCCGGAACTGCGCATCGTGCGGCATTTGCGGCAGAGCGGCCAGAGCACCGCGATTCGCAACGGCGTGCGCGCGGCGCACGGCGCGTGGATCGCGACGCTGGACGGCGACGGCCAGAACGACCCGGCCGACATCCCGAAATTGATCCATGCGCGCGAGACCGCCGATCCGAAGGTCAAGCTGTTCGCGGGCTGGCGGACCACCCGGCGCGACAGCTTCAACAAGCGCATCTCGTCGAGAATCGCCAACGGAGTGCGCTCGCGGATGTTGCGCGATTCGACGCCGGACACCGGCTGCGGCCTGAAACTGTTCGATCGCGAAACCTTCCTTGCCCTGCCCTACTTCGACCACATGCACCGCTACCTGCCCGCGCTGGTGAAGCGTGCGGGCTACGCCAGCGTAAGCATTCCGGTTGGGCATCGCCCGCGTACCCGCGGCGTATCCAAGTACGGCATGCTCGACCGCCTGTGGGTGGGCCTCGCCGACCTGCGTGGCGTGGCATGGTTGATGCGCCGCGCCAAGGTCACCGACACCGAAGAAATCTGAGCAGGCGGAAGACCTATTTCCTGCCCTTGGCGAGCGGCAGGTCCGCCCGCTTCCACGCCTCGATGCCACCAGCCAGCGTGGCGACGTTCGTGAAACCGGCCTTGACCAGACGGCGCGCAGCCTTGGCCGCGGTGACGCCGCTCCTGCACACGGTGACGATCTCGATATCGCGAGCCTTCGCGAGATCCTTGTTCTCGGGATCGAACTGGCTGGGTGTCACGTTCCTCGAACCGGCAATGTGTCCCTTCTCGAAATCCGCGATCGCCGAAAGGTCGACCACCAAAGGCGAGCCGCGATTGATCATCTGCACCAACTGGGCCGGCGTCAATTCACGGAAACCGCGGAATTGCCGCGAAACCTCCAGCCCGACCAGGGCCAGGACGATCACGACGAAGGCTGCGACCAGCAGGACGTGGTTGCCGATGAAGTGCGGCAGGCGGATCAGGAATTCGTGCATCGAATGGGCTTGCTCTGGGCGGATCCGCGCATTATCGCGGATCGCGGCGCCTTCCGCCTCATTGCCCCGGCGAAATGTCCGGCAACCCAGATTCCAGCCACCAGCGCTTGGCCTTCGCGTCCCAGTGCCAGGTCTGGTGGTCGACCACGTTGTAGACCCGCTGGCTGCTCTTCACGATCAAGCTGATCTGGGCGGTCTGTCGGACGCTATCGGGGCCGGACGCAACCGGCCCGGAGGTGTCGTATTCGGCCACCTTCACGGAGTTGTAGAGCGCCTTCTGCTGCTGCGTCAGCGGATGCGCGGCCCGCACGGCCGGATCGACGTAAGTCCACGCGCTCGGGAAATCGCCCCAGCGAAGCGCTGCCCCGTAGCCGTCGAGCGTGTCGTCGCGCAGGGTGCTCTTGTTCTGGAGGGTCGCGCAACCGGCCAGCAGCAGCAATGCCATTCCAGTGACGACCAGGCGGCGCATGGGGCTCTCCTCGAAAGGCTCGTCGCCGATTGTGCCCGATCAGGGCCTGTCGCGCAGCCGGGCGAAGAATCGTGCAGCCAGCGTGGCCGCCGGGCCGTGTTCGCCCGCGATTTCGCAAACCACGTCGGCGCGGCCCTTGCCCGTCTCGCGCACAGTCGCGACCAGGCCGGCCTTCGCGCCGGCTTCGACGAAGCGCGCGACGCCACGCAATTCGCCCCAGACCGGCTCGTGGTAACGCACCGTCGAATCGCCGACGTAGATGTCGCATTCGAGGCCTTGCGCACGCAGGCCGAGCGCGATCAGCCCCCAGCCGGCCAGTGTCAGCAACGACGCCATGCTGCCTCCGAAGGCGCAGCCCTTGTCGTTGATGTTGGGCGCCAGCGGCGCGGCCATCTCGAGTTCCTCGCCGCTGTAGCACGCAACGGTCAGCTGCATCGCGCGCGCCAGCGGAATGTGCTCGAGTATGTCCGCCTGCAGGCGTGCGGCGGCTTCGGCATGGGCCCGGATCGTCATCCGGGCAGTGTGACGCAGCAGTGACAGCGGGACAAGATCCGGGGCGGCTGGCCTATCATCGATGCATGGCAATCAAGCGATCCCTCGCCGGTGTCCGCATCGCGATTACCCGCCCCGCCGGTACCGGCGGTGCGCTGGCGCGACGCGTGCGATCGCTGGGCGGCGTGCCGCTGATGCTGCCTGGCTCGAGGCTGGTTGCCGCCGACGATCCCGGTAAGGCGCGCGCGGCGCTGGAAACCGCACTGGCAAGCGACCTCGTGATCTTCACAAGTCCTGCAGCGGTGCGCTTTGCGCGGCGCCTCGCCCCCCTGCATTCCCGCGCCGAGGTGCTGGCGCCGGGAGCCGGCACCCGGCAAGCACTGCAAAACGCAGGCTGCACGAATGTGGTCGCGCCCACGCGCGAGGACAGCGAAGGTTTGCTGTCGCTCCCGGTGATGCAACACGTGCGCGGGAAGCGCGTCGGCATCATCGGGGCCGCGGGCGGACGCGATTTGCTCGAACGCGCGCTCGCAAGCCGCGGTGCGCACGTGATGCACGCGCACGTGTATCGGCGCATGCCCCCGAACCTCGACCGTCGCCACGCCGGGGCATTGCATCGCGAGTCGCGCAAACCGGTGTATGTGCTGATATCGAGCGCGGGAGCGCTTGCCAACATCCTCGCCGGTCTGCCGGACGACGCGCGTCGCAGCCTGCTCGTCGGCTGCGCCGTCGCCAGCAGCGAACGCCTCGCGGACATCGCGCAAAAGGCAGGCTTCACCCGGGTGCTGCGCGCCGGATCCGCGCACGCGACGGAATTGCTCGCTGCGGTCGCCGCGGACAGGAACGGCTTCGGCCAAGGCTGAGACTGTGCGAGGCCCCCTCGGGAGTGCCGCAGCGGAAGTCGTGCGCCACTCCCGATGGCCGGGCCGGATTTGATGCGACCACGGACGATTGCGAGAATGCCTCCCTGATAGCATTGCCACCATGACCGACGACCGTCACGACACGCCAACGAAAACGGAACCGCGCGCGCACCGCTCCGCCGGATCCGGGCTCGCCGCCCTCGCAATCCTCGTCGCGGTGGCCGCGTTGTGCGTGGCCGGGTGGAGCGTCTGGCGCCTGCAACGAGCCGCACGCGCCGAACAGGCATTGCACCTGCAGGACGCCGCGACCCTCGCATCCTTGCAGAACCGCCTCGCCGCGGGCGACCAGCAGGCGCAGGCTGGTGACCAGCGCCTCGGCAAGCTGGAATCGGCCCTGGACGACCTGCGCTCGACCACGCACGGATTGGACCGTCGCATCGCCAACCTCGAGACCGCCTACGCCGGCCTCAGCGGCCAGCAGCAGTCGGCGCACGACACGGTCTTGCTCAACGATGCCGAGATGCTGCTGCGGCTGGGCGCGCAACGCTACACGTTGTTCCATGATGCAAACGGTGCGTTGCAGGCGTATTCGCAAGCCATCGCTGCGTTGGCCCA
>JAJXWZ010000095.1 GCA_021781345.1 Pseudomonadota bacterium
GCGAACCGATTCGGTGAAAATAGAACTGCTGCGTGCTACCGGTTTCCGTTGTTTCGAAGACGTCGGATTCACGCCAGGACCCGGAATCAACTGGCTGATCGGCCCCAATGGTGCCGGCAAGACGAGCCTGCTTGAAGCAGCGTACATGCTTTCACGAGGCCGGTCATTTCGCTCAGGAGGGCGCGCCGCCCCGAAAAGGCATGGACACGCCGACTACCTGATTTATGCCGAACTCGAGCGCAACGCCGGATCCAAGATCAAGGTCGGGTTGACTCGAGAGAACGATCATTGGATCGCGCGTCGGAACGGAGAGGCCTTGGACAATCTGGCGCCTCTCTTCGAGGCTTGCCCCGTGGTGTACTTCGGGCCCGAAGATCAGTCATTGGTTTTGGGGGCCGCAGAAGATCGGCGCGCATTTCTGGACTGGAGTGTGTTCCACGTGGAACACGATTCACTCACCGTGTGGAAATCATGGCGGCGAGCACTGCGTCAACGCAACGCTCTGCTTCGGCAAAATGCCTCCCGTATGCACTTTCTCGCATGGGAACACGATTTGGAAGGTTTGGCGCAACGTATCCATGCCATGCGAGCTCGCTGCCTGAGGGGACTTGCGCCGTACCTGATACAGGAGGCCTCGAAACTGATCCCGGAGCTCGGTGACATTCAAGTTGAGTACCGTCCTGGGTGGGATGAACAAATCGGGCTAGGCGAACAGCTTGCCCGAAGCAGAGAGCGTGATCGAGAGCGCGGATTCACATTGTACGGTGCCCACCGGGCCGATTGGTCTCTGGTATTCGAGCGAGTTTCGCAGCGCGAGCATTTGTCTCGGGGCCAGGCCAAGGCGGCAGCATTGGTATGCGCACTGGCCCTCACTCGATGGCTCAAGGATAGTATTGGCGAGTATCCGTTGCTGTGCTTGGACGATCTCGAGTCGGAACTGGACTTGGACCACCTGACCGTCGTCATCAGGTGGTTGTCGGCGAGGTCAATCCAGAGTTGGCTTACAAGTACACGACAGCCGGATGCAACCATAGACATCCAGGGGGCATCCATGTTTCACGTGGAACATTCGGGGTGCAAACCCTTGCCATGACGCGCTGGCGAGATCAGCAATCTCTGCGGGCTATAATGGTCCATTTTGTAAAGCCGCGCCTCTATTCGAGACTCTATCCATGAATGACACCTACGATTCGAGCAGTATCAAGGTTCTTAAAGGGCTGGAAGCCGTACGCAAACGCCCGGGCATGTACATCGGAGATACCGACGATGGCACGGGTCTGCACCACATGGTGTTCGAGGTTGTCGACAATGCCATTGACGAGGCTTTGGCCGGCTATTGCAACCAAATCGAAGTCACCATCCATGACGATGGGACGGTGAGCGTCGCGGATAATGGTCGCGGCATTCCGGTCGATATTCATCCGGAAGAGGGGCGTTCTACAGCCGAAGTGGTGATGACTGTCCTGCATGCCGGTGGCAAGTTCGATGCGAATTCCTATAAGGTTTCAGGGGGGTTGCATGGTGTGGGTGTGTCCGTCGTCAATGCGCTTTCCGAGCACCTCTGGCTGACGATCTACCGCGACAACAAGGAATACCGACAGGAATACCGGCTAGGAGACCCTTTGTATCCGCTGCGCGAGATCGGACCGTCCGGGCGCCGTGGCACTACGGTCAAGTTCCTGCCAAGCACTCAGACGTTCAGCAACATCGAGTTTCAATACGACATACTTGCCAAGCGCCTGCGTGAATTGGCATTTTTGAACTCAGGTGTAAGAATAACCCTTCAGGATCAAAGGGTTGGAAAGCAAGATGTATTCGCGTACGAGGGCGGCATCCAAGCCTTCGTCAAACACCTGTCGCAGTTGAAGACCCCGTTGCACCCCAACGCGATTTCCTTCACTGCGCAATCAGGCGACACCAACGTGGAACTGGCGATGCAGTGGACCGATGGGTACCAAGAATCGGTCTTCTGCTTCACCAACAACATCCCCCAAAAGGATGGTGGCACTCATCTAACCGGGTTACGCGCCGCCTTGACGCGAACTCTCAGCAATTACATCGAAAATTCAGGATTAGCCAAGAATTCCAAGGTGGCGTTGTCCGGTGACGACATGCGCGAGGGGTTGATTGCGGTCCTTTCGGTCAAGGTACCGGATCCGAAATTCTCCTCCCAGACCAAGGACAAGCTGGTGTCTTCCGAGGTCAAGGGTATCGTCGAGCAAGCTGTCAACACCAAGCTCGAGGAATACCTTCTGGAGAATCCCATCGACGCGAAACTGATTGCGGGAAAGGTAGTCGATGCGGCCCGAGCACGCGAGGCAGCGCGCAAGGCGCGCGAGCTGACCCGTCGCAAGGGCGCGCTGGACATAGCGGGCTTGCCAGGCAAGCTGGCCGACTGTCAGGAAAGGGATCCCGCGCTCTCCGAATTGTTCTTGGTGGAGGGCGACTCGGCCGGTGGTTCGGCCAAGCAAGGGCGCAACCGCAAGTACCAGGCCGTCCTGCCTCTGAAAGGCAAGATACTGAATGTTGAAAAGGCGCGTTTCGACAAGATGCTCAATTCAGCCGAGGTCGGAACGTTGATCACGGCCTTGGGCACGGGTATCGGAAGGGACGAATTCAACGTCGAAAAACTGCGCTACCACCGAATCATCATCATGACCGACGCGGATGTGGATGGATCGCATATCCGAACGTTGTTGCTGACGTTCTTTTACCGCCAGATGCCCGAGTTGATCGAGCGCGGCCACATCTACATTGGCCTGCCGCCGCTATACAAGATCAAGCAGGGCAAGAACGAGCTGTATCTGAAGGACGACACGGCGCTCAATGAATACCTGATCGCCAGTGCCGTGCAGGGTGCGGCGTGGATTCCGGTCGAAGGCAAAGACTCCGTCGATGGGTCGGCGCTCGAGACCTTGCTGCGTCAGTACCAGGCGGCGCTGGACCAAATCGGGCGCTTGTCGCAGCGAGGCGACCCGGGGGTTTTCACCGCGATGCTTGAATACGCACCACTAGAGGACAGCACGTGGGCTGATGCCGCATCGCTGCGCGAGTGGGCAGAGGGCTTGACGTCCAAGCTCAACGCCACCGGACTGGGGCGCCCGCAGTTTCGCTTGCAGTTGCGCGAGGCCACCGACGAGCATCCCGCGGCATGGTTGCTGCAACGCTCGCAACACGGGACCGAGCACACCTGGGTGCTTCCACGAAGCTTCTTCTCTGGAGCCGATTTTCGCCCCTTGCTGGAAGTCGCACGTGCGTTGCACGGTCGTACCGGGGCGGGTGCGGAGGTGCGGCGGGGCGGTGCGTCTCAATCCGTGGATGGTTTCTCGGCAGCGCGGGCCTGGTTGTTCGATGAAGCCAAGAAAGGCCGGCAGATCCAGCGTTTCAAGGGTCTCGGCGAAATGAATCCCGAACAACTTTGGGAAACCACGGTCAACCCGGATACCCGGCGCTTGCTGCAAGTACGCATAGAAGATGCACTGGAGGCCGATCAGATTTTCTCGACCTTGATGGGCGACGTGGTTGAACCGCGACGGGACTTCATCGAAAGCAACGCGTTGAGGGTCGGGAATCTGGATGTGTAACCGGCGGATCGGTCACGAACGTAGCGTGTGCGGGGGCTTGAGCTTTGCGCATGGCTCGCGCTACCCTCGTCGTCCCCCTTTCTGAAAAACGCGATTCATCGCCAGAGGCCCTCACATGAAGCTTGATTCCCGTTGGTTGCTTGGCGCCATGGGTTCCGCGTTCATCATGCTGTCCGTATCCGGTGCGGCTGTTGCACAGGTGGGGGGTACGCAGTGCAACGACATACAAATGCTGCAACACAAGTGCGGCCAACAAAAGAACACGTCCGAGAAGCCTGCCGAGCAGAAAACCAAATACCCCAATGCAACCCGCAAGCAACCCAAGAACCCTGGCGTCAGCGCCAGAGAGGCCAAGGGTCTGAACGAAGGGTTGCAAGCTGCCAACAGCGGGGATAGCGCCACCGCACTCAAGGATCTGCAACCTATCGCCGATTCCGGAAGCAATGCTTACGCCAAGGCCATGGCCACCCTGGGGCTGGCGCAGGTGAAATACAAGAGCGGCGATACGAAGGGTGCGATCGCGCTGCAGAAGCAGGCCCTCGATTCGAATGCGCTCGACAACGACAGTTATTTCCAGGGGCTCGAAACGTTGGCACAGATGTACATTGCCGACGAGGATTACAGCGACGCACTCACCACCCTCGATGCTTGGAACAAGCAGAGCGGCGCGCAGTCGGCCGACATCTATGCCTTGCAGGGCAATGCCTACTATCGTCTCCAGAAATACCCCGAAGCGGTCGCCGCGATCCAGAAGGCCAAATCGCTGACGAGCCAGCCGCAGCCCAGCTGGGACCAGATAGAGATGGCCAGCTACTTCGCGATGGACAAATACGACGACGCGGCCAAGCTCGCCGAAGCGGCACTGGCGAAGGATCCGAACAACAGCACGCTGCTGCAGAACGTCATCGCGATCTACATCAATGCGCACCAGGACAGCAAGGCGTTGGCTTTGCTCGAACGCGCGCGCGCGAACGGGCAGATCAAGGACGCCGCTGGTTACATGAACATGGCCAAGATGTACGACAACCTGGGCCAGAACAGTTCCGATCCCAAGGTCAATGCCATGAAGGCCGTCGCGGTAATCAAGGAGGGCATGAGCAAGGGCATCGTCCAACCCGGATACGATACCTACAAGCTGCTGGGCGACTCCTATGCCATCGCGGGCGACTACAAGAACGCGGTGGTCGAGTACGGCAAGGCGTCGCCCGACGCGAAGACCGGCGAAGTCGATTTCGAGCGTGGCCAGATGCTCGAGCAACTCGGTCGCGACAAGGAAGCACGTGCCGCACTCAAGCAGGCGATTGCCAAGGGTGGATTCAAGCGGATGGGTGCGGCGTACCTCACCCTTGGCAACGCCGAACTCGCCCTGAAAAACAAGGCGGCTGCGATTGCCGCCTACAAGCAGGCCGAACAGGATCCGGAAACGAGAGCCGATGCGCGGCGGACCCTCAAGCAACTCGGGCACAAGTGATTTCCTGCGGGCGGCAGTCCGCGGGGTACGAATTCGATAGAAATGACTTTTGCCCCCTAGGCAAAGTCACCTTGCTGGTGTAACGTTTCAGACTTTTCCGCCGCCTTGGTTGCGATGTCGTCTCGGACAGCGAGCGGCACCCGCAGTGGGGCCCAACAGGTCAGCGATTGGTTCAACACACGATGGCACGCACGTCGGCTCGAGACCGCAATCGATTCAACTGGTGGCGCACAATCGCGATTGCCTTCGCGATTGCCTTGCACGCCGGAATCATCATCATGCTGCTTGCGCCGGCGGGACCGCCGAATGCCAAGAAGGCGAACAAGCAGAACATCGTGCGCGTCCAGTTCATTCCGCCGCCACCGCCACCGCCACCGCCACCGCCACCGCCGCCGGAGCCGCCCAAGCAGCCGCCGCCGAAGGTGATCAAGATCGAGAGGCCACCGCCGCTGCCGCCGCCGCCGGCACCGCCGCCGCCGCAGGAACAGAGCATCATGTCGACGCCGGCCGCTCCGCCGCGTCCGCCCGCGCCGCCGCCGCCGCCGGCCGATGTCAGCGCATCGGTGGACATCAGCTACAAGAACCGGCATCCGCCGCAATACCCGATCCAGGCTGCGCGTGAGGGCCATCAGGGAGTGGTTGTCCTGGATGTCAGCATCAACGCCACCGGCGACGTGGTGAACGTCACCGTGGAGAAATCGAGTGGTTATCGAGAACTCGACCGCGCCGCCGTCGATGCTGCCCGCAAATGGAAGTTCAATCCGGCCATCAAGAACGGGAAGCCGGCGGGGGGTGTAGTCAGGATTCCCGTCAACTTCAGTCTCCAGGGCATGATGTAGATTTCACGTTCCGTCGATTTGCATCCGTTAGAGTCCGTCAACCAACGTTCCACTTGCTACAACTTGAAGGAAGGGTAGCGCCATGATCCAAGAAGCAGCCTCCGCCGCCGCCGCACCAGTCGGCAATGCCAACGCGCAAGCCCTGCAACAGGTTGGCGCGAGTCATTTTCTCCATGAAATCCTGACCCATCCGCTTGATCACGCGATCGACTTCATCGTGTTGATCGTGCTCGTAGTGATGTCGGTTTCCTCGTGGTACTACATCGTTGCTATCGCGATCCGCAACGCGCTGATCCGTTCGCGCATGGACAAGGTCATCCAGAAATTCTGGGATACCCCCTCGGCACAAGATGCGGTGCGCGTGATGGAGAAGCAGCCGCGCTCCGAGCCGTTTTCCAAGATCGCGCTGGATGCGGCATCGGCCGCCGCGCACCACCAACGCCACGAAGGCAGCCGTATGGTCGAGGCGTTGAATCGCTCCGAGTTTGTCGACCGGGCCCTGCGCCAGGCCGTCGACCGCGAAAGCCGCAATCTGGAAGGCGGCCTGACCCTGCTGGCCACGGTCGGTTCGGCCGCGGTGTTCGTCGGCCTGCTGGGTACCGTGATGGGCATCTACTACGCCTTGATCAACTTGGGTGCCAGCGGCGAGTCTTCGATTACCGCGGTGGCGGGTCCGGTCGGCCAGGCACTGATCATGACCGCGATCGGTCTGTTCGCGGCCATCCCGGCGGTGATTGCCTACAACGCGTATTCCCGCGCCAATCGCGTCACCATCGCCCATTTCGACGAATTCGCGCACGACCTGCACGATTTCTTCTCCACCGGCGCACGCATAGAAAGTGGTACCCCCGCGATGCCGCGCCAGGCCGCCACGGCCACCCCGCCGGCGGCCAAGAAGTAAGAGGTTTCGTCCATGGCCATGAGTACCAATAGCGGCGGCGGGCCGGTCGCCGACATCAACATCACGCCATTGATCGACGTGATGCTGGTGCTGCTGGTCATCTTCATGATCACGGCGCCGCTGGTGCAGCACAACATCAAGATCGACCTGCCCCAACCCAATCCGAACGTGAAGCCGCCGGAGAACCCGCCCACGCCGCATACACTGTTCATCCAGGCCGACGGATCGATGACGTGGGACAACGTGCCGATCAGCAACATTGATCTGCAGGCGCAGCTCGCGACCATTGGTGCCAAGACCCTGGACCAGCAGCCGCAGGTGCACATCAAGGCCACCGACGACACCCAGTACAACTATCTGGCCGAAGTGATGGCCGAGGCACGTCGCTACAACGTGCAGAAAATCGGCTTCGAGAAGTGAGGACCTGACGTCATGGCGATGAGTCTTGGCGAGAACACCGGCAGCGACATCCCGCGCGCCGAAATCAACGTGACCCCGCTCGCGGACGTCATGCTGGTGCTGCTGATCATCTTCATGATCACGGCGCCGCTGATGTCGCACAAGATCAAGGTCGACTTGCCGCGTGCGGATCCCAACACCAAGCCCGTTCCGATCGAGGTGCCGCCCATCGACCTCGCCGTCGAACCCGACGGTACCCTGTACTGGAACGACAGTCTGATCAGCGATGCGATCTTCTCTGCCAAGCTGCGTGCCGAGGCCAGCAACACGCCCCAGCCGGAGCTGGATATCCGTGCCGACAAGACCACGCCTTACCGGATCATCTGGAAAGTAATGCAGGAAGCCAAGGATGCCGGCATGGTCCATATCGGCTTCATCACGCACGGCAAGGGCAAGAACGGTTCGACGCCCTGAAACCTGCTTCTTCGGGATCCCCGAAATGCCGCGCATAGCGCGGCATTTTTTTGCAGGTTAGCGAAGTATCGTGAGATACCGGCTTACCGTCGGGGCCAATCCGTCATACAGTGCCTCGCTGATCAGCGCGTGGCCAATCGAGACCTCCGCCAGCTGCGGAATCGCTCGCCGGAACGCGGTCAGGTTCCGCTGGTTGAGATCGTGGCCGGCGTTCACGCCCAAACCAGCAGCCAGCGCCGATTCCGCCGTTGCCGCGCAACGCGCCAGTTCGGCATCGCCCTCGTCGTGTGCGAAGGCCTGTGCGTACGGGCCCGTATAGAGTTCGACCCGGGCCACGCCGATGGCTCGCGCCTGGTCGAATCCGCGGGAGGTGCCGGCATCGACGAACAGTGACACGCGGCATCCCAGGCTGTTCAGCTCGGCGACCAAGGGCGCAAGTTGCGGGATGTCCCGTTCAAGGTCGAAGCCATGATCGGAGGTGAGCTGGCCATCCGCGTCGGGCACCAGCGTCGCCTGCGCCGGCCGCGCCAGCCGCGCCAGTTCGAGGAATCCGGGATAACCCGGACGCTCTGCCGCAAACGGATTGCCTTCGATATTGAACTCGACGCGCCCACGCGTCAGCTCCGCCAACAGCCCCACGTCTTCGGCGGTGATGTGCCTGCGGTCCGGTCGTGGATGCACGGTGATGCCGCCGCAACCTGCCGTGATGCATGTCTCGGTCGCCTTCAGCAATCCGGGTTCGTCGCCGCCGCGGGCATTCCGCAGCAGGGCAATCTTGTTGAGGTTGACACTGAGCAAGGTCATCGGGGCACCAGTGCTGAATGGATAGCCTGACACACGCGGGCCGGATGGTCCGCATCCGGATGGTAACGACCCAGCACGACAAGTTCACGCATATAAAAAGGCGCAGAGAAAACTCTGCGCCCGAGAGTGCAACGCCGCCCGTTCGCTGTTCGGACGGTTTTACGGGGAGACTACCCGCACAGTTCAGACCGCGTTCCGGATCCGGAGTTCCGTGTCCGCCGGCGACCGCTTTCAGGCGGTATCGATTCGGGCCGGCTGGAATGGACGGATGCGGCGGGCGCTTCCGCACCAGGCCAGGGAACCGCGATATCCGGGTGCTGCATCGAAGCCCGCGAGTCGCCAGTCTCGAACATCGCCGAGCATTGGATCGATGCGTTCGAGCGTCCAGTCGGCGGCACCACGATGGGCAAACACGAGTCTCGCCAATCCGAACGAAAGCCCGTGGCCGGCAGCCTTAAGCACCGATTCCTTGGCACACCACAAGCCGATGAAGGCGTGGTCCCGTGAGTCCGGGGCGAGCGATTGCAGCGCCTCCGCTTCGGATGGATCGAAAAACCGCTGCGCAATCTCGAGCGAACGGAGATTCTTGTCGGCGCGCTCGATATCCACGCCCACCGTGCCGGCGCGGGTGATCGCAACCAAGGCAAGCTCGCCGCTGTGCGACCAGTTGAAATCGAGCGACAGCCCGGCACCAGCCCGGAACATGGATGCGAGGTGCGGCTTGCCTTGGTCTCCCTGTTCGAGAACGACCTCCTCGGCGGAAACACCGAGATAGGCCGCCAGCAGCGTCAGCATCGGCGCGCGTCGATGCGACATTGCGTACGGCAAACGCCACAGGTCGATCGAACCGGCGTCCAGCCCAGGAGCGACGGCCTGCGGGCTGGCTTCGACGAAAGTCAGGTCGCGGGACATCACGCGATAACTCTTTGGCGGACGTCAATGCCGCAATCGCTGGTCGACCAGATGCTGGACCACGGAGGGATCGGCCAGGGTCGAGATATCACCGAGCGCGGCAAGGTCCACGTCGCCGCCACCGGCTTCCGCGATCTTGCGCAGGATGCGACGCATGATCTTGCCCGAGCGGGTCTTGGGCAGCGCCGGGGCCCATTGCAGGAATTCCGGTGCCGCGAACGCACCGATTTGCGCGCGCACGTCGGTGACCAGCTCCTTCTTCAACGCGTCGTCCGGATCGATGCCGGCTTTCGGCGTGACGAATGCGTAGATCGCGGTGCCCTTGATATCGTGCGGACATCCGACCACCGCGGCCTCGGCCACGCGCGGATCCGAGACCAGCGCGCTCTCGACCTCGGCCGTGCCGATGCGATGGCCGGACACGTTGATGACGTCGTCGATGCGTCCGGTGATGCGCCAGTCGCCGTCGGCATCCCGTTGTGCGCCGTCGCCGGTGGTGTAGGCACCCGGATACATCTTGAAATATGTATCAACGAAACGCTGGTGGTCGCCGTAAACCGTGCGCATCTGCCCGGGCCAGGAATCGGTGATCACGAGATTGCCCTCGCCTTCGCCTTCGATGCGCTTGCCGTCCGCATCCAGCAGGGCCGGAACGATGCCGAAGAAGGGCTTCATCGCCGCGCCGGGCTTCAATGTGTAAGAGCCCGGGAGCGGCGAGATCAGGATGCCTCCGGTTTCGGTCTGCCACCAGGTATCGACGATCGGGCAGCGGGCATCGCCCACGACGTTGAAATACCATTCCCAGGCTTCCGGGTTGATTGGTTCGCCGACCGAGCCGAGCAGACGCAACGACGCGCGCGAGGTCTTCTTCACCGGCGCATCACCTTCGCGCATCAGTGCGCGAATCGCGGTCGGTGCGGTGTACAGGATCGTCACCCGGTGCTTGTCGCAGACCTGCCAGATCCGCGAGGCGTCCGGCCAGTTCGGCACGCCCTCGAACACCAGAGAAGTCGCGCCGTTCGCGAGCGGTCCGTACACGATGTAGCTGTGGCCGGTGACCCAGCCGACGTCGGCGGTACACCAGTACACATCGTCCTCGCGCAGGTCGAAGATCGCTGCGTGCGTGTACGACACCCATACCATGTAGCCGCCGGTGGTGTGCAGGACGCCCTTGGGCTTGCCAGTGCTCCCCGAGGTGTACAGGATGAACAAGGGATCTTCTGCGTCCATCGGTTCCGGCTCGCACTCGCTCGACTGGCCGTCCACCAACGCGTGCCACCAACGGTCGCGTGGCGATTGCATGGCGACGTTGCCGCCGGTGCGGCGAACCACGACCACGGTCTCGACGCTGGTCGTACCCGGCCGCGTCAGCGCTTCGTCCACGTTGGCCTTGAGCGGGATATTCCTGCTGGCGCGCACGCCCTCGTCGGCGGTAATCACCAGCTTGCATTGCGAATCGGCGATGCGACCGGCCAGCGCGTCCGGCGAAAAGCCGCCGAACACCACCGAATGCACCGCCCCGATGCGCGCGCAGGCCAGCATGGCCACGCAGGCCTCGGGAATCATCGGCATGTAGATGGCGATCCGGTCGCCCTTGCCCACGCCAAGGTGCTTGAGCGCATTGGCGAGTTTGCAGACCTCCGCATGCAACGCGCGGTAGCTGATCGCGCGGGAAACCCCGGGGTCGTCCCCCTCGAACAGAATCGCGGTCTTGTCGCCACGTGTCTCCAGATGCCGGTCAAGGCAGCTGACGGTCGGGTTCAGGACCCCGTCCGCGTACCAGCGGATGTGCAGGTCCCTGGCGTCGAAGGAGACATCCTTGATCTGCGTCGGCGGCTTGATCCAGTCGATGCGCCCGGCGGCATCGGCCCAGAATCCCTCGGGATTTTCGATCGATTCCCGGTACAGGCGTGCGTAGGTATCGGGCGTGATCTGCTCGGCGGCGGCAAACGCGGACGGAACGGCATGCAGCTTGCTCATCGCTCAAGTCTCCTCGGAGCCGGACAAGGCGACTAGCGTAGCAAACCGGCGTGGCCGCGAAGGTGAAAAGAACGTCAGTGCGTTTCCGAAGGCGGCAGTTGCCGGGAGGCGTTGTCGGGCTTCCGCACCGTGCGGCGCAGCGCTTCCACCTCGCCGCGGGTCATGTGTTCCGGGCGTGAACTCGCTCGCACGTGACGGTCGATGAAGACCAGCGCCGCCGCGACGCCACAGACGAAGCCGACGCAGATGCCGAGGCCCATCCAGCCCGGCGAATGGCTTGCGAAAGCAAGCAGGAAGGCCATCAGCGAAACGAGAGCCAGACCCCAAACCATGCATCACTCCAGCGTTGCGGTCGTGGCCGGATCATAGCGCACGCGCCCGCAAACGGCGTATCGTCATCCGGTCGATCCGGGGAGTCCGTCACCATGCTGGCCCTTCCTTCGGTTGCGCTTGCGGGCGCATTATCGTGGGCTTCTGGGTTCCGGCTCTACGCCGCCCTGTTTGTCGCCGGCATGCTCGCGCGATTCCACGTCGTCGCACTGCCACCGAAGCTCGAAATCCTCGTCCACACGCCGGTGCTGGTCACGACCGGAATCCTGCTGGTCGTCGAATTCCTGATCGACAAGATTCCCGCGCTCGATTCGGTTTGGGACAGCCTGCAGACGTTCGTGCGGATTCCCGTGGGCGCCTTGTTGGCTTGGGGTGTGTTCGCCAACGCAACCCCGGAAACGCAGGCTGTCGCCGCGATCCTGGGTGGCGCGCTGGCGGCGGGCACGCACGTGGCCAAGGCCGGTACGCGTGCGATGGTGAATGCTTCGCCGGAACCGCTTTCAAACTGGACGCTGAGCTATTCGGAGGACGGGGTGCTGCTGATCGGAATGTGGCTGGCGATCAGGCATCCGGCGCTGTTCGTGGTGTTGCTGGCCCTGTTCGTGCTGCTGCTGGCGTGGCTGGTCCCCAAGCTGTGGCGGGGCGTGCGGGCGCTGCAGCGCGGTTTTTCCCGCCTCATCGCCCCCGGCGCGAGAGACGGCGAATGACGTCTGCGAATGGTTGAAACCATCCCGTCGTATCTTTCGTATCGACAGTGCTGCGCCGAATCGGCACGGTCCGCCACGACCTTTCAGGCCGGCTGGACGAGGCTGAACACGCCGGTGGAGAATCGAGCCGCAAGCACATGTCATTCTTGACACCATTCGGTCGACGCTCGGTGAAGCCCGCGATGCATGCACCCGAAATCACGAAGGCGTCCCGGCGATGACGACCGCTCTGGTCCTGCTTCGCCGCGACCTGCGGCTGGAGGACAACCCCGCCTTGCACGCAGCCTGCGATGCCCATGAACGGCTGCTGGTGGCGTACGTCCACGCACCGCATGAAGAATCGCCCTGGCAACCCGGTGCGGCCAGCCGCTGGTGGTTGCATCATTCCCTGCGGGCCATGCAGGACAGCCTGCAACGACAGGGCGGGCAATTGTTCATTGCGTGCGGTGACACACTGGCTGCGCTGCGCACACTGATCCGGCAATGCAGGGCCGACACGGTCCACTGGAATCGACGCTACGAGCCTGAGGCGGTCGCGCATGACACGGCGCTGAAAGCAACGTTGCGCGAGGACGGCATCATGGTCGAAAGCCATCCGGGCAACCTGTGGTTCGAGCCGTGGCAGGTGTCTACCGAACAGGATCAACCCTACCGGGTGTTCACGCCGTTCTGGCGCAAACTGCGCGCACAGTTGCAGGTCGTGGCGCCCCTGCCGAGGGCGCGGGCCCGCGAGTGGCTGCGCCTCCCGGGCAGTGTGCCGCTGGCCGAGCTGGGTCTGTTGCCAAGGATCGGCTGGGATGCCGGCTTCCACGAGGCCTGGCATCCCGGCGAAGCCGGTGCGCGCGAGCTGCTGGAGATCTTCGCCGACGACGCGTTGTCCGCCTACAAGGCCGAACGCGACAAGCCCGCGCGCCACGGCACCTCGCGGCTTTCGCCCCATCTGCATTTCGGCGAGATCACGCCACGCCAGATCCACCACATCCTGCAGGCGCGGCTCGAACACGCAAGCGCGCGCCGCAAGCCCGACTCCGAGCCTTACCTGCGCGAACTGGGCTGGCGCGAGTTCGCGCATCACCTGCTGTACCACTTCCCGGAAACACCTGCCACGAACTTCAATCCACGCTTTGACGCGTTCCGCTGGACGGACCGCGATGCCGGTGTGCTGGATCGCTGGCAACGCGGCGCGACCGGCATACCGTTGGTCGACGCCGGCATGCGCGAGCTGTGGACGACCGGCTGGATGCACAATCGCGCGCGCATGGTCGTCGCCAGCTGGTTGACCAAGAACCTCCGCCAGCACTGGCTGCATGGTGCACGCTGGTTCTGGGACACGCTGGTCGACGCCGACCTCGCCAACAACACGCTCGGCTGGCAATGGGTGGCAGGCTGCGGTGCGGATGCCGCGCCCTATTTCCGGGTCTTCAATCCATATTCGCAAGCTGCCAAGTTCGATCCCGAAGCGGTGTATCTCAAGCGCTGGCTACCCGAACTCGCCAAGCTTCCGTCGAAGCTCCTGCTGGAGCCATGGCGTGACCAGGAAGCCCTGGCCAAAGCCGGATACCCACTGCCGATGGCCGATCCGGTGGCCACGCGGCGGTCGGCCCTGGCAGCGTGGCAGGCGCTGCCGTCGTAGCCAACCGGGACCGAGGTCCCCACGATCGATGCCGGACAAGGCATCATGTGACGCATGCAAAGTGACGATGAAATTGCACGGGCCGTCGCCGTGCTGCGGGCAGGCGGCCTTGTCGCGATCCCCACCGAAACCGTGTACGGACTGGCGGCCGACGCCACCAACGAGGCCGCCGTGGCGCGCATCTTCGCAGCCAAGGGGCGGCCGCCCACGCATCCGCTGATCGTGCACTTGGGCGCGGCCGACTGGCTGGAGCACTGGGCGGCACACGTGCCGCCGATCGCGCATCGCCTGGCCGCGCGATTCTGGCCCGGACCATTGACGCTGATCCTGCCGCGGCCGGCACGAGTGCCTCCCATCGTGACCGGTGGCCAGCCGACGGTGGCGCTGCGGGTGCCCGACCATCCGCTCACCTTGCGGCTGCTTCGCTCGTTCGGCAGCGCACTCGCCGCGCCCTCCGCTAACCGCTTCGGGGCGGTCAGTCCCACCACCGCCGCGGATGTGCGGGAAACGCTCGGAGAGGCGGTAGACTACGTGCTGGACGGCGGCGCCTGCACGGTTGGTCTGGAGTCCACGATCCTGGACCTCTCCCGCGATCCGCCGCGCCTGCTGCGTCCCGGCGGAGTTCCGCGCGAAGCGCTCGAGGAAATCCTCGGTATGCCGCTCGAACGGGAGTCCGCCGGACCGGTACGGGCGCCCGGCCAGCATCCGTTGCACTATGCTCCGCGCGCCCGCTTGCTGCTGCTTCCGACCACGCAAGTCGTCGACGAGGCCGTCCGCCTGCACGCCGAGGGTCGTCACGTCGGGCTGCTCAGGCCACGCGGCGAGGCGGGGCCGCAGCCGCGGTCGGGCCTCAAGGTGATCGATGTGCCGGGCACAGCGGAAGCGTACGCACGCGGGTTTTACGGATTCCTGCGCGAATTCGATCGCGCCGGGTGCGAGGTTATCGTAGCCGCGCTGCCCGAGGAAAAAGGTCTCGGACTCGCCATCGCCGACCGCCTGCGCCGCGCCGCCGCGCCGCGCACTTGACCTCCCGGTAAAGGCGAACGCTGTCCGCCGCCCGCACGGCGGTCAAGGCTTGCCGCGGGACGTCCGCCGACCGTTCACCAGATCGAGCAGGTCGCGTACCGTGCAATGCGCTTCCACGGGGTGCCGCAAGTGCACCTGCGGCTGCACTTCGTAGCGGTTGCGCCGGCCCTGGCGCGTGCGCTTGAGCACGCCTGCATCCTCCAGCTCAGCCACGATCCGCAATACGGCCCGCTCGGTCACGCCGACCCGTGCGGCGACATCGCGTAGCAGCATCATCGGGTCGCCCGCGAGGCAGAACAGGACGTGCGAATGATTGCTGAAGAAGGTCCAACCCGTCGGCGCGTTGGCCGCGGGCGTCGCCAGGGGCGCGGACTTGACACCGCGTAAAACATGACGTTTAATACGTGATACAGATTTCTTGTTTTCCATGTCACGTAAACCTGGAGGCCGTGATGTCCGCTATGCCGAA
>JAJXWZ010000150.1 GCA_021781345.1 Pseudomonadota bacterium
AAGGAAGCCGATCGGGCAGGGCTTGAACGTCTTCGTCGCTGGCGTGTCGCCCCCGACCACCGCCGCCGGTCGCCCGTTGCCCCCACCGCGCGACACGGCATACAACCCGCCGAGGCTTCGCCAGCCACTGACTGACAACTTGGTGGCAGGTCGATGAGCCGACACGCCGCGACATCGCCGCCTGACCGGGGACAGGGAGTCTGCCTATGAAGCACGTTTCGTTCGCCGGCCGATTGCTGATGCTGGGTTGCGGCAGTATCGGCCAGGGCGTGCTGCCCCTGATCCTGCGCCACATCGACATGCCGCGCGAGCGCATCCACATCCTCACCGCCGATTCCCGTGGCATGGAGCAAGCGGCGGCCTGCGGCGTGCGGAGCACGGTGGCACCGCTCACGCGCGATAATTACGAGACCGTGCTGCGCCCGCTGCTGTTCGCTGGCGATTTCCTGCTGAACGTTGCGGTGGATGTTTCGTCGGTGGCGCTGATCGCGCTGTGCCAGGCAGTCGGCGCGCTGTATCTCGACACCTGCATCGAGCCCTGGGCCGGCGGCTACACGGATCCGTCGCTGACGCCGTCGCAACGGTCCAACTATGCGTTGCGCGAGAGCGTGCTGGCGCTGGCGAGGGGGCCGGGCACGCCGACCGCGTTGCTGACGCATGGTGCCAATCCCGGCTTGGTGTCGCATTTCGTCAAGCAGGCGCTGCTGAACATCGCGCGCGACACCGGGGCCGCGCACGGCACGCCACGCTCGCAGGCCGAATGGGCGGCACTGTCGCAGCGTCTCGGCGTCAAGGCGATCCATATCGCCGAGCGCGACACGCAATCGGCGCACGAGGCAAAGCGGCCGGGAGAGTTCGTGAACACCTGGTCGGTCGATGGCTTCACCGGAGAAGGCTGCCAGCCAGCCGAACTCGGCTGGGGCACGCATGAACGCAGCTTCCCCGAAGATGGGCGGCAGCACGAGTTCGGCGGCGGGTCCGCGATCTATCTGATGCGTCCCGGCGCCAGCACGCGCGTGCGCACCTGGACGCCACTGGCGGGACCGTTCCACGGCTTTCTCGTCACCCACAACGAATCGATTTCCGTCGCCGACTACCTCACGCTGCGCGAGGCCGGGCAGGTGCGCTACCGGCCGACCGTGCACTACGCCTATCATCCCTGCGATGACGCAGTGCTGTCCCTGCACGAGTTCGCTGGCAAGAACTGGGAACTTCAGGCGGAAAAGCGGCTGATGATGGACGAGATCGTGAGCGGCGTGGACGAACTCGGCGTGCTCCTGATGGGCCACGCGCGCGGCGCCTATTGGTACGGTTCGCGCCTTTCCATCGAGGAAGCCCGCAGGCTGGCGCCCTACAATAACGCTACCAGCCTGCAGGTCGCCGCGGCGGTGCTCGCCGGCATGGTGTGGGCGATCGAGAACCCACGCGCCGGCATCCTGGAAGCCGAACAGCTCGACGGAGCGCGGGTGCTCGACCTTGCCCGCCCCTATCTCGGCGAGCTGGTGGGTGCCTATTCGGACTGGACGCCGTTGCTGCATCGGGGCGCGCTGTTTCCCGAGGACGTGGACAGCACCGATCCCTGGCAGTTCCGGAATTTCCGGGTGACCTGAGGCAGGACGATGGACGCAGGCGAGCTGCGGGTGGTTTCGGGTACGGTCACGGCGTACCGCCTGTTCGATGTCGCTTACGCCATCGATCTGCCGAAGGCGGAAAAGCTCTGGGCGGAACGCATGCGCGCCGTCACCACGCGCGCGCGGCTCAGCGCCACGCCGGCCAAGGCCGTCGCGTTCGGCGTGGCGCCGGTGGAGCTGGTGCTGGAGCCGGCGAAGCTGCTGCTCGACGGCGTGTCGGTCAGTGCCGATGTCATCTGCCGGCTCTATGATTTCGGCGTTCTGACGCTGGCGCTTCGGGTGCCAGCGCGCGATCTCGGCTGGACGGATTTCGTGCGGCTGATGAACACCGTGGATCACGAAGTAGGCGCGGAGTCGGGCGCTGGGTTGTGGTCGGGCCTGTTGAAACCCGTGTGCGCCGTCTTTGCCGGCGCGCTTGTCCGGCCAGCCGCGACGATGGTCGAGGAAGACTACCTTATCGGTGCCGTGGAATCGTTCGACACCGCTTTGTCGGCCGAAACGTTGCAGCTTCAGGCCGATCTGGTGCCCCTGCTGTCCGGCGAGAAGCGTCCATTGTCTGGTGCCGCACGCCAGGACCTCTTGCGCGCGCGGTTTTCCTATTACACGGACGATCTGGTCGCGCTCGCCTGGGACCGTGCCTTCATCTACGAACCGCGTGGTGATTCCGACGTGGAGGACGCTATCGAGGTCGCCAACGCGCAGCTTCTGGAAATGCGCTATTACGACGAGCTGCTGGATGCCGAATTGCCGCGCATGTATGACGCGATCGAGCGGACGCAACGCACGGTTTCCTTGTTTTCGTCGCGCCGCTATGCGCGGCTGGCAAGACAGCTGACCGCGCAGGTCGCGGAAGTGACGGAGCTCACCGAGCGCGTGGACAACGCGCTGCAGGTAACCGGGGATGTCTATCTCGCGCGCGTCTATGCGGCCGCGCTGGAACTGTTCCGGGTCCGTACCGTCGGCGCCGCGGTGGATCGGAAACTGGCGATCATCCGCGAGAGCTACACCGCGTTGTATCAGGAGGCGTCAGCCGCGCGGGCCGCGCTGATCGAGGTGGTGATCGTGGGGCTGATCGCGATGGAGATCCTGATCGCGCTGATCGGCCATTGACGGCCAAGAGGCACCTTCGGCGCTTGCGCAGGCGCCTGACAGTCCGGTGACATCGGTGCCGGGCCTTGACCTCGATCGATGCGACACTGGCCGGCGGCGAGCCGTTCCATCTCGTGGTTGGAAGACACCAGGCGGGCTCTCCGCGCGCGGCGTCTTGAGTATGACGCCGACCTGCTCGTGGTGGCGGCCCGCGAGGTGGTGCACCGGCGCCCCGACCGCGAGGTTCTGCTGCGGGTGCTCGAAGTGGCCGACGACGCCGCGGACGATGTCGCGCCGACGGCGGCGCTCGCTGCCGGGAGTGCCGGGTTGGAGCGGCGTCCGGCCTTGGTTCCGGCGCCCCGCGGCGGCCGCTTCTGGTGTGTGTGCGCTCGGGGGCCGCCATCTCCATGCCGGGGATGCTCGAGACCGTGCACGCTGTCGGGCTCAACGCCGACCGCGTGGAAGGCTTGGTTCTGCTGACGGGCAAGCCGCGGCTGACCTGGGATAGCTATCGGCGGTTCGTTCAGGGTTCCGCCGAGGTCGTGTTGGGACTGCTCCCTGGCCCGTTCGACGAGATCATGGCGCATGCGGCAGCGGAGGCGCAGGTGGACGCGGCGGCGGAGCTCGATCATCGCAGCCTGCGCCGTGCGACAAAGGCCATGCTGGAGGGGTCTCCGGCGTCGGCGTCGGCGTCCCCCGCGACCGGCGCGCGCGAGATCTATTTCGATGTCGTCTTCAACGGCCAGGGTGAAGATGTCGTGGCCGGACGGCAGGTTCTGCCCGACGGTGCGCCGTTGCGGCGGCGCTTGCCGGGTGTGTTGGTCGAACGGGAAAGAATGTGGCGTACGCTGGAGCGGTTGTTCGGCGATGTCCAGGACTTCTGGTTCACGTTGCAGAGCGGCTCCTTGTGGCTGTTGCAGACAAGGCGGGTGACGCGGACGCCCTGGGCCGCGCTGCGGATCGCTGTTGACCTGGTGCGGCGCGAGACCACCACCGCCGACATTGCCGGCCTGGCCGTGGCGGCAGGTATCCTGAACGCGGCGGGCGGCCGCACGGCACAGGCAGCGGCGATGGCGCGCCAACTCGGCAAGGTTTGCC
>JAJXWZ010000083.1 GCA_021781345.1 Pseudomonadota bacterium
TGCCGATCGCCGCCAATTGCCGGCAGTGCCTGGTCGAGGTCGAGATGGGCGGCAAGCCGATCCCGAAGCCGCAGCCGGCCTGCGCCACGCCGGTGGCCGAGGGCATGAAGGTGCAGACGCGCTCGGAGAAGGCGCTGCACTGGCAGCGCGACGTGATGGAGTTCCTGCTGATCAATCACCCGCTCGATTGTCCGATCTGCGACCAGGGCGGCGAGTGCGAGTTGCAGGACCTCTCGCTGGGCTACGGACGCTCGGTATCGCGCTATACCGAACGCAAGCGCGTGGTGGCCGACGAAGACCTGGGTCCGCTGATCGCCACCGACATGACGCGTTGCATCCAGTGCACGCGCTGCGTCCGTTTCGTCAGCGAGATCGCCGGCACCCACGAGCTGGGCGGCATGGGCCGCGGCGAGCATCTGGAGATCGGCACCTACATCGGCAAGACCGTCGGCAGCGAATTGTCGGGCAACATCATCGACGTCTGTCCGGTCGGCGCGCTGACCAACAAGGTGTTCCGCTTCAAGGCGCGCGCCTGGGAGCTGATCGCGCGGCCGTCGCTCGGCGATCACGATGCGCTCGGCTCCAATCTGTGGCTGCACACTCGCAACGGCGCGGTGCTGCGCACGGTGCCGCGCGACAACGAGGCGATCAACGAGTGCTGGCTGTCCGATCGCGACCGCTACAGCCACGAAGGACTGTATGCCGCCGATCGCGCCCAGCAGCCGATGGTCAAGCGCGACGGCGCCTGGCACGCGACCGGCTGGGACGAGGCGCTGGGCGTCGTCGTCGAACGCCTGCGTGGCGTGGCCGGCAGCGACATCGGCGCGCTGGTGCAGCCGGCGACTTCCTGCGAGGAGGGTCTGTTGCTGGCGCGTCTGCTGGCCGGACTGGGCAGTGCCCACCTCGATTGCCGCCTGCGCGCGCTGGATCCGTCCGATGCCGGGGGAGGGCGGGTGTTCGAATTGCCGGTCGCCGCGATCGCCACGGTGCGTGCGGCGCTGCTGGTCGGCTGCGACCTGCGTCGTGAGCTGCCGCTCCTCAACCATCGCCTGCGCCAGGCTTGCGTTCGCGGGGCGACGGTGTTCGCGGTCAATCCCGCACGCTTCGATTTCAACTACGCACTGGCTGGCGAGGATGCGGTCGCTCCCCAGGCGCTGGTCGCGGCGCTGCTCGGCTATGCCAGGGCGGCGATGGAGCTGACCGGCGTTGCGCCCGCTGCGGCGCTGGCATCGGAAGTCTCCGCGGCCACGGTCAGCGACGCCGCCCGCGCGGCAGTGCACGCGCTCCGGGACGCAGCGTCGGCGGTGGTGATCCTGGGCGATGCCGCCAGCGAGCATCCGCAGTCGGCGTGGTTGCGCGAGCTGGCGCGCTACATCGCGCGCGCCACCGGTGCCGCCTGCAACGAGATTCCGGCTGGCGCCAACGCGGTCGGCCTGGGTCGAGTCGGCGTGCGGCCGGGACCGGAAGGCCTGGCTGCGGCCGCGCAGCTGGCGCAGCCGCGCAAGGCCTATGTGCTGTACGGCGCCGAGGTGCCGGAGGATTTCGCCGACGGCGCGCAGGCGCTGCGGGCGCTGCATCAGGCCGAGGTGGTGATCGCTTTTTCCGCATTTTCCGGCGAAGCCCTGCGCGGCGTCGCCGACGTCATCCTGCCGATCGGACTGACGCCGGAGATCGATGCCACGCTGGTCAACCTCGACGGCCTGCCGCAGAGCGTGCCGGCCGGCGCCCGGCTGCCCGGCTCGGCGCGGCCCGGCTGGCGCGTGTTGCGTGCCCTGGGCGGGCTGCTCGGCAGCGCCGGCTTCGAGTTCACCACGCTGGACGAGCTGCGCGCCGCGCTGGCGCCGCTGCTGGCCGTGGAGCCGCCGCCCGCGGTGTCCCCGACGTTGCCCGCGCGCGGTGCGGCGCCGGCGCTCGCTCGCCTTGCCACGGTGGGCATCTATCGCGGCGATGGCGTGTTGCGCCGATCTCCGGCGCTGAACGCGCATCCGCTCAACCATGCGCCGACGGTGCGCCTGCATCCCGCGGAGATCGCCGCGCGCGGGCTCGTTGCCGGCGCGCCGGTGCGCATCGGCGACATCGCGCTGCCGCTGCTGGCCGACGCCGCCGTGCCGCGCGCGACCGCATGGATCGAAGCCGGCCACGCCGTGACCGCCACGCTGCCGCCATACGGCGCGGCCCTCACCCTCGACAAGGCCTGAGCCCCATGCATGACGATCTGATCCTGGTCGCCTGGACGCTGGTCAAGGTGCTCGCCATCACCCTGCCGCTGGTGATCGCGGTGGCGATGTTCGTCTACTGGGAGCGCAAGGTCATCGGCTGGATGCACGTGCGCCTGGGCCCGAACGAGATCGGGCCGCTGGGTCTGCTGCAAGCTTTCGCCGACGTGGTCAAGCTGCTGATCAAGGAGATCGTGGTCCCGGCCAACGCCAATCGCTTCCTGTTTTTCATGGCGCCGCTGATGGCCCTGATCCCGGCGCTGGCGGTGTGGGCCGTGGTGCCGTTCAGCCAGGGCCTGGTGCTGTCGAACGTCAACGCCGGGGTGCTGTATCTGCTGGCGATGAGCTCGATGGGCGTGTACGGCATCATTCTCGCCGGCTGGGCCTCCAACTCGCGCTATGCCCTGCTGGGCGCGATGCGTTCGGCGGCGCAGGTGGTGTCCTACGAGCTGGCGATGGGCATGGCACTGGTGTGCGTGCTGGTGCTGGCGGGCAGTCTCAACCTGACCGTGATCGTCGATGCCCAGCAGGGCGGCCTGCTGCACTGGTTCTGGCTGCCGCTGCTGCCGGTGATGGTGATCTACTTCGTCTCCGGCGTGGCCGAGACCAACCGCGCGCCATTCGATGTCGCCGAGGGCGAATCGGAAATCGTCGCCGGCTTCCACGTCGAGTATTCGGGTTCGGCGTTCGCGATCTTCTTTCTCGCCGAATACGCCAACATGATCCTGGTGTCGTTCCTGGCGCCGATCCTGTTCTTCGGCGGCTGGATGAGCCCGTTCCCGGCCAGCTGGGGCCTGCTGGGCGCCCCGGGCTTCTTCTGGCTGTTCGCCAAGGCCTTCGTGTTCGCGTTCCTGTTCCTGTGGTTTCGCGCCACGTTCCCGCGTTACCGCTACGACCAGATCATGCGTCTGGGCTGGAAGGTGTTCATACCGATCACGATCGTGTGGGTGCTGGTGGCCGGCTGCCTGAAGTACTTCCACATCGTCACGCCGGGAGCCTGACCATGTCGCGCGTCGCCCGCTATTTCAAGAGCCTGCTGCTGCTGGAGCTGTTCAGCGGCATGGGTCTGACCCTGAAGTACCTGTTCAAGCCCAAGTTCACGATGCGCTATCCGCAGGAGCACATTCCCAAGTCCGATCGCTTCCGCGGCCTGCATGCGCTGCGCCGCTATCCCAACGGCGAGGAGCGCTGCATCGCCTGCAAGCTGTGCGAGGCGGTGTGCCCGGCGCTGGCGATCACGATCGATTCGGCGCCGCGCGCCGACGGCCAGCGCCGCACCACGCGCTACGACATCGATCTGTTCAAGTGCATCTTCTGCGGGTTCTGCGAGGAATCCTGCCCGGTCGATTCGATCGTCGAGACGGACATCCACGAATATCACTTCGAGCAGCGCGGCGAGAACATCGTCACCAAGACCCAGCTGCTGGCGATCGGCGACCGTTTCGAGAAAGAGATTGCCGCTGCGCGCGCGCAGGACGCGGCTTACCGCTGAGCGACGGGACGACGAACCGATGAGCATCGAGCTGCTGGCCTTCTACCTGTTCGCCTCCGTCGCGGTGGTCGCCGCGCTGGGCGTGATCAGCCTGCGCAATTCC
>JAJXWZ010000256.1 GCA_021781345.1 Pseudomonadota bacterium
ATCTCGAGCCAGTGGCAGCCCTCGGGACCCCTGCTGGTGGTGCGCGACTTGACGCTGGGCCCGGGGCGGCCGGGTGGCAAGCCCTTCACGTTGCCGCACGCCGCGTTGAAGTTCGATTTCGGTGCGTGGTTCAAACCTGCGCATCGCTGGATCACGCTGCGCCTCAAAGACATGGAGCTGAGGGTCGAGCATTCCCGATCGGGGTGGCAGGTGATCGGGTTCGGCAGCGCGGCGGGAGAATCCCACGCCTCCTTGCAGTCGCTGCCGGTGGACCTGGATTTGCGCGGTTTGCGCATCGACATCGTGGACGACGTGACGGGCCATTCGTGGCGGCTGTTCGCGCCGCGCCTGCGCGCGGTCAACGTCGGCGAATCGGTTCGCTTCGGCGGCAGCATCCAGCAGGCGGGCACGCGCCAGGCGGCGACCATCAACGGCAGCATGGACGCGTCCGCGCGCGATTATTCGCTGCACGTCGCCACGCGTGCCCTCAATCTCGCGGCTGCCTCGCATGGCATCGACCTGCATGGTTACGTCGTGCGCAGCGGTACCGCCGACGTGGATGTGTGGGGCACCTGGCACGCCGGCAGGCTGGCCTCGGCGGCCGCGCGCTATGCCGTGCGCGGCCTGGTGGCCTCCGGTCCTGGCAAACGTGCAGTGAACCTGGCGGCGTGGGCGGGCATCGCGAAGGCACGACGGGTCGACGGTGGCTGGGACTTGGCGTGGCGCGGACCAGGCAAGCCGGGCACGGACATCGACCAGGCCGGTGGCGCGATCGCGCACGTGCGGGGTCATCCGGGCGAGTGGCGCGTGACGGCGGCTGCGCGCGGGATCGACGTGACGCCTTGGTTCTCGCTGATGGCGATGGCACCTCAGGCGCCGCCGGCGCTGGTCGACTGGATCGCGAACGCGCAGCCTCATGTGCAGCTCGACAGCGCTGCAGTGGCATGGCAGCAGGATGGACCATTTGATGCGGACGCGAGGTTTTCCGGCCTGCGGACGCTGGCGGATGGCGCGGCACCCGGCATCGCGCTGGCTTCGGGCGTCCTGCGCGTGGACGATCGTGCGCTTTCGCTGGAATTGCCGAGCCAACCGGCCGCACTCGCCCTGACCGATGTGTTCCGCAAGCCGCTGGTGTTCGGGAGATTCGGGGGAACCTTCACGGCGTGGCGGGAGGACGGTCTCTGGAACATCGGCGCCGACGACTTGCATTTCGACAACGGCGGACTCGCGGGCAATGCGCGCGCGCACCTGGTCTGGCTGGGGTCCGGTCATCGACCGTTCGTTTCCGCCTACGCGGCGATCGAACGCGCGCAGGCGACCGACGCGAAATTGTTCTGGCCGTATCGCAACATGCCGCCGAAGCTGGTTGCGTGGCTCGACCACGCGATCGTCGCTGGCGACGTCACGTCCGGACGCGTCGTGGTCCGCGGCGATCTCGACGACTGGCCGTTCCTCGACCACGCCGGGCGGTTCGAGGCGACCGGCGTGGTGCGTGGTGCCAGCTTCGATTTCTCCGATGCCTGGCCGCGCGCCACCGGGGTCGATGCCGCGCTGGACTTCGTCGACAACCACATGGGCATCGTGGCGACGCATCTGAATGTCCTCGGCGTGACCGCCACGCACGCGATCGCCACGATCCCCGACATGCACCATGGCGTGCTCGATCTCGAAGTGGAGGGAGGCGGCAGCGGCGGGGACCTGCTGGACTTCGTGCGCCACAGCCCGGTCGGCGCGGGCGCGCTCGATGCGCTCCAGGGCATGACGATCGGCGGCACCGGCAAGTTCGGCATCCAGCTCGCCATTCCGCTCGACAAGGCGGAGGACTTCACGCTCGACGGCAAGGTCGATCTGGCCGATGCCGACGTGACCGCGGACAAGTGGAACCTGAAACTGAAAAAACTCACCGGTCCGTTGCTGATCCAGGGCAAGGGCTTCCGCGCCAGCGGACTGACCGCTACCTTCCGCGGCGCGCCCGCCGTGCTGTCGATGGCGGTGGGCAGCGACGTCGCCGATCCCGGCGACATCGTCGAGGCGGCGATGGACACGCGCGTTTCGGCGCAGACGCTGGTGCAGGGTTACCCGGGCCTCGATGCGCTGGTCGCGCACGCCAGCGGCGTGGCGCCGTTCCATATAGGCGTCAACGTGGTGAACGGACGTGGCGGCACACCGGCGACGCCGGTCCTGAACCTGCAGTCGAGCCTGGAGGGCATCGCACTGGATTTCCCGGCACCCCTGGACAAGCCCGCGGATGCGCGGTTGCCATTGAGCCTGCGCTTGCAACTTCCGCCGGCCGGCGCCCCGCTTTCGGTGTCGCTGGGCGACGTCCTGCAGGTGCGTGGGCGGTTGGCCGACCCCACCCACGACCGGCCGACCGCGCTGTCGATGAACTTCGGCGGCACGCCGCCTGGCAGCGTTCCGGCCGCCGGCCTCGTGGTCGCGGGGCACGCGTCGCGACTCGACCTGAGCGGGTGGATCCAGCAGGCCATGGGTGGCCAGTCAGGTGGCGGATTTCCGCAGCTTTCGCAAGCGGCCGTGGCGACCGATTCGGCGCAGGTGTTCGGTACCGATCTGGGCGCCCTGCGGTTTTCCTTCGACGCCGGCGCACAAAACGACACCATCGGCCTGGATGGCGCGGCGGTGAAGGGTACGGTCGAACTGCCGACCAGCGGCCTGATGTCGCGCGGCATCACCGCGCACCTGCAGCATCTGTACTGGCCCGAGCCGCCGCCGTCGAAACAACCGCCCGCGTCCGCGCCACCCCCGGTGGACTCGCCGATCGCGCCAGGCGCGGTGCCGCCGCTGCACGTCGGCATCGGCGACCTCAAGCTTGGCAAGGTCCAGCTCGGCGCGACCGCTTTCGAGAGCGTGCCGACCGCGCAGGGCATGCGCATCGCCGAATTCGACTCGAAGGGATCCGATTTCACCATCCAGTCGCAGGGGCAATGGAACGGCAGCAAGGCGTCGAGCGTGTCGCGCATGGTCATCGACATCCGCTCGAAGGATTTCGGCAAGACCCTCGACGCCTTCGGCTTCAGCGGCTTGCTGGCCGGTGGCAGCGACGCGCACGTGCACATCGACGGCAGTTGGCCCGGCGCGCCGTCGTCGTTCTCGCTCGCGTGGATGGATGGTGCACTGGGCATCAAGGTGGGCGAGGGCCGCATTCTCGCGGTGAAGCCCGGCCTGGGGCGCCTGCTGGGCCTGCTGTCGTTGCGCGAATTGCCGAGCCGCCTGATGTTGCATTTCGGCGACGTGTTCAAGACCGGATTCGGTTTCGACCGTGCATCCGCCAACTTCACCCTGAAGGACGGCAATGCCTACACCCGGGACATGGTCATCACGGCGCCCGCCGCGCGGATCGCGATGCAGGGGCGGACGGGATTCCGCGCGCGCGATTACGATCTCACCGTCGACGTCACGCCGCACGTCGGCGGGACGCTGCCGGTGGTCGGCGCCGTGATCGGCGGCCCGGTGGGGGCGGCCGCGGGCCTGGTGGTGCAGGGCTTGCTGGGCAGGGGCATCAACAAGGCCGCCGGCAGCATCTACCATGTCACCGGGAGTTGGGACAAGCCGGTGATCGCAAGCGTGGCCGCGGCACCTCCGGCATCGGGCCATTCCGGGTCATCGCCGGTCCATCCGCCGGGGATGGTCGTGTCTTCACCGGCGTCGGCCGGATCGCCGGTGTCCGCGGGATCGAATTGAAGTAACATCACGCCGCCCAGCCGCGGGACGGATCGGCATGCCGGCGTTCTTCTGCAAACTGGTGGCGCCGCGCGCAACATTCGCGCAGGACATGTCGGCGGTGGAAG
>JAJXWZ010000100.1 GCA_021781345.1 Pseudomonadota bacterium
CGGGCGCGCAACGCGCCATCACGTCCATGTAGATGCGTTCCACGCACTGTTCGTGGAACTCGGTGTGGGTGCGGAAGGAGACCAGGTAGCGCAGCAGCCCTTCGCGGTCGATGGGTGCACCTCGGTAGGCGATCTGCACGCTGCCCCAGTCGGGCTGGCCGGTGACCGGGCAGTTGGAGCGCAGCAGGTCGGAAACCAGGATCTCCTCGGCCACCGCGGCGCTGGCGTCGGCGCGCAGGTAATCGGCCTTGGGCGGGCCGTAGTCGTCGATCGCCACCGGCAGGCCGTCGATGGATTCGCCGGCGAGATCGGCGAACGCATGCGCGGCGGTGCGTGCGGGGTGCAGGGTCACGCCCACCTCGGCGCCGGCGGCGGCGCCGAGGTCTTTCCGCAGCAGCATCTGCAGCGCGTCCGCGCTGTCCAGCGGTTCCTGCGCAAAGCCGTTCAGGTAAAGCTTGAACGACTTGGATTCGATGATGTTCGGCGAGCTGGCCGGCACGCGGAACTCGGCCACTGCCACGTGCGGTTTGCCGTGGCGGTCCAGCCACGACAGCTCGTAGGCGTTCCAGATGTCGGTGCCGTGGAAGGGCAGGGGCTCGCCCACGCCGATTTCCGCGCGCTTGGCCGCGCGCGGGATGGGGAACAACAGGCTTGGGTCGTAGCGGTCGGCGTAGACCGTGGTCTTGCCGAGTTGGGACTGGTCGGGGCTGCTCATGCGCCTAGTTTAACGGTGACTTTCGACCTATCCGTCCGCGCGGCCTGCATTCCCTATAGTGGGGCGGTCCCCACGACCGATCCCCACGATGAAGAACTCCCTTCCGGCTTGTGCCGCCCTGCTCGTCGCCGCCGTATGCGCGCCGGCCCATGCGCAGGGCAAGGCCGCTTCCCCGTTCGATCCGCAGGCGCTGTTCGCGCCGCTGTCCCTGCCGCAGCCCGTCAACGCCTTCCGCGACGGCGCCGGCAAGCCTGGCCCCGCGTTCTGGCAGAACCGCGCCGACTACGCCATCAAGGCGCGCATCGACCCGGCCACGCACGGCCTGTCGGGCGACGAGACCATCACCTACACCAACAACAGTCCCGACGCGCTGGACGCGGTATGGGTGCAGCTCGACCAGAACATCTACAAGCCCGATTCGCGCGGCACGATCACCTCGCCGTGGCCGAGCAAGCCGGGCCAGTCCACCGACGGCTACCAGCTCGACGCAGTGGAAGTGGGCGGCCGGCCGGTTCACTACCTGGTGGACGACACGCGCATGCGGGTGGACCTGCCCACGGCGCTGAAGGCCAAGGGCGGCCAGCTGAAGCTGCGCATCCGTTACCACTACACCGTACCCGGTGTCTGGGGCGGCCGCACCGCGGTCACACCGACCAAGAACGGCGACATCTACGAGATCGCGCAGTGGTTCCCGCGCATGGCGGTGTACGACGACCTGCGCGGCTGGGACACGCTGCCCTACCTCGGCCAGGAGTTCTACCTCGAATACGGCACCATCGACTACGCCGTGACGGTGCCGTGGAACTGGATCGTGGAGGGCTCCGGCCAGCTGACCAACCCCGAGCAAGTGCTCACCGCCACCGAACGCCAGCGCCTGGCCGAAGCCGCGAAGAGCGACCGCACCGTGTACATCCGCAAGCCGGACGAGGTGAACGATCCCGCCAGCCGTCCCATCCACAGTGGCACGCTGACCTGGCGCTTCCACATGGAACACACGCGCGACGTGGCCTTCGCCGCCTCGCCTGCCTTCGTGTGGGACGCCGCGCGCATCAACCTGCCCGGCGGCAAGCACGCGATGGCCATGTCGATCTACCCGGTCGAGGGCGTGGGCGCCGACAAGTGGAACCGCTCCACCGAGTACATCAAGGGCGCCGTCGAGCATTTCTCCTCGAAGTGGTATCCCTATCCCTGGCCGAATGCGATCAACCTCGGCGGCCACGGTGCCGGCATGGAATACCCCGGCATCGTGTTCGACGGCTATACCGACAGCGGCAAAGAGCTGTTCTGGATCTCCGCGCACGAGATCGGCCACAGCTGGTTCCCGATGATCGTGGGCTCCAACGAGCGCCGCCATGCGTTCATGGACGAGGGCTTCAACACCTTCATCGACGTCTACGCGTCGGATGCCTTCAACCACGGCGAATACGGGCCCAAGCGCGATGCCGAATACGCGCCGCAGGGCGGCAATCCGGTCGATGACATCCTGCCGTTGCTGGCCGACCGCGACGCGCCCACGCTGATGGCGCATGCCGACACGATCAGCGAGAAGTACCGCCACCCGGTGAGCTACTTCAAGGGCGCGCTGGGCCTGATCCTGCTGCGCGAGCAGATCCTCGGCCCCGACCGTTTCGATCCCGCGTTCCGCGCCTACATCCGCACCTGGGCCTACCACCATCCCACGCCCTCGGATTTCTTCCGCTTCATGGACAGCGCGGCGGGCGAGGACCTGTCGTGGTGGTGGCGCGGCTGGTACTTCCACAACTGGCAGCTCGACATGGGCATCACCGGCGCCAGCTACGTGGACAACGATCCGGCCAAGGGCGTGGTGGTGAACCTGGTCAGCCGGCAGAAGCTGGTGATGCCGGCCACGCTGCGGGTGGACTTCGCCGACGGCACGCACCGCGACATCCGCCTGCCGGTGGAAACCTGGCGCTTCAGCGGCACGCCGAAGGTGACCCTGCCGACGACCCGGCGCATCGCGAAGCTGGAGCTCGATCCCGGGCACAAGCTGCCGGACGCGGACCGTTCCAACGACAGCTATACGATGCGCTGATGCCTATGAAGCCCCTCCCCCGTTTGCGGACGCTGGAACGGGCAATGGATGGCCCGGTCTTCAGGGGTGAAGAAGAGGGGGAAGGCCTGGCTTGCACCATCGACCAACCCCGTTCGCCCTGAGCGTAGGCCGCAGGCCGAAGTCGAAGTCGAAGTCGAAGTCGAAGTCGAAGGGTGCCTTGGCGGCGCTTCGACTGCGCTTGCCCACGCAAGCCACGCCCAGCACGAACGGGTGGGAGTCTTCCCGTCAGTCAGTTTCCCAAGGATGAAGCACGGTGACTGATCCTGCTCAACGATTGACGTGCGCCATGCTCGCCGCGGCGTAGCGCTCGCCGGCCACGGCATCGGGCGGGAACACCGCATCGATGACGGCCAGCTCCTGCTTCGTCAACGCCACGTCCAGTGCGCCGAGGTTCTCGTCCAGCCGCGAGCGCTTCTTGGTGCCGGGGATCGCCAGCACGTCCTCGCCCTGCGCCAGCACCCAGGCCAGCGCGAGCTGCGCGGGCGAGCAGCCCTTGTCCGCGGCGATGGCATGCACCTTGTCCACCAGCGCCAGGTTGCGCGCGAAGTTGTCGCCCTGGAAACGCGGGCTGGAGCGGCGGTAGTCGTCGGCCTCGAAATCGTCGGGCGAGCGGATCGCGCCGGTGAGGAAGCCGCGGCCCAGCGGCGAGTACGCGACGAAGGCGATGCCCAGCCGGCGGCAGGCGTCCAGCACGCCGTTATGCTCGGGGTCGCGCGTCCACAGCGAGTACTCGCTCTGCAGCGCAGCGATCGGGTGCACCTTGCTGGCGCGCTCCAGCGTGGCGGCGGAGGCTTCGGACAAGCCGAGGTGGCGCACCTTGCCCGCCTGCACTAGCTCGGCCATCGCGCCCACGGTCTCCTCGATCGGCACGTTCGGATCCACGCGGTGTTGGTAGTACAGGTCGATGGTCTCGATGCCGAGCCGCTTCAGGCTGCCTTCGCAGGCGGCGCGCACGTATTCCGGGCGGCCGTTGACGCCGCGTGCGACCGGGTTCGCCGGATCGCGCACG
>JAJXWZ010000174.1 GCA_021781345.1 Pseudomonadota bacterium
GGCCGGCGTGCTCGGCGCGTTCCTTGCCGCGGTCGAAATGAAGCTGCCCGTCAACCTGGTGTGCGTGGTGCCCGCGGTCGAGAATCTCGTCGACGGCGGCGGCTACCGGCCCAGCGACGTGCTGCGCACCCACGCCGGGATCACGGTGGAGGTACTGAACACCGACGCGGAAGGACGCCTGATCCTGTGCGACGCGCTCTCCTATACCTGCAAGCGCTTCGCGCCGCAGGCGGTGGTGGATGCCGCGACCCTGACCGGCGCCTGCGTGATCGCGCTAGGCGCGCACGCCTCGGGCCTGTTCAGCGCCGACGACCGGCTTGCCGGCGACCTGCTCGCCGCCGGCAACCGTTCGCTCGACCGCGCGTGGCGGATGCCGTTGTGGGACGACTACCGCAACCAGCTCGAATCGGCGTTCGCGGACATAGCCAACATCGGCGGCAAGAGCGCCGGCGCCGTTACCGCGGCGTTGTTCCTGTCGCGTTTCACGGAAGGTACGCGCTGGGCCCACCTCGACGTCGCCGGCACGGCCTGGGTGCCCGGACGCAAGGGCTATGCGACCGGCAGGCCGGTGCCGTTGCTGGCGCAATGGCTGATGGATTGCGCGGCTGCGTCGACGCCGAAGTAGCTTGTCTGTTTTCCATCCCTCGGAGGGGATGGCCCATCAGGTCACTCGCTGCAGCGCGCGCGCCAGCGTTGCGCGGATGTCTTCCGGCAACACCGGCTTGCGCAGGAAGGCGCCCATGCCGGCCGCCTTCGCGCGCTGCTCTTCGTCGCCGTGCGCGCTCGCGGTGAGCGCGATGATCGGGGTCCCGGTGCCGCGCTGGCGCAAGAGTGCCGCCAGTTCGCTGCCGTCCATGCCGGGCAGGTCGAAGTCGAACACCATCGCATCGAACGCGCCGCTTGCATCGATCTCCGCCAGTGCGGCCAGGATGGCAGGCCATCGGCCACGCCGTAGCTGCGGAAGATCGGCGTCGCCGGCACGCTTGCCGCGTTCGGTGTCGCCGCGCCGGCCAGCGCGCCGGCCAGCAACCATGCTCGCAGCATGTCGTGTCTCCCCACGAACCGGTCCGTGATGATGCCGCAAAATCCACCGCGATGCGCGCGACGGCGCACTGTGCGAGGATGTGGGAGGATGCTGGAGGGGTTTGCATGGCAAGCAGGAAGGTTTGGCTGGCGTGGCTGATGCTGGCGATCGCGGGGGCCGCGGTCGCGCATCCGTTCGACTACCGCATCGACACCGTGCACTCGCAGGTCCTGTTCAGCGTGGACCACGACGGCTACTCGAAGCCGGTCGGCAGGTTGAAGATCACGCGCGGCTGGCTGCGTTTCGATCCGGACGACTGGGCGGCATCGAAGGTCGTGGCGGACATCGATCCAGCGTCGGTCGACCTCGGCGACAAGGGCTGGGACGCGGCGGTGACCGGGCGCAACTTTCTCGATACCGCGAAATTCCCCCTCGCGCATTTCGTGAGCTTCAAGGTCACGCAAACCGGCAAGGGCGCCGGCGTGATCGACGGCCGGCTCACGCTGCACGGCGTAACGCTGCCGGTGAAGGTCGATTTCACCGTCAATCGCGTCGGCGTGACGATGTTCGGGTTCGAGACCATCGCCGGATTTTCCGGGCACGCGCAGCTCGACCGCACCCGTTTCGGCATGACCGCGTTTCCGAAGGCGATCGGCACCGATGTATCGATCCGGTTGGAAATCGAGGCCGTGCTGGATCGCCAGGCCGAATACGATTACCGCCAGGCCGAGGACAAGTCGACGGGGAGCAGGGCGCGTGCTGCTGCGCAGCACTGAGGGGGGATGGGGCCCGGTAGTGCGCGCCTTCCATTGGCTCGTCGCCGTGCTCATCGTCGCGCAGGGCGCGATCGGTCTGGTGATGGTCGACATGGGCCTGACACCCGCGAAGCTGCGGGTGTTCGCGCTGCACAAGTCGATCGGCCTGACCATCCTCGCGCTGGTGCTGCTGCGGATCGCCTGGCGGCTGACTGAGCGCCGGCCCACCGATCCGCCGGCGATGCCGCACTGGCAGCGGCGCATGGCGCGCGCCATGCACATCGCGCTGTACCTGCTGATCCTCGCCTTGCCGCTGAGCGGCTGGTGGTTCAATTCGGCGGCCAATGCGCCGCTGGTGTGGTTCGGGTTGTTCGACGTACCCAGCCTGACGCACGGCTACGCCCCGGCCTGGAAACCGCGCGCGTTGTTGCTGCACGAAGCGCTGTTCTGGCTGCTGGTCGCATTGCTGGTCGTGCACGTCGGCGCGGCGTTGTGGCATCACTTCAAGCAGCGCGATGATGTGTTGAAGCGCATGCTGTTGGGCCCACGCAGGAAATCGGGAGACACGTGATGAGGTGGATATTCGTTTTGTCGGGAGTGGCCTTGGCATATGGCATGGCGATGCCTGCAGTGGCGGCGACATGGCAGGTCGATGCCGCGCACAGCACGCTGGAGTTCACCAACAGCTACCAGGACGTCCGTTACACCGGCCAGTTCAAGCGCTTTACCGCGAAGATCGATTACGACCCCGCCGACCTTGCGCATGCGAAGTTCGATGTCGGCGTCGACATCACCAGTCTCGACACGCAAAACAGCGAGCGCGACCACGCCGCGCTGGGCGCGAATTTCTTCGACGCCGCGAAGTTTCCGCGGGCGCACTTCGTCACCACGGCATTCCACAAGGGCGCGGGCGGCACGGTGGTCGCCGACGGCACGCTCACGCTGCGCGGCATCAGCAAGCCGGTCGAACTACAGGTCCGGTTTGCGCCCCACGGCGATGACGCAACGCTGGACGTAACCACGCAACTGAAGCGCCTCGATTTCGGCATCGGCAGCGGGCAGTGGGCCGATACTTCGCTGATCGGCGACCGCGTCACCGTGCACGGACACCTCGTGATGACACGAGCGGCGTCCACGCAGGCGCCTTCACACTGAGTCCTCCCAAACGGAACACGACGACATGAACACAGGTGATCGGGAACCGGGATACCGTTGCAAGGTCGATGTCGGCAAGGTTGCGTGGCATGCATCGACGATGACCCGCGGCGTGCAGGTAAAGGATGTCGCCGAAACCGACGGACTCGAACTCCAGATCGTGCGGATGGAGCCGGGCGCGGGGTTTCCGGAGCATCGCCACGACAGCCCCGAGTTCATCTATATCCTGGAGGGCGAGTTGCTGCAGAACGGCGAGCGACTGGGCCGTGGCTGGGCCAGCGTCTCCGGCACGGGCACCGTCGACCGCGAGGTGCGTACGGATACGGGCTGCACCTTCCTGCTGGTTGATCGCCCGTACCGCCCCGGTTGAGGCGTGTGCAGTCAGGTGCGCAGGAACGCGCGCAAGGTCGTGGCGTCGAACGGCCAGCCCAGCTCGCGTCCCGCATCGTCGCGCAAGACGGGCACCCGCTCGCCGTAGCGCGCTTCCAGTGCCGCGTCGCCGTCGATCCACACGCTCTCGAAATCCGGCGCGCCCACGGCCGCCAGCAGCGCGACGGCTCGGTCGCACAGCATGCAGTCGTCGCGTTGGTAAAGAACCAGATGCGTCATTGGATGTCCCGGCCGGCGTTAGAATGAGCAGGTTGGAAAAACTCGGAACCCTCTGAAGAAGCGTCGCGAGCGCGGGCAGGTTGCGCGACGCCGGAGCGGAGGAACCGGAGTGTACATGCCAGTACATGAGGATTCCGAGCACCGCCGGCGCGCAAGTTGCCAAGCGCAGCAGCTTGTTCAGAGGTTCCCCATGGCCGTAAGCGTATTCGATGTATTCAAGATCGGCATCGGGCC
>JAJXWZ010000044.1 GCA_021781345.1 Pseudomonadota bacterium
GCGTCCACGCCATGTCGATCTGGAAGCAGTTCGCCGATCCCGAGAAGCTGAATGCGTGGAATTCGCGCACGCTGATGGGAGCGCTGGACATCCGCATCACCGAGATCGGCGAGGACTACCTGCGCGGCACCATGTCGGTGGACGCGCGCACCCACCAGCCCTACGGCATCCTGCACGGCGGCGCATCGGTGGCGCTGGCGGAGACGCTTGGCTCGACCGCCGCGATGCTGTGCTGCGGGGAGGATCGCGCCGTGGTCGGCCTCGAGATCAACGCCAACCACCTGCGCGCCGTGCGGGACGGCATCGTCACCGGCACCGCCCGGCCTATCCACGTCGGCCGAAGCACGCAGGTCTGGGATATCCGCATCGAGAACGAGGCGGGGGAATTGACCTGCATCGCGAGGTTGACGATGGCGGTGGTACCGGCCGGCGTATTCGCGACGAAACGTGATCCCGCATGATTTCGCGTCCATACGTCCGAGCGCCAAGCCCGGTTGCGCACGACGAGCCTGGTCGATGTCGCGCGGCGGTTGCAGGGGACCGCAATCTCGAGACCCCCGTCCGCCGTCCGCAGCCACCGTCATGGGTGGCCTGAAGCCGATGCGGTCCGCGTGCCCAAACACAGATCCGAGCCCAGCATGAACGTTCATCCCGTCATCGCCGAAGTCACCCAGCGCATCGCCCAACGCAGCCGACCGCAACGCACGGCCTACCTGAAGCGCATCGATGCGGCGCGCGGCGACGGCCCCAAGCGCCGGCACCTTTCCTGTGGCAACCTCGCCCACGGCTTCGCCGCCTGCGGGGTGCAGGACAAGGCCGCGTTGCGCGGCGGGGCGACGCCGAACATCGGCATCGTCACCGCTTACAACGACATGCTCTCGGCGCACCAGCCCTACGAGCGCTATCCCGAGCTGATCCGCCGCGCCGCGCGCGAGGCCGGTGCCACTGCGCAGGTGGCCGGCGGCGTCCCGGCGATGTGCGACGGCGTCACCCAGGGCCAGGCCGGCATGGAGCTGTCCCTGTTTTCGCGCGAGGTGATCGCGATGTCGGCGGCCGTTGCGCTATCGCACGACATGTTCGACGCGACGCTGTTCCTCGGCATCTGCGACAAGATCGTGCCCGGCCTCATGATCGCTGCGCTGAGCTTCGGGCATCTCCCGGCTGTGTTCGTGCCGTCCGGACCGATGCCGAGCGGCCTGCCCAACGAGGAAAAGTCGAAAGTCCGGCAGCAGTACGCGGAGGGCAAGGCCTCGCGCGAACAGCTACTGGAGGCCGAGGCGCAGTCCTACCACGCGCCCGGCACCTGCACGTTCTACGGCACCGCCAACTCCAACCAGATGCTGATGGAGATCATGGGCATGCACCTGCCCGGCGCCAGCTTCGTCAATCCGGACACGCCACTGCGCGATGCGCTGACCGTCGCCGCAGTGGAACGCGCCTCGGGGATCACCGCGCTGGACGGCAACCCCGATTACACGCCCGTCGGGCACGTGATCGACGAACGCAGCATCGTCAACGGCGTGGTCGGATTGCATGCCACCGGCGGTTCGACCAATCACTTGCTGCATCTGGTCGCGATCGCCGCGGCCGCCGGCATCACGCTCAAGCTGGAGGACTTCGATGCGCTTTCGTCGGTGGTGCCGCTGCTGGCACGTGTCTATCCGAACGGTTACGCCGACGTGAACCATTTCCACCAGGCCGGCGGCATGCCCTTCCTGATCGGCACCCTGCTCGACGCAGGACTTTTGCATGCCGACGTCACCACCGTCTGGGGCAAGGGCCTGGGCGCCTACCGGCGCATGCCGGGCTTGGACGCCGACGGCAACCTTGGCTGGACCGAAGTCACGCGAAGCGGCAACACCAACATCCTGAGGTCGGCGAGCGAACCATTCCAGACCCACGGCGGGCTGCGCATGCTCAAAGGCAACCTTGGTCGCGCCGTGATCAAGGTGTCCTCGGTTCCCGACGATCGCCACGTCATCGAAGCGCCGGCCGTGATCTTCCAGGAGCAGGACGACGTGCGCGGCGCCTTCGAGCGCGGCGAGCTGGATCGCGACTTCGTGGCCGTGGTACGTTTCCAGGGCCCCAAGGCGATCGGCATGCCCGAATTGCACAAGCTGACCCCGACGTTGGCGATCCTGCAATCGCGCGGGCATCGCGTGGCGCTGGTTACCGACGGACGCATGTCCGGCGCCTCGGGCAAGGTGCCGGCCGCGATCCACGTCAGTCCCGAGGCGGTCGACGGTGGCCCGCTGGGCAAGCTGCGCGACGGCGACGTCGTGCGCCTGGACGCGGATGCCGGGACCCTCGACGCACTGGTCGATGCCGGCGAATGGGCGCAACGCCAGTTCGTGCACGCCGACCTGTCCGCGCATCACACCGGAATCGGACGCGAGCTGTTCACGCTGATGCGCAACGCCGTCGGCGCGGCGGATGCCGGCGCCAGTGTGTTCGCGCACCACGACGTCCACCACGCGGCCGATGCCTGAGTGCGGCGACCGCGCGACCACATCTTTCCGTTTACCACGACCCCGCACGACCATGACCCACGACGCCCGCCAGACCACGCTGCAATCCATCCTCGCCCTCGCGCCCGTGGTACCGGTCGTGATCATCGACGACGTCGCCCACGCCGTGCCGATGGCGCGTGCACTGGTCGCAGGCGGCATACCGGCGATCGAAGTCACCCTGCGTACCGATGCGGCACTGGATGCGATCCGCGCGATCGCCAATGAGGTGGATGGCGCCTGTGTCGGCGCCGGCACGGTGCTCACGTCCGCACAACTGGAAGCCGCCGGACACGCCGGCGCGCGCTTCGCGGTGTCGCCCGGCACCTCGCCCCGACTGCTCGATGCCGCGGACCAGAGCGAACTGCCGCTGCTGCCGGGTGCCGCCAGTGCCAGCGAGGCCATGACGTTGCTCGAGCGCGGCCATGCCTTGCAGAAGTTCTTCCCCGCTTCCGCGGCCGGCGGCCCTGCGCTGCTCAAGGCGCTGTCCAGCCCGCTGCCGGCGATCCGTTTCTGTCCCACCGGCGGCATCACCGCGCGCAATGCCGGCGAGTATCTCTCATTGCCCAACGTCGTGTGCGTCGGCGGTTCGTGGCTGACGCCTCGCGACCTGCTTGAAGCCGGTGCCTGGACCGCCATTGAGGCGCTGGCCCGCGAGGCTGCTGCGCTGCGCTGAAGCGCCGTATCACTGGCACTCTGGCGTGGCCGAGGTCGTGCATCGATACCGATGCGCTGGCATAGCGCACGACTCTGCCGATGAGACTCCCTGCGCGTACACTGGGGCGAAGATGCCACGGACCGCCCCATGTCGCCCACCGCCCTCCTGCTGATCGCCCTCGTCGCGCTGGTTGCCATCACGATAGCCATGTTGGCCTCGTTGCTGTTGCGGCCGGGTGCCGACGCCAGCCTGCGCGACAGGCTCGACGCGCTGCGCGGCGACAGCGAAAGGGTCGAACGCGTACTCCGCGAGGAACAGCGCGCCTCACGTACGGAACTCGCCGACACCCTCACCCGAATGGGCGACCAGATGCGCTTGTCGCTGTCGTCGTTGACTGCCGACAACCAGCAGCGCCTTGCCGAAGTGCGCGCAACGCTGGATGCCCAACTGAAGGCCCTGCAGGCCGACAATGCCGCGCAGCTCGAAAAGATGCGCGCGACGGTCGATGAAAAATTGCAGGCCACCCTGGAGACGCGATTGTCATCGTCGTTCAAGCAGATCGCGGAACGG
>JAJXWZ010000116.1 GCA_021781345.1 Pseudomonadota bacterium
TGGTGACTCGCACGTTCTCGAAAGCCTACGCGCTGGCCGGCCTGCGCTTGGGCTACGCCGTGGCGCATCCTTCGGTGATCGCCGTGCTGGAGCGCCTGCGCGAATCCTTCAACGTCAATGGCGTGGCGCTGGCCGCCGCCGAAGCCGCGCTGGAGGACCCTGGGCATTTGGCGCGGGTACGCGAATTCAACCGCAGCGAGCGTGCCTGGCTGGCAGCCGAACTGGCTCGCCGCGGCTACCGTACCTTGCCCTCGCAGACCAACTTCCTGTTGCTGGATCTGGCTCGGGACGCGACGCTGCTGGAGCGGCACCTGTTCGAGCACGGCGTGATCGTGCGCCCGATGGGCGGATACGGGCTGGCGCACGCGTTGCGCATCAGCATCGGCAGGCGCGACGAGAACCTGCGCCTGCTGGAAGCGCTGCCGTGAGCACACGACTCGACTGGATCAGCCACCCGGCCGGGCCGCTGCACGGCGAGCTGCGCGTGCCTGGCGACAAGTCGATCTCGCACCGCGCGCTGATGCTGGCGTCGCTGGCCGAGGGACGCTCGCACATCGAGGGCTTTCTCGAGGGCGAGGACACGCGCGCTACCGCCGCGATCCTGCAACAGCTGGGCGTGCGTTTCACCGCGCCCGCCGCTGGCGTGCGTGTGATCGACGGCGTCGGCCTGCACGGCCTGCGCGCCTCCACGCAGCCACTCGATTGCGGCAACGCCGGCACCGGCATGCGCCTGCTGGCTGGACTGCTGGCGGGGCAGGGCTTCGACAGCACGCTGGTGGGCGATGCGTCGCTGTCGCGCCGACCGATGCGGCGGGTGATCGACCCGTTGGCCGCCATGGGCGCGCGCATCGACAGCCACGACGGGTTGCCGCCGTTGCATATTCACGGCGGAATTGGCCTGCGCGGGGTCACGATGGACACTGCCGTCGCCAGCGCCCAGGTGAAATCGGCGATCCTGCTGGCAGGCCTTTATGCCGAGGGCACGACCGAGGTGCGCGAACCGCAGCCGACACGCGATTACACCGAGCGCATGCTGGCGACCTTCGGCTGGCCGATCACGTTCGGACCCGGCTGGGCGCGCCTGGACGGCGGATATCGACTGCATGCGGCCGACGTACGCATCCCCGGCGATTTTTCCTCAGCCGCCTTTCTGGCCGTCGCCGCCAGCGTGACCCCCGGCAGCGATCTCGTGCTGTGCAATGTGGGCCTCAATCCGCGCCGCACCGGCCTGCTCGAGGCATTGCGCGCAATGGGCGCGGATATCGCCATCGAGCGAACCAGCCAGCAGGGTGGCGAACCGGTTGGCGACCTGCGCGTGCGTCACGCGCCACTGCACGGCATCGAGATCCCGGCGGCGCTGGTGGCGGACATGATCGACGAGTGTCCGGCCCTGTTTGTCGCCGCGGCGCGTGCACGGGGCCGGACCGTGCTGCGCGGCGCGGCCGAACTGCGGGTCAAGGAGTCCGACCGCATCGCGGTGATGGCCGCCGGATTGCGCCGGCTCGGCGCCGCGGTCGACGAGCGGCCCGACGGCGCCGTGATCGAGGGCGGCGCCCTGCACGGCGGCGAGGTCGACAGCTGCGGTGATCATCGCTGCGCGATGAGTTTCGTCCTGGCCGGACTGGTCGCCGAAGCACCAGTGCACATCCGCGACTGCGCCAATGTCGCCACGTCGTTCCCGGGGTTTCTCGATACAGCCCGCGCGGCCGGCATGGTTGTTGCCACGTCTCCCGCAGCGGATGGGGCGGTCCCATGAACAACGAGGCAGACGGGCTGCCGCCTTTCATCATCGCCATCCCGGCACGCTACGGCGCCAGCCGCCTGCCGGGCAAACCGCTGCGCCTGCTGGGCGGCGAGCCGCTGATCCGGCACGTCGTGCGACGGGCGCAATCTGCCGGCGCGGCCGCAGTCGTGGTCGCCACCGATGATGCGCGCATCGCCGCGGCACTGGCCGGCAGCGGCGCCCAGATCGCGATGACCGCCACGACCCATGCCTCCGGCAGCGACCGGCTGGCCGAATGCGCGGTTCACCTTGGCTGGAACGACGCGACTGTCATCGTCAATCTGCAAGGTGACGAACCGTTCGCCCCCGTGGCGGGAATCCGCGCCGTGGTCGCGGCACTGGTCACGTCCGGTGCTCCGATGGCGACCCTGGCCGCGCCGATCACCGGGATCGAGCAGTTGTTCGACCCCCACCTCGTCAAGGTCGTACGCGACTGTCATGGCCATGCGCTGTATTTCAGCCGCGCGCCACTGCCTTGGGCGCGTGATGCCTTTGCCGTCGACCGCACGCGACTGCCCGCCAACATGCCGTTCCTGCGCCACATCGGCATCTATGCCTATCGCGCCGGGTTCCTGCGCAGCTTTCCGTCGCTGCCGCGCACGCCGCTGGAGCAGGCCGAATCGCTGGAGCAGCTGCGCGTCCTGGAGCACGGCCACGCCATCGCAGTCGCTCTGACACCCGAAGCCTTTCCACCCGGCATCGACACCCCCGACGACCTGGCCCGCGCGGAACGGGATCTTGGTGCGGATGCCACGGCCGATCGCAGCAGCAGTTAAGATCAGCCCGCACAGGGGAGGAGCCATGCCGACGCGCAGCGTGGTGCAGGAATTTCCAGACGATCTCGATTGGGTCAACGTGGGCGATCGGCCGTCGCTGGCGTCGCTGCGCGGCCGCGTCGTGCTGCTGGTGTTCTTCAGCTACGACAGCATCCACAGCATCAACCTGATGCCGGCGCTGCGCCAGCTGCAGACCAAGTACCACGATGGTGTCGCCGTGCTCGGCATCCACGTGCCCAAATACGCGGCACAGCGCGATGCGGCAGCCGTACTCAAGGCGGCCAATCGGCTGCATCTCCGGTTCCCGGTCGCCAATGATGCCGACTGGCTGCTGTGGCGCCGGTTGGAGATCGAAGCGTGGCCCAGCGTACTGGTCCTGGACTGCGAGAGTCAGCAGGCGGCGCGCGTGCAGGGCGACGATTGCGTGCGCGATCTCGACGAGATGGTCGCTGCATTGCTCGATGAGGCCGCGGCGCGCGACCTGCGCCGTTTCGACCCGGCTCCGACCTCGTCCCGTCCGGAGCCGCGCGTGGCGCTGCGATTTCCCGGCGCACTGGCAATCGCCGGCGAGCGCCTGTACGTCAGCGACAGCGCTCACAATCGCGTGCTGGAGTGCAACCTCGATGGCCGGGTGCTGCGGCAGTTCGGTTCCGGCAACCCCGGCTACTGGGATGGGCACAGCAATGATGCGGGCTTCAGCGATCCGCAGGGTCTGGCGCTGCTCGGCGACGCGCTGTTCGTCGCCGATACCGGCAACCACGCGGTGCGCCGGATTCGCCTGCTGACGGGCGATGTTGCCACCGTGCTCGGGCATGGCGAACTGGGCTACGACGCCCCCCGAGGCGGCATCGCCGGCAGCGAACTGGCCATCAGCGCACCGGTCGGCCTCGCTGCGGGCGCGGATCGCCTGTACGTGTCGCTGGCCGGGCAACACCAGATCTGGCAGATCCATCTCGGCGACGATCGGGTCGACGTGCTGGCCGGCAGCGGTCTGGCCGATGTGGTCGATGGCGAAGCGCTGTCGGCCGCGTTTGCGCAGCCGGCGGCGCTGGCGCTGCTGCCGGGCCAGCTGCTGGTGGCCGATGCCGGCGGCAATGCCCTGCGTGCCGTGCGCCTGGCCGATGGCATGGTCTCGACGCTGGCCGGAGCCGGACGCTGGCAACCCGGGAAAGGCGAGATCGGCGCCTGCCTGGCGCACCCGCTGGGCATCGGCGTGGATGGCACCGGTCACGCCTTCGTCGCCGATACGCTCAACGATCGCGTGGTGGCCTATGCCGGAACCGGAACCGGCGTGCGGGTCCTGAAACTTGGCGAACGGCTGCATGAGCCGGCGGGCCTGTGTGTGGATGGTCGTACTCTGTGGCTGGCGGATCGCAACGCGCATGCGGTACTGCGCGTGAATCTCGAGAACGGCGAGATCCGGCGCCTGCCGATCGGCGAGTAAAATCCGCGCGATGCAAGCAGGCAACCCGGCCCCCTTCGACGGCAAGGCCTATGTCCATACGCTGACCGCCGCGCCCGGCGTCTACCGCATGTTCGGCGCCAGCGACGATCTGCTTTACGTCGGCAAGGCCGGCAGCCTGAAGAAGCGGGTCGGCAGCTATTTCCTGAAACCGCGCATGGATCCGCGGATCGCGGCCATGGTGGCGCAGATCGCGCGCATCGAGACCACGGTCACTCGTACCGAGGGTGAGGCGCTGCTGCTCGAGGCGCAGCTGATCAAGACGCTGAAGCCGCGCTACAACATTCTGTTGCGTGACGACAAGAGCTATCCCGGCCTGTACCTGTCGAGCTTCCAGGACTATCCACGGCTGGTTTTCCATCGCGGTGCCCGAAAGGCGCCGGGCCGTTATTTCGGACCGTATCCGAATACGCACGCAGTGCGCGAAAGCCTGAATCTGATGCAGAAGCTGTTCAAGCTGCGCCAGTGCGAAGACAGTTATTTTCGCAATCGCTCGCGACCCTGCCTGCAGCATCAGATCGGCCGCTGCAGCGCACCCTGCGTCGGCCTGATCGAACGCGACCGGTATGCCGCTGACGTTCGCCATGTGGAGATGTTTCTGGAGGGCCGCAGCAGCACCGTGACCGACGAGATCGCCGCCGCCATGGAACAGGCCAGCGCGGCGCTGGATTTCGAGCTTGCCGCACGACTGCGTGACCAGGTCGCCGCATTGCGGCAGCTGCAGAGTCGCCGCTACGTGCAGGGCGCCGTAGCCGACATGGATGTGCTCGCCTGCCGCATCGAGGCGGGACAAGCCTGCGTCAGCGTGCTGTTTTTCCGCGCCGGTGTCAGCCTGGGGTCGCGCGATTTCTTTCCGCGGCTGCCGTTCGAAGCAGAGCCGGGCGAGGTACTGACGCAATTCATCGCTCAGTACTACCTTGAACGTCCGTCGCCCGCCGAGCTGGTGCTGAGCGCCGCGCCGGTGGATGCCACGCTCCTGACCGATGCACTCTCGGCGCATGCCGGTCATCGGGTTCGCATCGGAAGCGCGCCGCGCGGCGATCGCGCGCGGTTCCTGGAGCTCGCACTGCGCAATGCCGATGCCGCCATGGCGAGCCGGCTCGCCAGCCGGCAGACACTCGATATGCGCTTCGAGGATCTGCGCCGACTGCTTGGCCTGATTGCGCCGCCGCAGCGCATCGAATGTTTCGACATCAGCCACACCCAGGGCGAGGCCACCGTGGCGTCCTGTGTCGTGTTCGGCCCGGAAGGAGCGGAGAAGAGCCACTACCGTCGCTTCAATATCGCCGATATCACGCCCGGCGATGACTACGCGGCGATGGAGCAGGCGCTGACCCGGCGCTTTCGTCGCCTGAAGGAGGGTGAAGGCAGCCGCCCGGACCTCCTGCTGATCGACGGCGGCAAGGGACAGGTGCAGCGCGCCCTGCGGGTTCTGCGCCATCTGGATATCGAGGGCATCGCGGTGGTCGGCGTTGCCAAGGGACCAACGCGACGCGCCGGCGAGGAAACCCTGATCCTCGCCGACAGTGCTCGCGAATTGCACCCTGGAGCTTCATCGCCGGCACTGCACCTGATCGCGGCGATTCGCGACGAGTCGCACCGCTTCGCGATCGGCGCCCATCGCAAGCGCCGCCAGGCGGCGCGGGAGGGCAGCGTGCTCGATGACATCGCCGGCATCGGGCCGCGTCGGCGCACCGCCCTGTTGCGTGCATTCGGCGGCTTGGCCGGCCTCGCCGCCGCCGGCATTGAGGAACTGGCCCGCGTCAAGGGCATCGATCGCGCTCTCGCCGAGCGCATCTACGACGCATTGCACGGCTGACGCCCGTCGCCGTGGCGTGCCACACTGCGCAGGCCCGCAAGAACCGGTTGCCGCATGCGTCTGAACATTCCGACCTGGCTGACCCTGTTCCGCATTGCCCTGCTGCCGGTCATGGTGGTGGTGTACTACGCGCCGATGCGTCTCGCCGATTTCGCGGCCGCCGGCGTTTTCGTCGCGGCCGCGACGACCGACTGGCTGGATGGATGGCTCGCCCGCCGATGGGGCCAGACCTCGCGCTTCGGTGCCTTTCTCGATCCGGTCGCGGACAAGCTGATGGTCGCGGTGACGCTGATCCTGCTGGTGCAGGCCCACCCCAGTGTGCTGCTCGCGGTCACCGCCGCGGTCATCGTCGGCCGCGAGATCGCGGTTTCGGCACTGCGCGAATGGATGGCCGAGATCGGCCAGCGCGCGCGCGTACGGGTGGCCACGATCGGCAAGATCAAGACCGTGATGCAACTGGTCGCTCTGGTGGTACTGCTGGTCGAGCGCAATGCCGAAACGCTGCGCCTTTACCACGTCGGCGAGTTCCTGCTGGTGATCGCGGCCGGTCTGACCCTGATCTCGGGCGTGGCCTATCTGCGCGCCGCCTGGCCTGCGCTTCGCGATGAAGGTCGGGGAGCGCCCTAGCGTCCGGATCGGATGCGGTGGCGCGCACCGCTGCCGGGCCGTTGCATCGGGTGGCGCGCACGGCGAAGGCGCGCAGCTATTGACACCCCGGAGGCCATCCGTACCATACGCCGTCTGATGCGGGAATAGCTCAGTTGGTAGAGCACGACCTTGCCAAGGTCGGGGTCGCGAGTTCGAGTCTCGTTTCCCGCTCCATCGTTGCATCCGCAAAACCTCGGCCTCCCGAGGTTTTGTTTTTTTCGCGTCAGGGCTAAGCTCGACGGGCACAGCGCAGACGAAAATCCCAGCACGTGGCGGGATGGTGATCGCTTCATCCGTGGGGCCAGGTGGCAGAGTGGTCATGCAGCGGCCTGCAAAGCCGTGTACGCCGGTTCGATTCCGACCCTGGCCTCCATCGATGAGGGCATGCCATCGGGCGATGCGTCTGTGCGCCGTCCGCCCGGGTGGCGAAATCGGTAGACGCAGCGGACTTAAAATCCGCAGGCCCGCGAGGGCCGTGCCGGTTCGAGTCCGGCCCCGGGCACCATGCCATCGACGCGAGCACCCAATACGCACGGCCCTTGCAAATCGCCTCGCGCCTTGGCTAATGTCCAAGTGGGGAGTCGGGGGACATCGCCATGATCAAGCTGGTGCTCGTGGATGACCACGAACTGGTGCGCACGGGCTTTCGTCTGATCCTGCAGCCGCAACTGGACATGCAGATCGTGGGCGAGGCCGGCAGCGCCGAGCAGGGGCTGAAGCTGATCCGCGAGCTCAAACCGGATGTCGCCTTGGTCGACGTGCACATGCCGGGCATGAGCGGCATCGAACTGACCGAGCGCGTGGCGCGTGCGCGGCTGCCGACCCAGATCGTCGTGTTGACGGTGGTCGAGGATGCGCGCTTTCCCAAACGCCTGATCGAAGCCGGCGCCCTCGGTTACCTCACCAAAGCCTGTGCCTCCGAAGAGCTGCTGACTGCGGTGCGCCAGGTTGCCCAGGGTCGTCGCTATCTCGCACCGGCCGTTGCGCAGCAGCTGGCGCTGGCGACGCTGGACGGGCAGGAGTCGCCGTTCGATGCGCTGTCCGGGCGCGAACTCGAGGTGGCGCTGATGCTGGTGCGCGGCAAGCCCGTGTTCGCGATCGCCGAGCAGCTGCACCTCAGCCCCAAGACCGTGTCGACCTACAAGCAGCGCCTGCTGGACAAGCTGGGCATGGACAACGTGATCGCGCTGGCACACCTGATGAGCGCCCACGGGCTGATCGACCAGCAGCCATCCGGCCATCACGAGCTGCTGCACGCCGGAGCGGTCGTGCCCACGTAGGACGAGCGGCTGCGCGCCAGACCTGACGCAGCATTCACGATCAATCGTGATCGCTCTTCGACGCTGCCGCGAACGCGCTGCGCTGTTCGGGTGTCGATGCGCTCTGGTAGCGCGCTTTCCACTCGGCGAACGGCATGCCGTAGACATGCTCGCGAGCAGCGTCCTTGTCGATATGGACGCCGCGAGCCTCGGCGGCCTCGCGATACCAGTCGGCCAGGCAATTGCGGCAGAATCCGGCGCGGGTCATCAGTTCGATGTTCTGCAGGTCGCTGCGCAGGCGCAGATGTTCCAGCAGGCGACGGAAGGCGGCGGCCTCGAACTCGATTTCGGATGGCGTTGACGGCATGGAGAACCTCCTTGCGGCTGCAACCGTGATCGAGCATCGCACATCGCGGCGCAGCCGGATGCGCCTGTGTTTGAGCTGACCGCCGCACGCTGCGACAATGGCGTTTTGCCGACACCCGACATGACCGCACACCTGCTAGACGGCAAGAGCGTCGCCCACGAACTGCTGGTGCGTGTCAGGAAGCGCGTTGCCGCCAGAGTCGGGCAGGGGCTGGGTGCTCCGGGCCTGGCGGTGGTACTGGTCGGCGGCGATCCCGCCTCGACCGTCTACGTGCGCAACAAGCGCAAGGCATGCGCACAGGTCGGGTTTCGCTCTTTCGACTTTGACCTGCCGGCCGCGACCACGCAGGCCGAATTGTTCGCGTTGATCGACCGGCTCAACGCCAGGCCCGAGGTGCACGGCATCCTGGTGCAGTCGCCGCTGCCGGCGCATGTCGACGAGGACGCCCTGGTGGAACGCATCGACCCGCGCAAGGACGTCGATGGCTTCCATCCCGAGAATGTCGGCCGTCTGGCGCTGCGCCGTTTCGGCCTGCGCCCGTGCACCCCGAAGGGCGTGATGACCCTGCTCGGCCACACCGATCGGCCGGTGCGCGGGCAGCACGCCGTGGTCATCGGCGTGTCCAACCACGTCGGCCGGCCGCTGGCGCTGGAACTGCTGATCGCCGGCTGCACGACCACCTGCTGCCACAAATTCACCCGCGATCTGGCGGGCTTCGTCGCCCAGGCTGACATCCTGATCGTCGCCGTCGGCAGGCCCGGTCTCGTGCATGGCGAGTGGATCAAGCCGGGCGCGGTCGTGATCGATGTCGGCATCAACCGGCTTGAGGATGGGCGCCTGGTCGGCGACGTCGAGTTCGCGGCGGCACGCGAACGCGCCTCGTGGATCACCCCGGTGCCCGGCGGGGTGGGGCCGATGACGGTGGCGACGCTGATGGAGAACACCCTGGAGGCCGCGGAGGCCTTCGCCGCTTCGGCCTGAATTCGCCGCCAGGCGGACGCCGCGGCGCGTTTTTGCTAGGCGCCCGGACAGTCGCCGCGTACAATTGTGCAATTGACTCGCAGGACTTTTGCCCATGCGCATCCTCGCCGAGGCCCTGACCTACGACGACGTCTATCTGGTCCCTGCCTACTCGGCCGTGTTGCCGCGCGATGTCGACACCTCGACCCGGCTGACGCGCGGCATCCGCCTCAACATCCCGATCGTCTCCGCGGCGATGGACACGGTCACCGAGGCGCGTCTCGCGATCACCATGGCGCAGTGCGGCGGCATCGGCATCATCCACAAGAACATGCCGATCGAACAGCAGGCGGCCGAGGTGCGTTTGGTCAAGAAGTTCGAGGCCGGCGTGATCCGCGATCCGATCACCGTCGGGCCGCAAACCTCGATCCGCGAGGTGATGCAGATCACCCACGCGCGCAACATTTCCGGCGTGCCGGTGGTCGAGGGTGAGCAGCTGGTCGGCATCGTCACCAGCCGGGATCTGCGCTTCGAGAAGAGGCCGGACGATCCCGTCAAGAACATCATGACGCGCCGGGAAAAGCTCATCACGGTGAAGGAGGGCGCCGGCGAGGACGAGGTGCTCGCCCTGCTGCATCGCCATCGCATCGAGAAGGTGCTGGTCGTCAACGATGCTTTCCAGTTGCGCGGATTGATCACCGTCAAGGACATCCAGAAGGCGCGCGACAACCCGCATGCCGCCAAGGATTCGCACGAGCGCCTGCGCGTCGGTGCAGCGGTGGGCGTCGGCGGCGACACCGAGACCCGCGTCAGCGCGCTGGTCGAGGCGGGCGTGGACGTGGTCGTGGTGGATACCGCGCACGGCCATTCGCAGGGTGTGCTCGACCGTGTGCGCTGGGTGAAGCGGAGCTTCCCGAACGTGCAGGTGATCGCCGGCAACATCGTCACCGGCGACGCCGCATTGGCACTGGTGGACGCCGGCGTCGATGCGGTCAAGGTCGGCGTCGGGCCGGGCTCGATCTGCACCACCCGTATCGTCGCCGGTGTCGGCGTGCCGCAGATCACCGCAATCGACATGGTGGCCAGCGCGCTCAAGGACCAGGTTCCGCTGATCGCCGACGGCGGCATTCGCTACTCCGGCGATGTCGCCAAGGCGATCGCGGCCGGCGCCGCCACGGTCATGCTGGGTTCGATGTTCGCCGGCACCGAAGAGGCGCCGGGCGAAGTCGAGCTCTACCAGGGACGTTCCTACAAGAGCTACCGCGGCATGGGCTCGCTGGGCGCCATGCAGCAAGGCTCCAAGGACCGCTATTTCCAGGACGAAGCCGACACCGACAAGCTGGTTCCCGAGGGCATCGAGGGTCGCGTTCCCTATCGCGGCCCGCTGCGCAACATCGTGCATCAGCTGATCGGAGGCCTGCGCGCCTCGATGGGCTACTGCGGTTGCGCCGCGGTGGATGCCATGCGCAGCCAGCCGCACTTCGTGCGCGTCACCAGTGCCGGTGTGCGCGAAGCGCACGTGCATGATGTGCAGATCACCAAGGAAGCGCCGAATTACCGGCTGGATTGAGGTATGACCGTGGCTCGGGGATCGGAGTCGGGCTGCGAAATACGGCCCCTGGCCGGGTCCGGCGACGCCGGACTGGAATGCGGCAGCTCGTCGGCAATGCATGCGCAACAGGGCAGGGATCCCGAGTCCCGAGTCCCGAGTCCCAAGTCCCGATGCCAACGAACATCCACAGCGACAAGATCCTGATCCTCGACTTCGGCTCGCAGTACACGCAGCTGATCGCCCGCCGCGTGCGCGAGATCGGCGTGTATTGCGAAATCTGGGCCTGGGACCATGACCCGGCTGACATCACGCGTTACGCACCGAAAGGCGTGATCCTGTCCGGTGGACCCGAGTCGGTGACCGAGACGGGTTCGCCGAGGGTGCCCGATGCTGTGTTCGATCGGGGCGTGCCGGTCTTCGGCATCTGCTACGGCATGCAGGCCATGGCCGCGCAACTGGGTGGCCGCGTCGAGGGCGGTCATGCCCGCGAGTTCGGCTACGCCGCGGTCGAGCTGACCGGATCGTGCCGGCTGTTCGATGCGCTGGACGACCAGGACGGGACGGCGCGTCAAGCTCCGGATGCGCCTTCCCAGCGCGCCACGCCGCCGCTGGACGCGACGCCCGCGCCGACCGACACGCGCCGCGTGCTGGATGTCTGGATGTCGCACGGCGATCGCGTTACCGCAGTACCCGCCGGCTTCTCCGCAGTGGCGTCCACCGCCAGCGTCGCAGTCGTCGCCATGGCCGACGAGGCGCGCCACTACTACGGCGTGCAGTTCCATCCCGAGGTCACGCACACCACGCGTGGCAGCGAGATCCTGCGGCGATTCGTGGTCGACATCTGCGGCTGCGCCACGCTGTGGACGCCCGCGCGCATCATCGAGGACGCCATCGCGCGCGTTCGCGCCAAAGTCGGTCAGGACCGGGTGCTGCTGGGTCTGTCCGGTGGTGTCGATTCCTCGGTGGTCGCCGCGCTGCTCGAAAAGGCCATCGGCACGCAGCTGACCTGCGTCTTCGTCGACACCGGCCTGCTGCGCCTCGGCGAGGGCGATCAGGTGATGGCGACCATGGCCGAGCACATGGGCGTGCATGTCATCCGCGTCAACGCGGCCGAGCGCTTTTTCGCGGCGCTCGCCGGCATCGAGGATCCCGAGGCCAAGCGCAAGATCATCGGCCGCCTGTTCGTCGAGGTATTCGACGAGGAGTCGCACAAGCTCGAAGGCGTGAAGTGGCTGGCGCAAGGCACGATCTACCCCGACGTGATCGAGTCGGCGGGAGCGAAAACCGGCAAGGCGCACGTGATCAAGAGCCACCACAATGTCGGCGGCCTGCCCGAACGCATGCATCTGAAACTGGTCGAGCCGTTGCGCGAGCTGTTCAAGGATGAGGTGCGCCGGATCGGCGTCGAGCTCGGCCTGCCGCGCGCGATGGTCTACCGGCATCCGTTCCCCGGCCCGGGGCTGGGCGTTCGCGTGCTGGGCGCGATCAGGCCCGAATACGTCGCCTTGCTGCAGCAGGCTGATCATCTGTTCATCCAGGCCTTGCACAAGCACGACCTCTACGACCGCGTCAGCCAGGCCTTCGCGGTGTTCCTGCCCGTGAAATCCGTTGGCGTCGTTGGCGACGGTCGCGCCTACGAGTGGGTGATCGCGCTGCGCGCGGTCGAGACCGTCGACTTCATGACGGCCCGCTGGGCGCGCCTGCCGTACGAGTTCCTCGAAGAGGTTTCTCTATGTATTATCAATGAGTTGAATGGTATTTCTCGCGTTGTTTACGACATCAGTGGCAAGCCGCCGGCCACGATCGAGTGGGAGTAGGTCCGCGCGCTGACTTACGCCCGTGACCGCCGCGGATTTCATCGCAGCCCATGCCGACCTCACCGCCGATCGTTCCGTCAGCCCCTTTGCCGCCAACCCCGGCGCACCGTTTCAGTGCCGAGGATGTCCGCTGGATGCAGCGCGCCTTGGAGCTGGCCCGCCATGCCGGCGAGATGCACGATGAAGTGCCGGTCGGTGCCGTGCTGGTTCTGGACGGCAAGGCGATCGGCGAGGGCTGGAATCGCACGGTCAACTCGCACGATCCGACCGCCCACGCCGAGATCGTCGCCCTGCGCGCAGCCGGGCAGCAGCAGCACAATTACCGATTGCCCGGCAGCACGCTCTACGTGACCCTCGAACCGTGCGCCATGTGCGCCATGGCGCTGGTGCACGCGCGCGTCGCCAAGGTGATCTACGCGACCCCTGATCCCAAGACCGGGGCCGCAGGCAGCGTGTTCGACACGCTGATCTCGCCGCAGCACAACCATCGCATCGCCGTCGCGAGCGGACTCGATGCCGAGCTCAGCGCGGCGCTGCTGCGTGACTTCTTTCAACGGCGGCGCTGAACCTCAGTGGCCTTGGGTGCGTTGGCTCTGGGCATTTCGTCTCCTTCTAATATTTTACATAATATACATTATGCGCACTCAAGGAACCGACCCGAGCCGGTGCCCGTCGCCCGCGCCCGCGGGTCTGGCGCCTCGATCCGCAGGGCTTCGGCTTGACCCTCCGCTTCGGTAAGCTGCAGTTCGGGCAGCTCGACTGTGCCGCGTTGGCGGCAGACCGTGAGCGCCAGATCAATTTCCGGCCAACCGCCGCTGCGCATCTGCGCACGGAGCGACGCGCTGGCAAATTCATGCAGAAACTGACGACGAGTACCGCCATGGACCCCTCGCAATCTGCCGCATCGTCCGGTGCCCTGACCCGGCGCCCGCAGTGGCGGGCGTTGCAGGAACATGCCGGGGCGCTCGGCCGGAGCCACCTGCGCGAGCTGTTCGCCGCTGATCCCGCGCGCGGCGAGCGCCTGCGGGCCGAGGCCGCCGGCCTGTATCTCGACTACTCCAAGCAGCGCATCAGCGACGAGACGCTGCGCCTGCTGCTGGAATTGGCCGGTGCCTGCAGCTTGCCAGCGCGCATCGAGGCCATGTTCCACGGTGAACGCATCAATGTCACCGAGGATCGCGCGGTGCTGCACGTGGCGTTGCGTGCCCCGCCCGACGAAAGAATCATGGTCGACGGTCATGACGTGGTGCCGGACGTGCATGCGGTACTCGATCGGATGGCGACCTTTTCCGAGCACGTGCGCGATGGCACCTGGACCGGTCATACCGGCAAGCGCGTGCGCAACGTGATCAGCATCGGCATCGGCGGTTCCGATCTCGGACCGGTCATGGCCTATGAAGCACTGCGCCAATACAGCCGGCGCGAGATGACGTTCCGCTTCGTCTCCAATGTCGATGGCGGCGATTTCGCGGAGGCTACGCGCGACCTCGATCCGGCGGAGACGCTGTTCATCATCTGCTCCAAGACTTTCAACACGCTGGAGACACTGGCCAATGCACAGGCGGCACGTGCCTGGTGCCTGCAGGCGCTGGGCGCCGCCGGTGTGGATGAAAGCCTGGTGATCGCGAGGCACTTCGTCGCGGTCTCCACCAACACTGCGGAAGTCCGCAAGTTCGGCATCGATACAGCCCGGATGTTCGGCTTCTGGGACTGGGTCGGCGGTCGCTACTCGATGGATTCCGCGATCGGACTGTCGACGATGCTGGCGATCGGCGCGGACAATTTCCGCGCAATGCTGGCCGGCTTTCACGCCATGGACGCGCATTTCCGCAGTGCTCCGCTGCAACGCAACCTGCCCGTGCTGATGGGGCTGCTGGCGATCTGGAACGTCAATTTCCTCGGTGCGGAGACCATCGCAGTGCTGCCCTACGCCGAATACCTCAAGCGCTTTCCGGCGTACCTGCAGCAGTTGACGATGGAGAGCAACGGCAAACACGTCAGCCTCGACGGCAACCGGGTGGATTACGCCACCGGGCCGATCTATTGGGGCGAACCCGGCACCAATGGGCAGCACTCGTTCTACCAGCTGATCCATCAGGGGACCCGGCTGATCCCGTGCGACTTCATCGGGTTCTGCCGGATGTCGACTCCGATGTCCGGCGCGCGCGCCCGCGATCAGCATGACCTGCTGATGGCAAACGTGTTCGCGCAAGGCGAAGCGCTCGCGTTCGGCAAGACACTCGAGCAGGTCAAGGCCGAAGGCACACCCGGCGCGCTGGCACCGCACCGGGTTTTCGAGGGCAATCGGCCGACCACGACGATCCTCGTCGACGCTCTGACACCGACATCCCTCGGCTCCTTGATCGCGCTCTACGAGCACAGCGTCTTCGTGCAGGGCGTGATCTGGGATATCGACTCATTCGACCAGTGGGGCGTTGAGCTCGGCAAGCAACTGGCCGCACGAACGGCCGTTGAACTTGCGGCCATGGCCGAACCGGCACTGGCCCACGACAGTTCGACCAATGCGCTGATCCGCCGTTACCGCCAACTGCGCGCGCAAAGCGCTTGAGCGCTCGGACCAGCCTGCTGGCCGGCAACCCGTCCCGTTATCGCTCGAACTTTCAATTT
>JAJXWZ010000179.1 GCA_021781345.1 Pseudomonadota bacterium
AGCGCGCACGCGACGAGGATGGCGAGGATGATCCACTTGGCCATGGCGTGGATGAATCCGCAAGCAGTGTGACGGTGCCCATTTTACCGCCGCATGCAGATCGGCAGGCATTTTGACGGCGACGGCATGCGCGGGCGTCGATGCCTGCGGTCGCACCGTGGTTGCACGCGGGAGGTCAGCGCCTGTCGTGCCACCCGCCGCACGCCCTGGCGGTCCGTCGGCAGGGGGCGCGTCGCGGGTGTCCGCGCCCTGTCCGCGGACACGTTCTCGGGCATGGATGTGTCAGCAAGTGCATGAATGAAAAGACATAATCGCGGCCGGTGTGTTGGCACCGCACTTGCTCCAAGAAGGCTGTGGCCGCGCTGAGGCGGCTGGAGACCACGAATGAGCATTCGCGATACATCCGCAACCGACCGCATCATCGAGAAGCGCGTCAGCAAGAAGAAGCTGGCGATCCTGGCCGGCATCGGTGCCTTGGTATTGATCCTGCTGGTCTGGCTGTTGCCCGGCGCCCTGCGGCTGTTCTCCGCCGGTTCGTCGGTAAGCGCGTCACGATTGCAGATCGCCACAGTCGAGCGCGGCTCCTTCGTGCGCGACATCGCGGCGGACGGGCGGGTGGTCGCGGCCGTCAGTCCCACGCTTTACGCGAATGCGGCAGGTGCCGTGACCTTGGACGTCCATGCCGGCGACAAGGTCAAGCAGGGCCAGGTGCTGGCGGTGATCGCAAGTCCCGAGCTCACCAACAAGCTCGCACAGGAACAGAACAATGGCGACGCGATGCAGGTCGCCTATCAGCAAGCCAAGATCGACGCCAACCAGCAGCGTTCCAAGCTGCAAGAAGCCTTCGAGAACGCGAAGATCGACGAACAGAGCGCGGCGCGCGACCTCAAGCGCTACCAGGAAGCCTTCAACAAGGGCGCGGTCTCCCAACTCGACGTCGACAGGCACCAGGACGCGCTGGAGAAGGCGCAGATCCTCTTGCGCCACGCGCAGTCCAACCTCGGCATGGACGATTCCAGCCTCAACCTGGAGATCCAGGCCAAGAAACTGGCCTACGAACGCCAGACACTGCTGGTCGCGGACCTCAAGCGCCAGGTCGATGATTTGAACGTGCGCTCGCCGGTGAACGGCCAGGTCGGGCAGTTGTTCATCGCGCAGACCGCGACCGTGCCGAAGGACGCCAAATTGCTCACGGTGGTCGACCTGTCGGCGCTGGAAGTGCAGGTGAACGTGCCCGAGAGCTTCGCGCGCGACCTCGCGCCCGGCATGCCCGCGGTGATCAGCGGCAACGGCCAGGACTGGAAGGGTGCGGTCAGCGCCATCTCGCCGGAAGTCGTCAACGGCGAGGTGGTCGCACGGGTGCGCTTCGAGGGCAGGAAGCCGGAACAGTTGCGCCAGAACCAGCGCCTGTCGGTGCGCATCGTGCTCGACAAGCGCGACAACGTCCTGACCGTCGCGCGCGGCTCGTTCGTCGACGAATCCGGTGGCCGCTACGCCTATGTCGTGCGCGATGGCATTGCCTACAAGACGCCGGTCACGCTGGGTCCGAGCTCGATCGACAAGGTCGAAATCCTGCAGGGCCTAAAGGCCGGCGACAAAGTCGTGATCTCCGGCACCAGCAACTTCAACGGCGCGGCGAAAGTCGCGATCAGCGATTGACCGCAGATCCGAGGGATGAGGAACGAGAAAAGCATGCCAGTCGCTCTTCGTCCCTTACTTCTTACCACATACAACCAGCAAACCATTAAGTAGCCCCACCGTCCAGAACACCACCGCAAACGAGGAACCTGAAATGCTCAAGATGACCCACCTGTCCAAGGTCTACCGCACCGAAGTGGTGGAAACCTACGCCCTGCGCGACTTTAACATCGACGTGAAGGAAGGCGAATTCGTAGCGGTGATGGGGCCGTCCGGCTCCGGCAAGACCACCTTCCTGACCATCGCGGGCCTGCTCGAGAGCTTCACCGGTGGCGAATACCTGCTGGATGGCACCGATGTCAGCAATCTCGGCGACAACGCGCGTTCGAAGATCCGCAACGAGAAGATCGGCTTCGTGTTCCAGAGCTTCAACCTGATCCCGGACCTCAACGTGCACGACAACGTCGAGGTGCCGTTGCGCTACCGCGGCATGAAGTCAGCCGAGCGTCAGCAGCGCATCAAGGACGCGCTGGAACGCGTGGGCCTGGCCTCGCGCATGAAGCACTACCCGGCGGAGCTTTCGGGCGGCCAGCAGCAGCGTGTCGCGATTGCCCGCGCCCTGGCCGGTTCGCCTCGCCTGTTGCTCGCGGACGAACCGACCGGCAACCTGGATACGCAGATGGCGCGCGGCGTGATGGAACTGCTGGAAGAGATCCATCGCGGCGGCGCCACCATCGTGATGGTCACCCACGATCCCGAGCTCGCCACGCGCGCCCAGCGCAGCGTGCACGTCATCGACGGCCAGGCCGTGGACATCGCCGAGGAGCCGCGCTTCCACGCACACGCCGGACGCAACGGCACCAGCGGTGCCCAGGCCGGCGCGTGACGGCAATCAAGGGGGCGGGGCCGCTTCCATTCGGAGGATTGCAAACATGATCCGCAAACTCATCGCCATCGCCTTGGCCGTGCTCATCAACGCCGCGGTGCTCGCCTGGTTCCACGCATGGAGTGCAGCCGCGGTGGCGAGCGCCGTGATTCCACACGCGCGTGCCCGGGACATCGTGACGCTGCCCATGGTTACCGTGCATCCGAGCGCCGCACAGATGCGCCAGTTGCGCGAGTCGCGGCATGCGCCGCTCGCGGCCACGCCGGACCAGGCCAGCATCGGCGGCATCGGTGGTGGCAACGCTGCCTGCATGGTGATGCCGTACTACTCCTTTGCCACGCAATGCGATGCCACGGTGAACGGATGAGTCCTCATCCATCCAGGCGCGTGGCGGGGTAGGCCGATGCTCGCTTATTACATCGAGCTCGGCCTGCTCAGCCTGAAGCGGAACAGGGTGCTGACCGCCTTGATGGTCGTGGCGATCGCGGTGGGCATCGGCGCGTCGATGACCACGTTGACGGTACTGCACGTCCTTTCGGGCGATCCGCTGCCTGGCAAGAGCGGCGAGCTCTACTACCCGCAGATCGACCCGCAGGACGCGCGCGGCATGATGCCCGGCACGATGCCGCCGGAGCAAGTAACCCTGATCGACGGGATGAACTTGCTTCGCGCGAAGCGGGCGAACCGGCAAGCGCTGATGACGGGCGGTTCGGTGCCGATCCAGCCGGCCTCCTCCGCGATCGACCCGTTCTACGTCGAGGCACGCTATACCACTGCGGATTTCTTCGCGATGTTCGGTGCACCTTTCCTGTACGGCCGTGGCTGGACCGAAGCCGATGACGGGGCGCGTGCGCGCGACGTCGTGATCACGCGCAAGCTGAACGACAAGTTGTTCGACGGCGCCGACAGCGTGGGGCGTACGCTGCGCATCGGCGGCACGACTTTCCGTATCGTCGGTGTGCTCGACACCTGGCGGCCGAATCCGCATTTCTACGACCTCACGACAGGTTCCTACAACTATTACGAGCAGGTCTTCCTGCCGCTGCAGACAGCGCTGGAGCAGCACTACGAGCACAACGGCTCCAATGATTGCTGGGGAAACGGGACCGGTGGTGCGGGCGGGATCTATCCGTCGGCGACGTGCGTATGGCTGCAGTTCTGGGTGGAACTTGGCAGTCCGGCCAAGGCGGCGGCATAC
>JAJXWZ010000144.1 GCA_021781345.1 Pseudomonadota bacterium
CATCCACTGGAGCCAGTATCCGCCCGGCATGTTCAAGACCATCAAGGTGTACTTGAATCCGCGGGCCGACCTGATCGGTCAGGGCCTCGCCGGCACCGTCGACATGGAAACCTGGCGCCCGCTCGATATGACACACCGGGAGGCTTCGATCAACGCGAGTTATCGCTGGGTCAGTCCCGGGGATCAGATGCCCGGTCCCGGCATCAGTGACAAGGGCTACAATTTCGACGGGATCTACATCAACCAGTTCGCCGACCACACGATCGGCATTTCCCTGGGCGCGGACATCGACGCCCTGCCGACCAAGGATCTGCATGAGGCGCCGTGGGGATACCCGACCGATTCCGCCGGCAACCTCGTGATCGGCGGCTCGAAGAACTACAACTACTCGAGCCTCAGGAACCGCGAGTCGTATTTCGCGACCTTCGAGTATCGGCCGTCCAGCGCGTATACCACCACGCTGGATCTGACATACGAGGACTACAATAAAACCACCCAACGCAAGGGCATCGAATTCCCGCTGTACTGGTCCAGCGCGACGCTTGCGGCGGTGGGACCGACCAACAACGGGTTCGTGGAGAGCGGCACGTACACCGGCGTCTATCCGGTGATCCGCAACGACTACAACCGCCATAAGGACCGCGTGTACAACGCGGTATGGAAGAACACGGTCAAACTCGCGGATCACTGGACCGCCGGTCTCGACGCGAGCCTGAGCGACGCCCGGCGCGATTACGGCAAGCTGGAGTCCTATGCCGGGTTCGGCTACGACGGGCCGGCTAGCAACGGCGCGATTCCCTCCGCAACGGTCAACTTCAGCTATGCGCCGGACGGCCAGTTGCTGTTGACGTCGCCGACCAACTTCGCTTCGAACTCCATCGTGCTCACGGATCCGCAGGGCTGGGGTGCCGGCTCGGGCCTGGTTCAGCAGGGCTTCCTCAACCAGTTGCACAACGAGGAATACATCGAGCATCTGAATCTGCACGCCGAGCACTTCTTCGAGAACGGTCCGATCTCCAGTGTGGAGTTCGGCGTGGACGGTGCCCGCCATCACAAGAACTTCAACATCTTCCAGGCGTTCGTGGTGCTGCCCGGAGCCGCGTGCGGCTACGTCATCACCCCGACCTGCACGCCGACCCAGACCGCGCCCCTTCCCGCGGGTGTGGGTTCGACCGACGCCCTGGGCTTCATGGGCATCGGCCCGCAGATCACGTATGACCCGAACGCGCTGCTGGCGAGCGGCGCCGACGTGTTCTTCCCGACCACGGGATCGAATACCGGTCCGCTGGGACCGCCGCAGTGGACGGTGAAGGAGAACGATACCTACGGCTTCCTGCAGTTCAACATCCAGACCTCGATCACGGAGAACATCGGGTTGCGCGGCAATTTCGGCCTGCAGGTCGCGCACACGAATCAGAGCTCGGAGGGTTCGCGAGTGGCGCCGGGCGCCGCTGCGGGCGGCTCGTCGAAGGTCGTGCTGCTGCCCTTGGCGGGCGGCACCAGCTTCACGCGCTATCTGCCGAGCCTGAACCTGGTGTTCTCGTTCCCGGACAATTACGACGCGCGTCTCGGCATATCGCGCTCCATGGCGCGGCCGCGGATGAGCGAGATGAGTGCGGGCGCGAATATCGGCACCAGTCCGCAGTATCTGACCAGCACCAATCCGAACCAGTCGTACTTCAGTGGCTCGGGCGGCAATCCGGCGCTGTTGCCGACCATGGCCACGAACTACAATTTGAGCCTGGAGCACTACTTCACCGGAAGGGCGTCGGGGTATCGGTGCACGGACAACCAGGGAGCACTGTGCCAGGGCGGCTCGACCGGTATGGTGCAGTTGTCGTTCTATTACCTGCAGCTGTCGGATTACATCAACGACTCGGCGGCGACACTCGAGAACTTCACGCCATACCTGAACTCGTATCTCACTTCGTCGCAACAGGCGCTGCTCGGCACGCCGTTGGGCACGTTCACCCAGCCCGCGAACCAGGGCAACGGCCATCTCTATGGCGCGCAGATCGCCACCAACGTGCCGCTCGGTGACCTCACCCACTGGCTGGACGGCTTCGGCATACAAGCAAGCGCCAACCTGTCGAAGAGCGCGATCTACTATCCGGGCAATCTGGCGCCGGTTGCGATCGACGGCCTGTCCAAGTGGGTCGAGCACTACGGTCTGTACTATGGCTACCGCGGCTTCGAGGCGAACGTGGGCTTCGACTCCCGCACCAAGTTCCTGGGCCGCATCTTCGGCCTGAGCGAGACCCGTCAGGAAGACATGATCAAGGGCCAGCACTACATCAACGCCCAGATCAGCTACTACTTCTCCCGCGGTCCGGCCAAGGGGCTGACGCTGATCGCCTCGGGCTACAACCTGGGGAACGAGGTTCAGGAGACCTACCAGAACGGCGACCCACGGCAGATCATCCGCTGGGATCAATATGGCCGCACCTACCAGGTCGGATTCTCTTACCGACTGCAGTGACCCAGGTTCGACCGAGGGACCCCGCCCCGCCGGCGCAAGCCGGCGGGGACATCATTGAATCGGCTCGACGGCATTCCGGTCCAGGTCACCGCGGTGCAAGGGCACTCGCGCTCGGATTGCTCCTGCTGCCGTCCCTGGGTGGCGGTGTCGCGTGCGCCGCGAGTCACGACGACACGGTGCAGCGCGCCGGTCTCTTCGCGGACCAGGGGTCGATGTACGACAGCAATCCAGAGCCCACCGCCTCGGATCCGGTCACGCTGACGCTGCGTACCCTCAAGACCGGCGTGACGGGAGCCGATATCCAATACGGCGACTCGGCTGGTGGCCCGTTGCGCCGGATACCGATGCATCGGGTGTCGGCCGACCCGACCGGTGTGTTCGAGTACTGGCAGGGCACTATTCCGGCCGGCAGCTCGCGCAAGCACTACCGCTTCCAGATCGACGACGGCGCTGCCACGCTGTGGTTGAACGCCGCCGGCGTCAGTTCGGAGGAACCGTCCTCGGGCGATTTCTTGATCATCCCGGGCTTCAAGGTACCGGACTGGATGAAGAACGGCGTCCTGTACCAGATCTTCGTGGACCGGTTCTTCGACGGCGATCGCGGCAATGACGTGTCCAACGAACAGTACACGTACGAGGGCTGCCCAACCGAGCGGCACGCCTGGGGCACGAGCGTGTACGCCAGGACCCGGCGCTGCAACGGTGAGGTGTTCTTCGGTGGAGATCTCGCCGGCATCGACCAGAAGCTCGCCTACATCAAGCGGACGCTCGGGGCGGACATCATCTACCTGACGCCGATCTTCAGGGCTCCCAGCAATCATAAGTACGACACCCAGGACTACTACCGGGTCGATCCCGCCTTCGGCAGCAACGCGACGCTCGAGCGGCTGATCACCGATGTCCACGGCACGGCCGGCGGGCCGAAGGGCTACCTGATCCTCGACGGCGTGTTCAATCACAGCGGTGACAGCAACTGCTGGTTCGGGAAGACGACCTATGACTCCATCTCGTGCGCACGGCCGGGCGCGTTCCAGTCGCAGTCGAGCCCCTACTACGATTACTACACGTTCCAGTCCTGGCCGAGCCGCTACTCGATGTTCTTCAACGTTCCCGTGATGCCCAAGCTCGATTTCGGCGCGAGCGGCTCCGCGGTGCGCGAGCAGATCTACGGTGGCAAGGATTCGGTCGTGCAGACCTACCTCCGGGCGCCATACCGCATCGATGGGTGGCGTCTGGATTCGGCCCAGCTCATCGACGCCGGCGGTCATGACGGCAGCGACGCCACCAATCATCAGGTCATGCAGGAACTGCGCACCGCGGTGATGTCCGTCAATCCGAACGCCGAGATCCTCGGTGAGTACTGGGGTGACGCCTCGCCGTGGCTCACCGACGGCAAGGAGTGGGACGGCGCGATGAACTACAACGGGTTCACGCAGCCGGTCTCCGAGTGGCTCTGCGGCGAGGACGAGAGCGGTCACGCCGGCTCGATCGACGAGACGGCGCTGGACAGTTGGCTGCACCGCACGCGGGCCGACCTGCCCGTCGATGTCCAGGAAGCGATGACCAACGAACTCGGAACCCATGACACGCCACGCTTCGCCACACGTTGCGGTGGGGACATCCGCAAGACCTATCTCGGTTTGATCTTCCAGTTCACCTACGTCGGCACGCCGGCCATCTATTACGGCGATGAGTACGGCATGCAGGGCGGCGGGGACCCGGACGACCGCCGCACCTTCGACTGGTCGCAGGCCACTTTGCACAACCCCGCGGTGGCCCTGACGCACCGGCTGATCTCGATCCGCAATCGGTACGCGGCGCTGCGGACGGGCTCGTACCTGACCTTGCTGGCGGATGACCTGCACCACCTCTACGCCTTCGGTCGCTTCGACGCGCGGCATCGGATCGCCGTGGTGCTGAACGACTCCGCCCGCGCCCAGACGGTGACGGTGCCCGCCTGGCAGCTCTGCATGCCGGATCACACGCGGGTCAGGGATCTGCTCACCGGCGCGAGCTACGAGGTGATCGGCGGCAAACTGACGGTGAGGGTCGATGGCGAGTACGGTGCGATCCTTGAGCAGTAGGCCAGGCTCCATCTGGGACGCATGACCGGGTTACCCGTCAGACGTGTGGTGATCGTGGGTGGCGGTACCGCCGGCTGGTTGACCGCGGCCGTATTGAGCCGCGCAATGGGCAAGAGCCTCGACATCCGCGTCGTGGAGTCCGACGCGATCGGCATCGTCGGCGTCGGCGAAGCGACCATCCCGCAGATTCGCAACGTCAACCGTTTCCTCGACATCGACGAGGACGCGATGCTGCGCGCCACGGGCGGGACGTTCAAGCTCGGCATTCAATTCAATGACTGGCTGCGTATCGGGCATTCCTACCTGCACGCCTTCGGCGACGTCGGCCTGCCGTTGGGCCCGCTGCCGTTCCAGCACTACTGGCTGCGCGGCGGCGGGGCCGCGGGGGACCTTCGGCACTATTCAGTCAACGCCGCGGCGGCCACGGCCGGACGCATGGCGCGCATCGAGCAGGTGGGCCGCAGCCCGATTGCCGGGATCAAGTACGCGTTTCATTTCGATGCGTCGCTCTATGGCCGCATGCTGCGAACCTATGCGGAGCAGCGCGGCGTGCAGCGGACGGAGGGCCGGATCGTCGAGGTGCCGCTGCGCGGCGAGGACGGCTTCATCGCGGCGGTGACGCTCGAGAGCGGCGAGCGCATCGAGGGCGATTTGTTCGTCGACTGCTCCGGCTTTCGCGGCCTGCTCATCGAGGGTGCGCTCGGGGTGGGTCTCGAGGACTGGCGGGAGTGGCTGCCCTCCGATCGGGCGCTCGCGGTGCCGAGCGCGCCCGCGGCGCCGGTTCGTCCCTACACCCAGGCGAACGCCCGCCCGGCCGGCTGGCAGTGGCGCATCCCGCTGCAGCATCGCACCGGCAACGGCCACGTGTATTGCAGCGAGTTCATGAGCGAGGACGAGGCGACGGCGATCCTGCTCGCGAATCTGGACGGCAACGCGCTGGCCGATCCGCGGTCCATCCGCTTCACCGCCGGCGTGCGCCGCCGCGTCTGGTCGCGCAACTGCGTGGCCATCGGTCTCGCGGCGGGGTTTCTCGAGCCGCTGGAGTCGACGGCGATCCATCTGGTGCAGTCGGGCGTCAGCCGTCTGCTTGCGCTCTTTCCGGACCGCGCCTTCGATCCCGTGATCGTCGAAGAATACAACCGCAAGGTGCGCGAGGAATACGAGCAGGTGCGCGATTTTCTGGTCTTGCACTACCGGGCCACCGAGCGGCGGGATACGCCGTTCTGGCGGCGGTGCGCCGCGCTGGCGGCGCCGCGGGCGCTCGACCAGAAGCTCGAGATGTTCCGCGCGACGGGCCAGATCTTCCGTGAGGGCGAGGAGCTCTTCACCGAGCAATCCTGGCTGCAAGTGATGGTCGGACAGGGGATCCAGCCGCGGCGCCATCACCCACTTGCCGATGAGCTGCCGCAGCAAAAGCTCGATGAGTTTCTGGGCAGCGTCCGCGCGCTGGTGCGCGGAGCGGTCGAGCGCATGAGCAGCCACGAACGGTTCATCGCCGAGCACTGCGCGGCCGAGGCGCATTGACGGCCGAGCGGCCTAGGAGATCTTCGCGCGGCAGTGTTGCTCGATGTACCGGCGGTGCGTCGGCAACGACCCTGCGGCCTTTTCCAACACCTCGCGGATGCCGGCCAGGCGGCGCGCCGCATCGACGACGCCACGCAATTCGAGCAGCCCATGCGGTCGCTCGGGCCAGACCTCCTGACCGACGAGCACCGCCAGCCAGTTCGAGTTCTGGAACAGTTCGAACGGCTCGGCGACGATACCGCCGTGGCAGCGGAAATGATCGATCTTGTACTGCAGCTCCGGCGGAATCCGCATCCCGCGCGTATGCCGCCAGAGAGGCTCCTCGCGCTGCTGGGCATGGTAGTGCAGGATCAGGAAATCCCGGATTCGCTCATACTCGGCGCGGGTGATGCGGTTGTACTCCCGCGCCAGCAGCGGATCGAAGTCGCGATCCGGGAACAGGGCGAGCAGCCGGGTGAGTCCCGACTGGACCATGTGGATCGCGGTCGATTCCAGCGGCTCGAGAAACCCCGCTGCGAGACCGATGGCCACGCAGTTGCGTGACCAGAACTGGCGCCGCGCGCCGGCGGTGAACTTGATCAGCCGCGGCGCGCCGAGCGGTTCGCCGTCGAGGTGGGCGAGCAGCGTGGTGGCCGCCTCGTCCTCGCTCATGAACTCGCTGCAATACACGTGGCCGTTGCCGGTGCGATGCTGCAGCGGGATGCGCCACTGCCAGCCGGCCGGGCGGGCGGTGGAACGCGTGTACGGGGGCAGTTCGGTGCCGACGGTGCAACCGACGGTGACCGCCCGGTCGCACGGCAGCCACTCGCGCCAGTCCGCGAGGCCCACTCCGAGCGCGCCCTCGATGAGCAGGCCGCGAAAGCCGGAGCAGTCGACGAACAAATCGCCGTCGATCCGCCGGCCATCCTTGAGCACGAGCGACTCGATGAAGCCGTCCTCGCCGCGCAGCCTCACGTCCACGACCTCGCCCTCGGTACGCGCCACGCCGCGCTGTTCCGCGTAACGGCGCAGATGCCGGGCGTACAGTGCGGCGTCGAAGTGGTAGGCATAGTCGAAGCTCGACAACACCAGCCGCCGATCGGCCGGCGGCCGGTCGAAGCGTCCGGCACGCGCCGCCACCCAGGCCATCGCGTACTCCTGCAGCGGCACCGGGCTGCCCCGGCTGCGTTCGCGCAACCAATATTGGTGGAACGGGAGGGTGTCGAAGTCGGGCGCGAACTGCCCGAACGGGTGGAAATAACGCTGGCCGGGCCGCGTCCAGTCGACGAATTCGATGCCGAGCTTGAACGTGCCGCCGGTGCCGGCTGCGAACGCGTTCTCATCCAGGCCGAGTTGCTGGTTGAACTGCTTGATCGGCGGAATGGTCGCTTCACCGACGCCCACGGTGCCGATCGCCGCGGACTCGACCAACTCGATGTGGCAGTTGCCGTTGGTCGCGTTGGCGAGCGCCGCGGCGCTCATCCAGCCGGCGGATCCTCCGCCCACGATCACGATTCGGCGTATGCGGCGTTCCGTCGGGTCATTCATCGCGGATCAACCCTCGCGAATTGCCGGTTCGACCGCGTACGCGGACGGGATAGTTCTCGGTGGCGTACGGCAACAGGATCGAGATCAACGCCGTCGATCCGACGATCAGCAGCGAGAGCGGCGCGATGAGGTCGTCGAGAAAGCCGACGGCACCGAGGCTTCGCAGCAGCACGGTCGACAATCCCAGCGTCATCAGCCCCACGCTCCTGCCCGCGGCCACCAACGAGCCGGGCAGCCACAGGAGAATGCCGAAATTGACGAAGCCCCAGGCCAGCGCGTCGAACCGGCCCATGTGCTGCAGAAAGCCTGCGGATTCGGGGATGAGTGGACTCAGGGCGATGAGGATCAGGCCGGTGGGCAGGTTGATAAACCACATGATCCGCCAGCCGAAGAAGGGTTGCAGCAGGGCCGACGACTCACTGGCCGCATAATACCCGCCGATCGTGCCGATGCCGCCCACGAGGACCAGGCTCCAGCCCCGGTGTCTGGTCGGCATGATCTCAGCCAACAACGCATAGGCGATCGGCAGCAAGCCACCGGCCGCCGCGCCCATCAGGAAACACATCGCGACGTTCCACCGAAACGACGGCATCGCACCGCAGATCGAGGTGCCGATCAAGGCTGACAGCGGCAACAGGGCGACCGTCGCCGCGTTCAGGCCGTACTCGACGCGCATGCCAGGTGTGACGAAGCCGAGACTGGCGGGCTTCATGACGTCGATGACCAGCGCCACGGACAGCACCGCCATCAGCATCCAGTGGGCGGATGAGAGGGGCGCATCCTCGAGCAGAGACGCCCCATCATGCACCGTGCCGTTGGCCCTCGATATCGGCAGCAAGCCGTAGCCGGCGGTCAGGATGCCCAGCATGATCAGCGCCATCCCCCACCGCATGCTCGGGTCCATGGGCATGCCCGCCAGCCTGAAACCCGTGTTACGGCCCATCCAGAACATGGGCAGGTGCAGAAGAACCCCAACGCTGACCAATATCGAGCCCGACCAGAAGGCCCGGGTACTGCGCCGCGACGAGAGGGCGAATATCTCGTGTTTCATTCGCGAGTCGTCCACCAAATCGAGTGAGTGTCCGCCTTTGTCGATTTCCGTTATTGATCTCGTCCCGAGGCGGGCTGGAATGCCGCACGGCGCCGCCGGCGATGGTGCCGCGGGAAGACCGATATTGCCATATCGCCGCTGCGGGCGCCGACCGCTCCAGCGCCGCTGAATACGTATGTGTGCCGTTGCCAAGGTGCGCGGCGTCGTCGCATCCTCTGCTCACGGGGTGACAACGGGGCGCAGAGGCACCCTCCGGCGTGTATTGCGAGATCTTCGTCGCCCTGATCCGCCGGCGCGGCGCCGGCGTGAGGTTGAGCGATCGTCACCTGCGCGGTCCACCGCCATCTTGCAATCGACGGTCGCAGGCGACTTCCTGGGGGGTGGATCGAATGGCATCGAGACATCGAACGCTGATCATCACGGCCGTGGGTCCAATTCTGGTACTCGTCGCCGGATTGATCGCAATGCGGTTTGCGAGTGCCGCAAGTGTCGCCGACCCCGCGGTCGCGGTGCATGCCGACGGCGCCGACGTTGCATGGGCTGGCGGAGTGTTGGCCTTGAGCGTCGTGCGGGGCAATGTGCTGCGCGTGCATTACCTGCCTGGCGGGCGGGCCACGCGCCCGGCGCTGGTGATGGCTCCCGGCGCACCGGGAGCGCCGAGCGGCGCGGTGAGCGTGCGGCGACACGGCGAGCGCATCGTGCTGCGCGGGACCGCGCTGCGGGCCGTGTTCGCGCGTGACGCCGGGACGTTGACGGTGTTCGGTGCGCATGGCAGGCAGGCGCTGCTGACTGTTCGGCATGTGGCGAGCCTCGTGCACGGCACCCTGGCGTTGCGCTTCCCGGCGGGCGCGCCGCTCTATGGCATCCATGGTTTTGATGCGTTCGAGCCGGCGCGCGTCGGGCTCGTGCGCGAAGGCGCGCAACTCGCGACCGCCGGTTCCCAAGGCGATGCCGGCGCGCCGCTGGTCTGGAGCACGGCCGGGTTTGCGTTGCTGCTTGACAGCCAGAAGACCCGATTCGAGCTGTCGACCGACACCCTGCGAGTCGTTCGACAGACCCGCCCGGACCCCGATGTCTACTTGATCCTGGGCGACCCGCGGACGATCTTCGCGAGCGTCGCCGAGCTCACCGGCCACGCGCCGCTCTTTCCGAAGTGGTCCTTGGGGTTCATCAACAGCCAGTGGGGGATCGACGAGGGGGAGCTCCTGCACATCGTGCGGCGCTACCGGTCGCTGCACATACCCCTCGACGTCTTTTCGCTCGACTTCGACTGGAAGGCCTGGGGTGAGGATCATTACGGGGAGTTCCGCTGGAACACCAAGAAGTTCCCCGACGGCCCGAACGGGAGGCTCGCGCGCCGGCTCGCCGCCCTTGGCGTGCACCTGGTCGGGATCATGAAGCCGCGGATCCATGTCGATACCGTCGAGGGCCGTTACGCGAGCGCGCACCACTTGTGGATCGCGGGCGAAAAACCGAGCCTCGACTACTTCTCGCACCAGCTCGTGCGCAACCTCGACTTCGACAAGCCCGCCACCCGCAAATGGTTCTTCAATCCGGTGCTGCGCCACAGTTTTGCGACGGGCATCGCCGGTTGGTGGAACGACGAGGCCGACGAGACGGGCGATGACACGCAGTTCTTCAATATGCAGCGTGCGCTCTACGACGGGCAGCGCCGTTATTATCCCCGGCAGCGCGTCTGGTCACTGAACCGCAACTTCTGGCTCGGCGCGCAGCGCTACGCCTACGGCCTCTGGTCGGGCGACATCCAGAGCGGCTTCGCCAGCATGGCGGCCCAGCGCCAGCGCATGCTGAGCGCCATCGACGTCGGGGAGATGTGGTGGGGGATGGACGGCGGGGGCTTCCACCTGCATCCCTCCTCGGAAAACTACGCCCGCTGGATCGAGTTCGCCGCCTTCGTCCCGATCTGCCGCGTGCACGGCAGCTACCTGCAGCGCCGCCAACCGTGGATCTACGGCACCACCGCCGAGCATGCCGCCGTCGCCGCGCTCGACCTGCGTTATCGGTTGCTGCCCTACATCTACTCCTATGCGTGGCAGGAACACCTCACGGGAGTCGGGCTGGTCCGGCCGTTGATGTTCGCCTGGCCGAATGATCCGCAACTGCGCAACGACTACCGCGCCTGGCTGTTCGGTCAATGGCTGCTCGTCTCCCCGGTGGTACACCGCCATCAGCATGAAAAGCGCCTCTACCTGCCGCAGGGAACCTGGACCGAGTTCTTCACCGGTGCGCGCTATCGCGGCGGCACCACCATCACGCTACCGCTCGACAGCCACACCTGGAGCGACATCCCGCTGTTCATTCGGCAGGGGGCCATCATCCCCACCCAGCCTCCGATGGAGTACGTCGGTGAGCACCCCGTGACCACCCTCACCGTGCAGATCTTCCCGGCGCATCGCGCGACCCACTTCGACTACTACGACGATGATGGCGAGACGTATGCCTACCAGCGCGGAATCTATTTCCAGCAGCGGATCACCGTGCAGGCGGCTGCCCACGCCGTCCGCCTTCGCACCGCCGCGCCGCACGGCACCTACGAGCCCGCGCTGCACCGCTTCCGCTTCGTTGTCCAAGGCGTGCGCGCCGACAGCCTCAGCGTCGATGGGCACACCGTCGGGACCGCGCCCGATCTTGCCGCGCTCGATACTTGCACCGCCGTCTGCTGGGTTCGCGGCCACAATCGCTTCGGCGACGCCACCTACGTCGATCTGCCGGCCGCCAAGGCCATGCGGGTGCGGATCGGGGAAACCGGTGCCGGCGCGCGGCGCCAACCGCAAGGATGAACGACCGCATGAGGTACCGCATCCGGCGATCGGACGCGATGCCGCCTCCCGATGCCGACCGCCGGATCGTGCGGCCGGCCGCCCTGGTTGTCCTGGTGCTGAGCGGATTGCTGTCGGCTTGCGCCGGCTCCGGCAGCGCCGGCGGTTCCGGCGGCGCCGCGAGTGCACCGTCCGTGATTGACACCACATCGCTGTTCTCGGATCAGGGATCGATGTTCGACAGCGCCATCGAACCCGGTTCGACGCAGTCGGTCACCGTGATGCTGCGCACGGGGCATGGCAACGTCACGGCGGCGAACGTCAAGTACTTCGACTCCGCCGACGGCAGCTCCCACTACCTGCCGATGACCCTGGCATCGACCGATCCGACTGGTGCGTACGACTACTGGTCCGCGACGATTCCCGCGAGCGACTCGGAGAAGTACTATCGCTTCAAGGTCATGAACGGCGGCGAGACGGTCTGGTACAACGCCGCCGGCGTGAGCCTCACGGAGCCCTCGGCGGGCGATTTCTTCGTGATTCCGGGATTCAAGACGCCGGACTGGATGAAGAACGGCGTCATGTACGAGATCTTCGTCGACCGGTTCTACGACGGCAACGTCGCCAACGACGTCATGAACGACCAGTACACCGATGGTGGCTGTGCCACCGAGCAGCATGCCTGGGGCACGAGCGTCTATGCGTCGGTCAACGGCTGCAACAGCGAGGTGTTCTTCGGCGGTGACCTCGCGGGTATCGACCAGAAGCTCTCCTACATCAAGACGACCCTCGGGGCCGATATCCTGTATCTCACCCCCATCTTCGAGTCGCCGACCAACCACAAGTACGATACCGCCGATTACTACACGGTCGATCCGGCCTTCGGGACCGCGAGCGATCTGGAAAAACTCATTCAGGACGTGCACAGCACGGGCAACGGGCCGGAGGGATATCTCATTCTCGACGGTGTGTTCAACCACACCGGCGACACCAACTGCTGGTTCGGCAAGCAGGTCTACGGCAGCCTCACTTGCTCCTACCAGGGCGCCTACCAGTCGCAGTCGAGTCCCTATTACGGTTACTACACGTTCCAATCGTGGCCGAGCACCTACTCCTCCTTTCTCGGCGTCGGCGCCATGCCGAAGCTCGACTACGGCGCAACCGGTTCGGCGGTGCGGCAGCAGATCTACGGCAGCGCCAACTCAGTGGTGCAAACCTACCTCGGGGCGCCCTACGCCATCGACGGTTGGCGGCTCGACTCGGCACAGTACATCGATGCGGCGGGCAACGACGGCAGCGATGCGACCAACCACCAGATCATGCAGGAGCTGCGTGCCGTCGTGAAGTCGATCAACCCCAACGCCGAGATCCTCGGCGAGTATTGGGGCGATGCCGCGCCGTGGCTCGACGACGGCCGGGAGTGGGACGGGGCGATGAATTACAACGGATTCACCGAGCCGGTCTCGGAATGGATTTGCGGACAGGACGAGAGCGGCAACAGTGCGTCCCTCGACGTGACGCAATTCGACGCATGGCTGCACGGCACGCGCGCAGATCTGCCGGTCAACGTCCAAGAGACGATGACCAATGAACTCGGCACCCACGACACACCGCGCTTCGCCACCCGCTGCGGCGGAGATCTTGGCAAGACGGAACTGGCGTTGATCTTCCAGTTCACGTACGTCGGCACGCCGGCCATCTACTACGGTGACGAGTACGGCATGCAGGGCGGCGCCGATCCGGACGACCGGCGTACGTTCGACTGGTCGCAGGCCACCACCGCCAACGCGGGTGTCGCCCTGACCCAAAAGCTGATCGCCATCCGCCAGCAGTACGCGGCGCTGCGCACGGGCTCGTTCATCACGCTGATCACGGACGACGCCAACCACATCTACGCGTTCGGACGCTTCGACGCCAGCCACCGTATCGCCGTCGTGCTCAACGACGGGTCGGCCGCGCAAACCGTCACGGTACCCGCATCGCAGCTGAGCATGGTCGACGGGTCGATCGTGACGGATTTGCTGACGGGCAATACGTATACGGTCACCGGTGGTAACGTCACTCTCACCGTCGCCGGGGAGTATGGAGCGGTGCTGGAGCAGTGACATGCGCCTGATCGGAGTCGTGACGAATGGCGTTCGCATCACGCGTCCCGTGGGCGGGCTGCGGTGAGCGCCAAACCAGAGCTGTCGTGGCGGCAGATCGTGAACATGTCGGTGGGTTTTCTCGGCATCCAGTTCGCTTTCGGACTGCAAAATGCCAACGTCAGCCGCATCTTCCAGACGCTCGGCGCCAGGTTGCAGGAGATTCCGATCCTGTGGGTGGCCGCACCGATCACCGGCTTGTTGGTGCAGCCCGTGATCGGCTATGCCTCGGACCACACTTGGGGACGCTTCGGGCGGCGGCGGCCGTACTTTCTCGCCGGCGCGATCGTGACCACGGTGGCGCTGCTGGCGATGCCCGACTCTCCGACCCTGTGGATCGCGGCCGTCATGCTGTGGATGATGGACGCCGCGGTGAACGTCTCGATGGAGCCCTTCCGGGCGCTCGTGGCCGACCAGCTGCCCAATTCGCAGCGGCCGCTCGGTTTCGCGCTGCAGAGTTTCTTCATCGGCGTCGGCGCGGTGCTGTCCTCGCTGTTGCCATGGGTCCTGAGCCGCTTCGGGTTCGCCAACGTGGCGCCGGCAGGCCAGATCCCGGCGACCGTGCGCATCGCCTTCTATGCCGGCGGCGCGGTGTTGCTCGGTGCGGTGACGTGGACCGTGCTCACCACGCGCGAATACCCACCGGAGCGACTGCTGAGCTTCAGCGATTTGCCGCCGCCGCGACCTGATGGGGATCTCTCGCGCGCCTGGGTGCCCGGTGCGGCGATGCTGGCGATCGGCGCGACGGGCGCGATCGTGATCGACCGCTTCGGTCACGACCGGCAGGTTTACCTGCTCGCCGGCACCCTGGTCGTCGCGGGGGCGCTGCTCGTGTGGCTCAGCGTGACCTCCAGCCGTGGCGTCGCGCGCCAGGTGATCGCGGACTTATACGACATGCCCAGTCCCATGCGACGCCTTGCGTGGGTGCAATGCTTTTCATGGTTCGCGATGTTCGCGATGTGGATCTACACGACCCCCGCGGTGACCTCGTTGCAGTTCGGCAGCAGCGACCCGCTTTCGAGGGCCTACAACGCCGGCGCGAACTGGGTGGGCGTATTGTTCGGCGCCTACAACGGCTTCGCAGTGCTCGCCGCGGTGCTCATTCCGCTGATGGTGCGCCTGGTGGGATTGCGCTGGAGTCACGTCATCAATCTCACGGGCGCGGCCCTCGGCCTGATCTCCTTCGTCTGGATCCGCGATCCGCATTGGTTGCTGCTCGCAATGGTCGGCATCGGCTTCGGCTGGGCCTCGATCCTGTCGTTGCCCTACACGCTGCTCGCAGACAGTCTGCCGGCTGAGAAAATGGGCGTGTACATGGGTATCTTCAATTTCTTCATCGTCATCCCGCAGCTGGCCGCGGCCAGCATCCTCGGCGCACTGCTGCACGTCTTTTTCGCCGACCGGCCGGTGTACGGACTGGTGCT
>JAJXWZ010000197.1 GCA_021781345.1 Pseudomonadota bacterium
TGCACCGCGACCTGCAGTTGAAGCTGGTCGGTGCAGCCGCGCAGGTGGAGCTCGATGGCGCCGCCCGCGTATTGCTTCCGGCCAGCCAGCGTGCCGCGTCAGGGATCGAGAAAAAGGCGGTCTTGCTGGGCATGGGTAGCAAGTTCGAGTTGTGGAGTGAGCAGGCGCACCTCGCCAAGATCCACCAGACGATCGGTGAGGAAGAGGTCAGCGAGGAAATGGCGGGACTCAGGTTGTGACCAAAACATTCGGCGATCGGCGATCGGCGCCGGGCCGGATGCAGCGGACGGGATGCGGGCAGCGCGCACGGCAGGCGCGGATACGGCGGATGGACGGGACGCGGGCGATGACGGGCAGCCAGGGGCTGGAGCACATCCCGGTGATGCGGGACGCCGTGCTGGCGGGCCTCGTGCTGCGCCCGGCCGGGTGTTACCTCGACGGCACGTTCGGACGTGGTGGCCATGCGCGTGCCATCCTCGAACGTCTCGGAGCCGATGGCCGCCTGTTGCTGATGGATCGCGATCCCCAGGCGATCGCGCATGCGCGGCGGGCATTCGGTGCCGATCCGCGGGTCGCGATCCGGCATGCGAATTTTTCCGAATTGCTTGAATGGGACGCGACTCGCGCGGGCCTCGACGGCGTGCTGCTGGATCTGGGCGTGTCCTCGCCACAGCTCGATGACGCGGCGCGCGGGTTCTCGTTCCAGTCCGATGCACCGCTGGACATGCGCATGGATCCGACCGCCGGACCCAGTGCAGCCGAATTCATCGCGCGCGCCGGCGAGCATGAAATCGCGGACGTGCTGTTCGCTTACGGCGAGGAGCGCATGAGTCGCCGTATCGCGCGTGCGATCGTCGCGCGGCGCGCCGAGGCGCCGATCGCGACCACCCGCGAACTCGCTGAACTGGTCGAACGCACTCTGGGACGGCGCGAACGCCACAAGCATCCCGCCACGCGCACGTTCCAGGCCCTGCGCCTGCACGTCAACGACGAACTGGGTTCGCTGCAACGCGCGTTGCCGGCCATCGTCTCGGCGCTGAGGCCCGGCGGCCGACTCGTGGTGATCAGCTTCCATTCGCTCGAGGACCGCATCGTCAAGCGGTTCATCCGCGGCGCCGTCGCGGCGCCGTCGCGGCGTGGATTGCCGAGTCCCGCGGTCGCAGCGCCGCCGCTGGTGGCGATCGGGCGTGCGCAAAAGCCCGATGCGGACGAGGTCGCGCGCAATCCGCGTGCGCGCTCGGCCGTCCTGCGCGTCGCCGAAAAGGCGCCGGCTGGGGGGCAAGCATGAAGGTGTTCGGATTGATTGCGGTCGGCGTGTTGCTGCTGGCGGTGGTGGCCAGCGGCATCGCGGTCGTGTGGGCACGCCATCAGGACCAGGTCGCATTCGTGGAGTTGACGAACCTGCAGAACCGTCGGGACGCCTTGAAGGTCGAGTTCGGCCGCCTCGAGCTCGAGCAGGCGACTTGGGCCAGCCCGTCCCGCATCGAACACGTCGCGCGCGAGCAGTTGGGAATGATCAGCCCGCCCGCGTCGAGCGTGGAGATGATCCACGAATGAAGCCTCGCCGCCCGCCCGAGGCCACGATGCCGCCGTCCCGTCGCCGGCGCCCGGACACGCGCAAGCGACTCATGCTGGTGGTGTGCGTCCTGGGCATGGTCGCGCTGGGCCTGGTCGCGCGCGCGATCGACCTGCAGGTGGTGCACCAGGCATTCCTGCAGAAGCAGGGTGACGCGCGCTTCCTTAGGGAAGTCGAGATTCCGGTGTCGCGAGGCACCATCTACGACCGCAACGGCGTCCCGCTGGCGGTGTCGACGCCAATGCTCTCGCTGTGGGCCAATCCCGACGAAGTGCTGCAACACCAGGACCGCATCCCCGAATTGGCCAGGGCCTTGGGCGTGAATGCGCTCGACCTCGCCCGCAGGTTGCAGAAGCGCAGCGATCGCGAGTTCGTCTACCTCCGACGGCTGATGCCGCCCGCGGCCGCCAAGGCGGTGCTGGCGCTGGATATTCCAGGAGTCAACGCGCAACGGGAATACAAGCGCTACTACCCGGATGGCGCAGCGACCGCGCACGTGCTTGGCTTCACCAACATCGACGATCACGGCCAGGAAGGGCTGGAGCTGGCCTACGACGGCTGGTTGGCCGGCAAGCCGGGCGAAAAGCGGGTGATTCGCGACCGCCTGGGCCGCATCGTCGAGAACGTCGAACAGATCCACGCGCCGGTGCCCGGCCACGACCTCACGCTCAGCATCGACAGCCGCATCCAGTACCTCGCCTACCGGGCGCTAGCGGATGCCGTCGCCAAGCGCCATGCCGCGTCGGGGTCGATGGTGGTCCTCGATCCCCGCAACGGCGAAATCCTGGCGATGGTCAACGTGCCCTCATACAACCCCAACGACCTGGACAACAGCAATCCGGCGCAGCGTCGCAACCGTGCGGTCACCGACGTGACCGAGCCCGGTTCGACGATGAAGCCGTTCACCATCACCACTGCGCTGGAATCGGGCAAGTGGACGCCGACCACGATGATCGATACGGCTCCCGGCACGTTCACCATCGACGGCCACCTGATTCGCGACGACAGCAACAACGGCCGCATCGACGTCACCCACGTCATCGCCTATTCCAGCAACGTCGGCGCGTCGAAGATTTCGCTCACGCTGGCACCGCAACAGATGGACAAGGTGTTCCACGAGTTCGGCTTCGGCGCGAGTACCGGCAGCGGATTTCCGGGCGAGGTCGGTGGCTACATCCCGCCCCCGCGCACCTGGGGCGATTTCGTCAAGGCCACGATCTCGTTCGGCTATGGCCTGAACGTAACCGCGCTGCAGCTCGCGCAGGCCTACGCGACGATCGCCGATGGCGGGATCCGGCATGCCCCGACCTTCGTCAAGGGCGACGACAATCCGGGCGTGCGCGTGGAGCCCAGGCATGTCGCCGATGAAGTCATGACGATGCTGCGCGCCGTGGTCGGACCGCCGCCGGCCACCGCGCCACAGGCGGCCATCGCCGACTACACCGTCGCCGGCAAGACAGGCACGGCGCATATCGCCATCCCGGGCGGCTATGCCCGCGACCGTTACGACGCGCTGTTCTGCGGGATCGTGCCGGCCAGTGATCCGCGCCTGGTCGGAGTAGTGGTGATCCGCGATGCCGGCGGACACGGCGGGGAGTATTTCGGCGGCCAGGTTTCGGCCCCCGTCTTCCGCACAGTCCTGACCGGCGCGTTGCGGCTGCTCGACATCCCGCCCGACAACGTACAGCAATGGTATGCGGGTGGACCGGTGAGCCCCGCGACCGCGCCGCTGCCTGCGGTGTCGCCGCGCGCGGCGGCGGTCGCGCGCGCCGCCAAGGTAGGCGCGCCATGACCTTGATGCGGCTGGACCGATTGCTGGCGGGGATTGCGGTGCCGGCCAAGGGCGACATCATGGTGTCCGGCCTGACGCTGGATTCGCGCAGCGTGCGGGACGGTGACGCTTTCGTCGCGCTGGCCGGGGCAAGACACCATGGAATCGAGTTCGCGCCGCTGGCTGCCCGGCAAGGCGCGGTCGCGGTGCTGGCCGAACCGGTGCCGGGCGCTGCTGCGCCGATCGCGTGCCCGCTCGTCTGGATCGAGGACCTGCGCTTGCATCTCGGCGCGATCGCGGCGCGCTTCCACGGCGATCCGTCGGCGTCGATGACCGTGGCGGGCGTGACCGGTACCAACGGCAAGACCTCGACCGTGCAGTTGCTGGCGCAGGCGTTCGTCCATCTGGGCCGGCGCGCAGCGACCATCGGAACGCTTGGCTCCGGCATGCACGGCGCGCTCGACCCGGGCGAGCGCACGACGCCCGACGTGATCCGCGTGCACGCGCTGCTGGCGGAATTCCGCGCCGCCGGTGCGACCGATGTCGCGATGGAGGTGTCTTCGCACGCGCTCGACCAGCATCGCGTCGACGGCGTGCACTTCGATGTCGCCGTGTTCACCAACCTGACACGTGATCATCTCGACTACCACGGCACCATGGAGGCCTACGGCGCGGCCAAGGCCAAACTGTTCGACTGGCCCGGCCTGCGTGCCGCGGTGGTGAACGTCGACGATGCCTTCGGGCGGATGCTGGCCGAACGATTCGAAAGCCGTCTGCGTGGTTCGGACGGGCAACCGGGAAGGCTGCTTCGCTACGGGATCGAATCCGCCGGCACCGAGGTACGCGCATGCAACGTGCGTACCCATTCCGAAGGCATCGATTTCGAACTCGTGATCGCTGGCCATGCGGACAAGGTGCGCAGCAAGCTGCTGGGTCACTTCAACGTCGCCAACCTGCTCGCGGTGGCCGGTGCGCTGTCCGCATTGGACGTGCCATTCGATAAAATCGTGGAGGCGCTGCAGGCGCTGGAACCGGTCGCGGGAAGGATGAACCGGCTGGGTGGCGGCGCCGCGCCGCTGATCGTGGTCGATTACTCGCATACGCCCGATGCGCTGGAGCAGGCGTTGACGACCCTGCGTGCGCATTGCGAGGGGCGCCTGGTCTGCGTGTTCGGCTGCGGCGGCGAGCGCGACGCCGGCAAACGCCCGTTGATGGGCGCGGTCGCCGAGCGCCTGGCCGACGTCGTGATCGTCACCGACGACAACCCGCGCGGAGAGGATGGTGATGCGATCGTCACCCAGATCGTGGCCGGCCTGTGCGCACCGGAACGTGCCCTGGTCGAGCGTGACCGCGAGCGCGCGATCGGGCTGGCGATCGAACGGGCACGTCCCGGCGACGTGGTCCTGATCGCGGGCAAGGGCCACGAGGCTTACCAGGAACGCGGCGGCGTCAGGCGCCCGTTCGACGATCTTCAGGTGGCGCGCACCACGCTGGAGGCCCGGCTATGCTGAATTTGCGCCTGAAGACGGTCGCGGTGTGGACGCACGGCAACCTGCAAGGGGCCGATGCCGGGATCCATGGCGTCTCCACCGATTCGCGCACGCTTGAAACGGGGCAGTTGTTCGTCGCGCTGGTCGGCGAAAGACACGATGGCCACGACCACGTCGCCGCGGCGGCGGCGCGGGGTGCCGCGGGTGCGATCGTGGCGCGGCGCGTGGATGTCGATCTTCCGCAAATCGTGGTGGCCGACACGTTGCACGCGCTGGGCGACCTGGCCAGCGCAGTGCGCGCGCAGCGCGACGTCACGGTGATAGGCATCACCGGGTCCAACGGCAAGACCAGCGTCAAGACGATGGTCGCGCGAATCCTCGCCCGCCACGGCAGGACGCACGCCACCGCCGGCAGCTTGAACAACGAGATCGGGCTGCCGCTGACGTTGCTGAACATGCCCGAGGACACGCAATTCGCGGTGCTGGAAATGGGCGCGGGCAAGCCGGGTGACATCGCCTACCTGGCCGCGATCGCGCGTCCGCGCGTAGGCCTGGTCAACAACATCGGACCGGCGCACCTGGAACGCATGCACACGCTGGAAGGCATCGCCGAGACCAAGGGCGCGATGTACCAGGCATTGCCCGCCGACGGCGTTGCCGTGATCAACGCCGATGATGCTTTCGCGATGTACTTTTCAGGACTGGCCGGGTCGCGACGCAAGATCCGTTTCGGACTGGAAACGCCGGCGGACGTGTCGGCGCGCGACATCGCATTGGACGCGCAAGGCAGCCGCTTCACCCTGGAAACGCCCGTCGGCGAGGTGACGGTCAACCTGCCGCTGCCGGGCCGGCACAACGTCGCCAATGCGCTGGCTGCGGCCGCGCTGGCGCTGGCGGAGGGGGTGCCGCTGAAGGTCATCGTCGCCGGTCTGGGGGAAGCCAAGTCGGTGGACGGACGCCTGCTGCGGCGCGCTTCGCCGCAAGGCTGGGTGTTGTTCGACGACAGTTACAACGCCAATCCGGGCTCTGCGCTCGCGGCGGTGGCGACGCTGGCCCTGCAGCCCGGCGCGCGCTGGCTGGTGCTGGGCGACATGGGCGAACTGGGTCCGGATGCAGCGGCGCTGCACGCGCGCATCGGCCAGGCCGCGCGCGCCCAGGGCATCGCTCGCGTGTACACGGTCGGCAAACTGGCGGCGTACGCGGCGCAGGCGTTCGGCAAGGATGCGCGCACATTCGCGGATCAGGCCGCCTTGATCGCCGCGTTGCGGCAGGAACTGCACGCCGGGGTCAGCGTACTGGTGAAAGGTTCGCACGCTGCGCACATGGAGCGCGTGGTGGAAGCGCTGCTGGACGGCAACGCGGGGGGCGACAGGCATGCTGCTTGATCTCGCCCACTGGCTCGAACGTTACTTCGGCGCGTTCCGCCTGTTCGACTACATTACGTTCCGCACAATCATGGCGGCGCTGACCGGGTTGCTGGTGGCGCTCTTCAGCGGGCCGGCGGTGATCCGCCGCCTGACCGAACTCAAGGCCGGCCAGGTGGTGCGCCACGACGGTCCACAAACACACCTGTCCAAGGCCGGGACCCCGACGATGGGTGGGGTGCTGATCATCGCCGCGGTCGTGATCGCGACGTTGCTTTGGGGCGACCTGCGCAGCCGATACCTGTGGGTGGTGCTGCTGGTGACTCTCGGCTGCGGCCTGATCGGTTTCTACGACGATTACCGCAAGCTGATCCTGAAGGATCCGCACGGGCTGCCGGCGCGCTGGAAATACCTCGCGCAATCCGTGGTCGGACTGGCCGCCGCGCTGTTCCTGTTCCACACGGCGAACGTGCCGGCGGCCACCGCGTTGTTCGTGCCGTTGTTCAAGCACGTCGCGATTCCGCTGGGTGCGGGTTTCGTGCTGGTCGCCTACCTGTGGATCGTGGGGTTTTCCAACGCGGTGAACCTCACCGATGGCCTGGACGGCCTCGCGATCATGCCGGCGGTGCTGGTCGCGGCGGCGCTCGGGGCCTTCGCCTACCTCGCGGGCAACGCGGTGTTCTCGACGTATCTCGGCATTCCTTCGATTCCGGGTGCCGGCGAACTCAGCATCTTCTGCGGCGCGCTGGTCGGCGCGGGGCTCGGATTCCTGTGGTTCAACACGTATCCCGCGCAGGTGTTCATGGGCGACGTCGGTGCGCTCGCGATCGGGGCGGCGATCGGCTGCGTCGCCGTGATCGTGCGCCAGGAAATCATCCTGTTGGTGATGGGCGGCCTGTTCGTGGTGGAAACCGCGTCGGTGATGCTGCAGGTCGGCAGCTTCAAGCTGCGCGGCAAACGCGTGTTCCGGATGGCGCCGATCCACCACCACTACGAACTCAAGGGCTGGCCCGAGCCGCGCGTGATCGTGCGCTTCTGGATCGTCTCGGTGGTGCTGGTGCTGATTGGTCTCGCGACATTGAAGGTGCGTTGAGCATGGTCTGGTTCGGTCAGTCTCAGGCAGTCCGCAGGTACGGACCGGAAGGCCGCCACGATCCGTGGCTGCTGCTGGCGATCGTTTGCCTGGTGGCTTTCGGCATCGTGATGATCGCGTCGAGTTCGATTGCGGTGGCCGACGGCCAGCACATCGGCCAGTTCCATTACCTGAAGCGTCACATCGTGCTTTTGCTGGTGGGCGGGGCTTGTGCGGCGTTCATCGCCATGCGCGTGGAACTGGACAGGCTGGAGAATTTCTCCGGATGGTTGATGCTCGGCACGTTCGCGCTGCTGGTGCTGGTGTTCATCCCGCACCTCGGCATGCGCATCAACGGCGCGCGCCGCTGGATCAACCTCGGCGTCTCGGGATTCCAGCCGGTCGAGCTGGCCAAGCTGACCGTGGTGCTGTACGTCGCGAGCTACCTGGTGCGCCACCGCGACAGCGTGGAGACCCGCTTCCTCGGTGCGGTGAAGCCGGTGCTGGTCGCGGGACTCACCGCCATCTTGCTGCTGGCGCAGCCCGACTTCGGATCGGCCGCGCTGATCGGCGTGGTCACGATCGGCATGCTGTGGCTGGGCGGTGCGCGCATGCGCAACCTCCTGATCATGGGCCTGCCGATGATTCCGCTGGGCGCTTACCTCGCGCTGTCCACGGACTATCGCGTGAGGCGGCTGACCTCGTTCCTCGATCCGTGGAAGGATCCCTTCAACAACGGCTTCCAGCTGACCCAGGCGCTGATCGCGGTGGGGCGCGGAAAGTGGTTCGGAGTCGGTCTCGGCGGCAGCGTGCAGAAGCTGTTCTACCTGCCGGAGGCGCACACCGACTTCATCCTGGCGGTGATCGCCGAGGAGTTGGGATTCGCAGGCATCCTGTTCGTGCTCGCCATGTTCGCGCTGCTGGTCGGGCGTGGCCTGCAACTCGGCCTGCGCGGCGTGGAGGTCGGCCAGCATCGGGCCGGGTACATCGCGTTCGGCATCTCGCTGATGCTGGGCCTGCAGGCGCTGGTATCGGTCGGGGTGAACCTCGGGGTGTTGCCGACCAAGGGCCTGACCCTGCCGCTGATCAGCTCGGGCGGCTCCAGCACCTTGATGACATGCGTGATGCTGGGGGTGCTGCTGCGCGCGGGGTATGAAATCCACCGCGCCGAGGATGCGCGGCGGATGGCGACCCGGCGCGCGCAAACGACGACGCGTCCCGTCACGCTCGAACGTCCCTCGAAAGAATTGCCATTGGCCGCGCGGGATCGAGTCGAGCCATCGTTCGAGGAGGCGCACGCATGAGCGGCGACGTGCAGGCGCCTGTCCTGATCATGGCCGGCGGCACCGGCGGGCACATCTTCCCCGGTCTCGCGGTCGCGGCGGCATTGCGCGCTCGCGACGTGCCGGTGTTGTGGCTGGGCGCGAGGGGCGGCATGGAAACCCGGATCGTCCCGGAGCATCACATCGAGATGCATGCCGTGCCGGTGCGCGGATTGCGTGGCAAGGGACTCGGCCAGCGCCTCGCGGCGCCATGGATGCTGGCGCGCGCCTGCCTGTCGGCGTGGCGCGTGTTGCGCGAAGCGCGACCGCGCAGCGTGTTGTCGCTGGGAGGCTACGTGGCCGGTCCGGGCGGATTGGCAGCGTGGCTGCAGCGCCGGCCTTTGCTGGTCCACGAGCAGAACCGTGTCGTCGGTTTCACCAACCGCGTGCTTGCGCGATGCGCGAGCAAGGTGATGAGCGGATTTCCGGATGCGTTTCCGGCGCGCCGGCATGCCGAGTGGACCGGCAATCCGGTACGCGCGGATATCGCGGCACTGCCGGCGCCGTCGGCACGATTCGCCGGTCGCACCGGCGCGCCGCGCGTGCTGGTGCTGGGCGGCAGTTTGGGCGCGCGCACGTTGAACCTGGGATTGCCCGATGCGCTGTCGCGGATTCCTTTCGACCGCCGGCCCGAGGTGCTGCACCAGTGCGGCACCGCGCACCTCGAGGCAACCCGCGCGGCCTATGCCCGCGCGAACGTCGCGGCGACAGTCGAACCGTTCATTACCGACATGGCCTCGGCGTATGCATGGGCCGACGTCGTGATCTGCCGGGCTGGGGCGCTGACGCTGGCGGAACTCGCCGCGGCCGGACTGGGTGCGATCCTGATGCCCTTCCCGCACGCGGTCGATGATCACCAGACGCGTAATGCCGAGGGCTTCGTCGCGGCTGGTGCCGCCGAACTGGTGCAGGACCGCGACTTCGAGGCGTCGCGCTTCGCGGGCATGCTCGAGCGCCTGTTGCGCGATCCGGACAAGCGTCTGGCCATGGCCCACGCCGCGCGCACGTTGGCCAAGCCCGATGCCGCCGACGTGATCGCCCGGCGTTGCATGGAGGTGGCCGCATGACGCCGCACCGCCTGCCGCCCCACGGCGACATCATGCAGGCCTTCCGCCGCGTGCATTTCATCGGCATCGGCGGTGCCGGCATGAGCGGTATCGCCGAGGTGCTGCACACACTCGGCTACGACGTTTCGGGTTCCGACCGCGCGGCATCGCCGGTCACCGAGCGACTCGCGAAGATGGGCGTCGACGTCGCGATCGGCCACGATGCGGCCCACGTCGCCAACGTCGATGCGGTCGTGGTATCCAGCGCCATCAAGCCCGACAATTCCGAACTCCTGGCCGCCGAGGCGCGCCGGATCCCGGTGGTGCCGCGCGCCGAGATGCTCGGCGAGTTGATGCGCTTCCGACGCGGCATTGCGGTGGCGGGTTCGCACGGCAAGACCACCACCACCAGCCTCACCGCCAGCGTGCTGGCCGAGGCCGGCTACGACCCGACCTTCGTGATCGGCGGTCAGCTGCTCTCGGCCGGCGCCAATGCGCGCCTGGGCGCGGGCACGTACCTCGTGGCCGAGGCCGACGAATCCGACGGTTCGTTCCTGAAGCTGTCGCCGGTCATCGCGGTGGTCACCAACATCGATGCCGATCACCTGGATCACTACCACGGCGACTTCGCCGAGCTGAAGCAGGCGTTCGCGGACTTCCTGCATCGCCTGCCGTTCTACGGGCTGGCCGTGCTTTGCGTGGACAATCCGGAAGTCGCGGAACTCGCGCAACGCACGCCGCGTTCGATCCTCACTTACGGCATCGATCGCTCGGCCGACGTTCGCGGGGCCAACCTGCGCGCGGAAGGTGCACGCACGCATTTCGACCTGCTGCTGCCGGGCCAGCCCAGCTTGCCGGTCACGCTCAACCTGCCGGGCCGCCACAACGTGTCGAACGCGCTGGCCGCAGCCACCATCGGCTGGCACCTCGGCGTGGAGCCCTACGCGATCGCGCGTGCGCTGGAACGCTTCCAGGGGGTCGGCCGACGCTTCCACATCGACGGCGAACTGCCGATCGATCACGGCAAGGTCCTGTTGGTCGACGATTACGGCCACCATCCGCGCGAAATCGAGGCGGTGATGGAAGCCGCACGCGAAGGCTGGCCCGAGCGGCGGCTGGTGATCGCGTTCCAGCCGCACCGCTACACCCGCACGCGCGACCTGATGGACGACTTCGCCAACGTGCTGTGCGAAGCGGACGTACTGGTGCTGACCGATGTCTATCCGGCTGGCGAATCGCCGATCGCGGGTGCCGATGGTCGCGCGCTGGCGCGTGCGGTGCGCGCGCGCGGCAAGGTCGATCCGGTGTTCATCGAGCATCCGCGCGAGCTGGGCGAGGCGCTGCCGGCGTTGCTGAACGACGGTGACCTGCTGTTGCTGCTGGGCGCCGGCGACATCGGCGCATCGGCAAGCGAGCTGGCGCGACGCGGGCACCTGAGGTCGGAGGACGCCGCATGACCGCACGAAACGCCAAGCGGCGCATCACCGACGCGCGCGACTTCGGTCGCGTCGCAGTGGTGATGGGCGGCAGTTCGTCCGAGCGCGAGGTATCGCTGGACTCCGGGCGCGGCGTGCTGGCGGCGTTGAAGGGCCGTGGCGTGGACGCGCATGCGATCGACGGCATACCCGCGCTGCTGGACGCCGTGCGCGCCGGCCACTTCGCGCGCGTGTTCAACATCCTGCACGGCCAGCACGGCGGCGGCGAGGATGGGGTGCTGCAGGGCGCGCTGGATTCGCTGCACGTTCCCTACACCGGGTCCGGGGTGCTAGGTTCGGCGCTGTCAATGGACAAGGTGCGCAGCAAGTGGGTATGGAACGCGCTGGGCTTGCCGACCCCCGCGTTCGTGCCGCTGCCGCGCGGTTCGGACGTGCACGTGGCGGCGCGCAAGCTCGGGTTCCCGTTGATCGTGAAGCCCGCCTCGGAAGGATCCAGCGTCGGCGTGTCGCGCGTGTTCGACGAGAAGGATCTGGACGCCGCGGTCGCGCTGGGTGGACGCTATCCGGGCGACCTACTGATGGAAACCCTGGTTCAGGGCGGGGAATTCACCGTCTCGATCCTCAAGGACGAAGTCCTTCCCAGCATCAAGATCGTGCCGAAAGGCGAGTACTACGACTACAACGCCAAGTATCTCGCCGAAGACACGCAATACATCTGTCCCGGGCTCGACGGCGACGCCGAAGGCAACCTGCGTGCGCTGGCCCGGCAAGCGTTCGATGCGCTGGGCTGCTCGGGTTGGGGCCGGGTCGACGTGATGCGCGACCGCGATGGCCGCAACTGGCTGCTGGAAGTGAACACGGCGCCGGGCATGACTTCGCATTCGCTGGTGCCGAAAGCCGCCGAGGCGGCCGGCATCGACTACCCGGAACTGTGCTGGCGCGTGCTGGAAACGAGCTTCGACGGCGAAGGAGGCGCGGCATGAAGGGCGCCATCGGCCTGCGCTTCGCCGCCTGGATCGTCGCGATCACGCTGGTCGCGTTGCCGGTCGTCGGCGTGCTGCAGGGCTGGTTCGCGGCGGACCGTTGGCCGGTGCGACAGCTGCAGGTGCACGCGACCTTCCGGCACGTCAGCGCGGCCGAATTGCGTGCCGCGGTGGCGCCGTCGCTGGGCGCGGGATTTTTCGCGATCGACCTCGACCAGGTGCGCGACGCGGTGGCGGCGTTGCCCTGGGTCGCGGGAGTCGAGGTGAGCAAGCATTGGCCGGATGCGCTCGACATCACCGTTACCGAAGTCGATCCGGTCGCGCGTTGGGGCGGCGATGCCCTGCTCTCGCGCGACGGCCGCATATTCAAGGTGCCCGATCCCGGCGTGGTCAACGGGCTGCCGCAGTTCAAAGCTCCCGACGACCGGGTCGCGGACGTAAGGGCGTTCTATCGCACCGCCCAGGTCGATTTCGCGCCGTACAACCTGCGCGTCGCCGAGGTGGACCTGTCCGCGCGCGGAAGCTGGAACCTGGTGCTCTCCGACCAGGCACGCGTGACCGTAGGCGACAACCAACCCGACCAGCGCCTCGCACGCTTCGTCGCGGCGCTGCCGGTCCTGATGCGCGGCCGCAGCGACGGCTTCGTCTACGCCGACCTGCGCTACAGCAACGGCTTCGCGGTGCGCTGGCCAGGCCAGGCGGCCGCACCTGCTCCCAACCAACCTGCCAATGGGGTGAATTCCCATGTTGTTGACGGAAACGTTTAGACCCATGAATCGCAAGAGCGACAAGCATCTGGTCGTCGGGCTCGACATCGGCACTTCCAAGGTGATGGCGATCGTCGGCGAATACATGCCCGGCGAACCGATCGAGGTCATCGGCGTCGGCAGCCACACCTCGCGCGGCATGAAGAAAGGTGTGGTGGTCGAGATCGAGTCCAATGTGAACTCGATCCAGCGTGCGGTCGAGGAGGCCGGACAGATGGCCGGTTGCGACATCCGTTCGGTGTGCGCGTCGATTTCCGGCAGCCACCTGGAAACCCACAACTCCCGCGGCACCGCGCCGATCCGAGATCGGGAGGTCGCGGCCGGCGACCTCGACCAGGTACTGGAATCGGCCAGCGCGGTGGCGATTCCGGCAGACCGCAAGGTGCTGTTCAAGGAACCACAGGAATACCGCATCGACGGACAGGACGGCATCCGCCATCCGGTCGGCATGAGCGGCGTGCGGCTGGAAGCCGGCGTGCACCTCGTCACCGGGGCAGCCTCGGCGGTGCAGAACATCACCAAGTGCATCCAGCGCTGTGGCCTCGCGGTGGACGACCTGGTGCCATCCGCCGTGGCCTCGTCCAAGGCGGTGCTGACCGACGACGAACGCGAGCTGGGCGTGTGCGTGGTTGATCTGGGCGCCGGTACCACCGACATCGCGATCTACACGCACGGATCGATCCGCTACACCAAGTCGCTGCCGGTCGGCGGCGACCAGGTGACCTCCGACATTTCGCAATACGTGCAGACGCCCACCGCGAATGCCGAGGAAATCAAGGTGAAGTACGGCTGCGCGCTGGCACAGCTGGCACGCGGCGAGGAAACCATACAGGTGCCGAGCGTGGGCGAGCGTCCACCGCGGCGCCTGCAGCGGCAGGCGCTGGCGCAGTCGATCCAGGCGCGCTACGAGGAAATCTTCGAAATGGTGCAGGACGAGATGCGCCGTTCGGGCTACGAGAACCTGCTGGCGGCCGGCGTGGTACTGACCGGCGGCGCTTCGCGCATCGAGGGTGCGCTGTACCTGGCCGAGGAAGTGTTCCACAAGATGGTGCGCTTGGGCGTGCCGCAACACGTCAGTGGCGCGACCGAGGTGATCGCCACGCCCGCCAATGCGGCTGGCGTCGGCCTGCTGCTGCACGGTTCGCGCGTGCACGGCTCGAACCGGGTGATGGGGGGTGCGGTCGGCGACAGCGTGGTCGGCGCGATCGGCAAAGTGAAGGGTTGGCTGCATCGGAATTTTTGAGGTCTGGAACGGGCCGTCCATGGCCTGTCCAGACATGCCGAGTCCGGTACGGGTCCGTGCTCGGCTTGGCCGGATCAAGCAGCGAGTGCTTGATCCGCGGCGGGCCTACCAGGGTCCGCGAGAACTCGGGTCCATTCCCGGACGGAATGGACCGAGCCGGCACCGCGGTGCCGGATGCCCCGCAAGGGGCGACCCCGCCGAAACGGCGGTGAATCAAGACGGGCGGTATCGAAACCGCAGCAATGCAACGGCAGTATGGAGGACGGGTCATGTTTGAACTGGTAGAACAACTGGCACCCAATGCGGTGATCAAGGTGATCGGCGTGGGTGGCGGCGGCGGCAACGCGGTCAGCCACATGGTCAATTCAGCCATCGACGGCGTGGAGTTCGTCTGCGCCAATACCGATGCGCAGGCGCTGAAAAGCTCCGGCGCGCGCACTACCCTGCAACTCGGCGAAACGGTGACCAAGGGCCTCGGTGCAGGCGCCAATCCCGAAATCGGCCGCCAGGCCGCGCTCGAGGACCGCGACCGCATCGTCGAGGTGCTGGACGGCGCCGACATGGTGTTCATCACCTGCGGCATGGGCGGCGGTACCGGCACCGGCGCGGCGCCGGTGGTGGCGCAACTGGCCAAGGAGAAGGGCATCCTGACGGTCGCGGTGGTGACCAAGCCATTCCCGTTCGAGGGCCGCCGGCGCATGCAGGTGGCGTTGAAGGGCATCGAGGACCTGTCGCAGTCGGTCGACTCGCTGATCACGGTTCCGAACGAGAAGCTGCTGACCGTGCTCGGCCGCGAAGTGACGCTGCTCAACGCGTTCAAGGCCGCCAACGACGTCTTGCAGGGCGCGGTCCAGGGGATCGCCGACCTGATCACCCGTCCGGGCCTGATCAACGTCGATTTTGCCGACGTACGCACGGTGATGAGCGAAATGGGCATGGCCATGATGGGCACCGGAACCGCGCGCGGGGACGATCGCGCACAGGCCGCGGCCGAGGCGGCGATCAACAATCCGTTGCTGGAGAACGTGGACCTTTCCGGTGCCTGTGGCATCCTGGTCAACGTTACGGCCGGGCCGAACCTGACCATGCGCGAGTTCGACGAGATCGGCCGCGTGGTCCACGATTTCGCCAGCGAGGATGCGACCGTGGTGCTCGGTACCGCGCTCGACCCGGACCTTTCCGATGACGTGCGGGTCACGGTGGTCGCGACTGGCCTCAATCGTGCCGCCAAGCCCCAGTTGCGCCCAGTGGCGAAGCCGGAGATGGTCGAGATGCCGCAGCCGCGGCGGGTGCTGCGGACCGGGACCGACAACGGGGTGGTGGGTTTTTCCGCCCAACCGGAGTCGGTCGCCGCCCCGCTCGCGAGTCGCCATGCGGCTCCGGCTCCGGGCGGCAAGCCGGCCGCGGAGACCGCGGGAGTTCCGGACTATCTGGACATTCCGGCGTTCCTGCGCCGTCAGGCGGATTGATGGCGTGAAGGCGAAACCGGCGGACTCCATGACCTCCAAGTTCGACCGGCTTCGATGATGCAGCGGGGCGGGCAGGGGAAGCCCGTGTCCCCGACGGCACTCGCCGTGACGCCGTTTCCTGACCCGCGCTGCCGGACTCCCGTCCCCGGCAGCGCGGGCGGATGTTCGACGCGGGGAACCTCGGCGGACCGGTGCGGTCCCTTGCAATCGGGGGCCGCGTTTCCACGTCAGGCGCCGGGCGTTACTTGGTACCCGCGAGGTACTTGCCGTACGCCCAGTAACTGAACGCACGGGTCCACTTTATTCGGCCTGTCAACCGTGATAGCATCGCCCACGTTTTAGCGTTGTCCTAACGGGAATCCAACGAAAAAATGATCAAGCAGCGCACGCTCAAGAACGTGATCCGCGCGACGGGCGTCGGCCTGCACACGGGCGAAAAGGTGTACATGACGCTGCGTCCCGCGGCGGTCAACACCGGCATCGTCTTCCGGCGCACCGACCTGCCGGAACCGGTCATCATTCCGTCCCGCTGCGAGTACGTCGGCGATACCCGGCTGTCCAGCACCCTGATCAAGGGCGACGTGCGCGTGGGTACCGTCGAGCACCTGCTCTCGGCGATGGCCGGACTTGGCATCGACAACGCCTACGTCGATCTTTCGGCGCCTGAAGTCCCGATCATGGACGGCAGCGCGGGGCCTTTCGTGTTCCTGCTGCAATCGGCCGGCATCGAGGAGCAGTCCGCGCCCAAGCGCTTCATCCGCATCAAGAAACCGGTCAAGGTCGAAGAAGGTGACAAGTGGGCCGAGTTCAAGCCCTTCGACGGCTTCAAGGTCGGCTTTTCGATCGAGTTCCAGCATCCGATCTTCTCGCGTCGCGCCTCGCGCGCCGAGATCGATTTCTCGACCACCTCCTTCGTCAAGGAAGTCAGCCGCGCACGTACCTTCGGCTTCATGCGCGACATCGAAATGCTGCGCGAGAGGAACCTGGCCCTCGGCGGATCGATGGACAACGCCATCGTGCTGGACGACTACCGCGTCCTCAACGAGGACGGGCTGCGCTACGAAGACGAGTTCGTCAAGCACAAGATCCTCGACGCGATCGGCGACCTGTACCTGCTCGGCCACAGCCTGATCGGTGCCTTCTTCGGCCACAAGTCCGGCCACCAGTTGAACAACCAGTTGCTGCGCGCACTGCTGGCCGACAAGACCGCTTGGGAAGAAGTCACCTTCGACGATCCCGCACTGGCCCCGATTTCCTACGCCCATCCCGCCCAGGCGGTGTAACGGCGGGCGTCCCCCAGCCGGATTGCATCGCAGGGGTGTCTGGCGTCTTCGGCGTGCCGAAGCCCCGGCCCGCCACCACTCGAAAGCCGCCTTGCCCCGGGAAACCGCCGCGCAGCCTGCCTTTAAGGCATGGTCGCGGGGCTGCCGGCCTTGTCTGCGACGGGCTGCGCCCCGCGCCGAATTCCAGATACCCTTGCCCCGGATACGTGACGGCGTGCTGCTTCCTGCGTTGGCACGCCGGTGCGTGCCCGTGTTATAAGGTTTGCTTCCGTCGGCGGATCGAGGGGGCGGGGCCGGCCCGCGCGCGTCATGTGGTGTTCGAGTGGTCTGCCAATGCGGCCATTTCGAGGAACAAGGCGCGCAAGTCGGGGTCGGAGATGGCCATCGCCGCGGCGCGCATGTGTTGCGCGGCACGCGGCGACGGCGGTTGCACGGTGGCGGAGTCACCGTCGGATGCCTGGATGGGCATCACCTTGGCCGCGACGGAGGTCGCGGCCAGGCCCAGGCTGCGCACGGCCGCGAGGATGCGCGACTGGTCCATGCGAACCCGGGTCGCCCATGCGGGCGATTCGACCAGCAGCAGGACCCGGTCGTTGCGCACCCCGGCGTGGCGGACGTGGTCGCGCAGCGGAGCGTGCAACAATGGAATGATTTGCCGGCTCAAGTGGTCGAGTTCGCGTGCCCGGGCGGCCAGGTCGGCGATCGGCGCGCACTGCGACAGCGGAGTCGGGCCGTGGGTGTCGCGAGGCGGTAGCGGTCGGGCAGGAGACAAGAGACGATGGTTCAAGAGGTTTGTTGACATGGGCATGATACTGGTTGCCCGTTCGCGGAGATGCGCATTTTCGGATGCCTGTCTCGAAGAACGCCGCCATGCCAACCGCCGGTTGCAAAAGCGACTTGCGCTCGGCATGGCCGTGTGCGTGGCCGCCAGCGCGGCGCTCGCGGTGTGGGTCGCCAGTCCGAGCGGCCGGACGCTGGCGCGGATCGACGCCATGAACCGGCAGATCGCGGCACAGAAGGCGGAGTTGCAGCAGGTGCGCGACAACGCGCAGCGCGACATCAGCCGGATGGCGATCAAGCTCGGCGAGCTGCAGGCCGATTCGGCACGGCTGGATGCGCTGGGACAGCGCCTCGTGGTGGCCGGCAAGCTCGATCCCGCCGAATTCAATTTCGACCAGGCCCCCGGCCTCGGTGGCCCGGAGAAGGCCGTGGCGCCGGTCCGCTCGCTGCCCTACGACCTTTCGGTCAGCATGGAACAGTTGGCGCAGCGCTTCGACAATCAACAGACCCAGTTGGGTGTCCTGCAGTCGCTGCTGACCGACCGCCAGGTCACCGCCAGCCTGATCCCTTCCGGCATGCCGATCAAGGATGGCTACATCACCTCGCCGTTCGGCGAGCGCATCGACCCGTTCACCGGGCGCGACAGCTTCCATCCGGGGCTCGACATCGGGGCGTACCGGGGCGAACCGGTCCACGCCGTTGCCGCCGGCGTGGTGACCTACGCCGGCGTGCGCGACGGTTACGGCGAAGTGGTCGAGATCGATCACGGCGACGGGTACATGACCCGCTATGCCCACAACAGCAAGCTGCTGGTGCATGTGGGTGAGCATGTGCATTCGGGCGAGGTGATCTCGGATGCCGGGTCCACCGGACGTTCCACCGGCCCGCACGTGCATTTCGAGGTGTGGCACGACGGGAAGTTGGTCAATCCCATTGCCTACGTGCGTAGGTAATTTGTGCGATCGTCCCTAGTCGCCGGATCGTTGGGAACCCGTGCAACCTGTCGGGTGTGCGAGCCTCGCATACCACAACGCCCTTCCATGGGCTGACTATGACCACAGCTGCTCCGACGGGCACTTCATCGTGTTTGTTTCCTTGAAATCCAGCGGACTCGCCGCCATCCCTAGGCGCGGACGGCATGACCTTTTATCATGCCCGATTGACTTTCAAACCAGTCGCGGAACCTCGAACCCAGTCCGATGCCCAATATCCTGACGAGTGTCTTCGGCAGCCGCAACGAGCGCGTGCTCAAGCAGCTGTCGAAAGTCGTGGCGCGCATCAACGCGCTCGAACCCGAGATGCAGAAGCTCGACGACGACGCGCTGCGCGCCAAGACGGCCGAGTTCAAGCAACGCATCGCCGGTGGCGAGAGCCTCGACAAGATCCTGCCCGAGGCATTCGCGGTGGTGCGTGAAGCCAGCCGCCGGGTGCTGGGCCTGCGCCACTACGACGTGCAGTTGATCGGCGGCATGGTCCTGCACCAGGGCAAGATCGCCGAGATGCGCACCGGCGAAGGCAAGACCCTGGTGGCCACGCTGCCGGTGTACCTGAATGCGCTGGAAGGCAAGGGCGTGCACGTGGTGACCGTGAACGACTACCTCGCCAAGCGCGACGCCGCGTGGATGGGCCGGGTCTACAACTTCCTGGGCCTCACGGTCGGGGTGGTCTGGCCCGGTATGGAAATGTCGGAAAAGGCCTCCGCCTATGCCGCGGACATCACCTACGGCACCAACAACGAGTTCGGGTTCGACTACCTGCGCGACAACATGGCGGTGTCGAAGGACCAGCGCCACCAGCGCGGCCTGCACTACGCGATCGTCGACGAGGTCGACTCGATCCTGATCGACGAGGCGCGCACGCCGCTGATCATTTCCGGTCCGGCTGAGGATTCGCCAGAGCTGTATATCCGCGTCAACCGCGTGGTCCCGCACATGACCCGGCAGGCCAAGGAGCCGCTGCCCGGCGAGCCGCCCGAACCGGGCGACTACTACGTTGACGAGAAGCAGAAGCAGGTGCACCTTTCCGAGGAAGGCATGGAGCACGCCGAGCAGCTGCTGCGCCAGGCCGGCATCCTTGCAGAGGATTCCACTCTGTACGATGCCCGCAACCTTGCGGTCGTGCATCATCTCAACCAGGCCTTGCGTGCGCACGCTCTGTACCAGCGTGACGTCGATTACATCGTCCGCGACGGCGAAATCATCATCGTCGACGAGTTCACCGGACGCACCCTGCAGGGCCGGCGCTGGTCCGAGGGCCTGCACCAGGCGGTCGAGGCCAAGGAAGGCGTGCCGATCCAGCGCGAAAACCAGACGATGGCCACCATCACCTTCCAGAACCTGTTCCGCATGTACGACAAGTTGTCGGGCATGACCGGCACGGCGGATACGGAGGCCTTCGAGTTCCAGTCGATCTATGGACTGGAGGTGGTGGTGATCCCGACCCACAAGCCGATGATCCGCAAGGACAACCCCGATCTCGTGTTCCTCAAGCCCGAGGCCAAGTTCAAGGCCGTGCTTGAAGACGTCAGGGACTGCCACGAGCGCGGCCAGCCGGTGCTGGTCGGCACAGCGTCGATCGAGGTGTCCGAACTTGTCGCGGGCTTGCTCAAGAAAGCCGGCGTGCCGCACGAAGTGCTGAACGCCAAGCAGCACGAACGCGAGGCGCACATCGTCGAACAGGCCGGGCGCCCGGGCGCGGTCACCATCGCCACCAACATGGCCGGCCGCGGTACCGACATCGTGCTGGGCGGTTCGCTCGACGCCGAACTCGCGGCGCTGCCCGCGGATGCCACCGACGCCGATCGCGAACGCGTGCGCGTAGAGTGGAAAAAACGCCACCAGCAGGTGCTGGACGCCGGCGGCCTGCACATCGTCGGCACCGAACGGCACGAATCGCGGCGCGTCGACAACCAGTTGCGCGGCCGTTCCGGACGCCAGGGCGACCCGGGGTCATCGCGCTTCTACCTGTCGCTGCAGGACAACCTGATGCGCATCTTCGGCGGCGAAGGCCTGGTCCGCTGGATGCAGCGCTTCGGCATGAAGGAAGACGACGCGCTCGAGGACCGCCTGGTCAGCCGCCAGATCGAGAAGGCCCAGCGCAAGGTCGAACAGCACAACTTCGACATCCGCAAGCAGTTGCTGGAATTCGACGACACCGCCAACGACCAGCGCAAGGTGATCTACAAGCAACGCCTGGAGCTGCTGGAATCCGACGACGTCTCGGAAACCGTGCGCGACATCCGCCACGACGTGTTCGAGACGCTGGCAGTTCAGCACGTGCCGCCGGATACCGTGGACGAGCAGTGGGACCTCGCGGGCCTGCAGGCCACGCTGGAATCGGACTTCGGCATGAAGCTGGACCTGAAGCGCTGGCTCGAGACGTCCGCCGAGGCCGATGCCGCGGCGATCCACCAGCACGTGGTCGAAGCCGCCGACGAAATGTTCGCGGAGAAGGAAAGGCAGGTCGGTTCCGAGGTCATGCGCGCGCTCGAGAAGCATGTGATGCTGACCGCGGTCGACGGTGCATGGAAGGACCACCTCGCGAGCATGGATTACCTGCGTCAGGGCATCTACCTGCGTTCCTACGCCCAGATCGATCCCAAGCAGGAATACAAGCGCGAGGCCTACCGCCTGTTCCAGGACATGCTCAGCCGCATCAAGCAGGAACTGACGCAGACCTTGGCGCGCGTACGCATCCGCAGCGAGGAAGAAGTCGCCGCGATGGAAGCCGAGCAACGCCGGCTAGCCGCGGCACGCGCGATGGATTTCCAGCACGCGCAGTCGACCGGATACGATGCCTTGCCGCCGCCGCCGGGCGCCGAGGGCCTGCAGGCTGGTGCGGCCGTCGCTGCCACAGCGCCCGTGGTTCGCAGCGGCCCCAAGGTTGGCCGCAACGATCCGTGCCCGTGCGGCAGCGGCAAGAAGTACAAGCACTGCCACGGGGCGCTCAGCTGAGGTAATTTCCGCTTCCCTCGCGTGCGCGGGAGCGGGCCAGGAGCCGCATGGGTAGCGGCCATGCGATGCCACCGCCAGTGTCATTCCGGCCCGGGACGGGCTGAATCCATCGCCGGCCCGGCCGGCCTTTATTGCGGGCTTCCGCGCCCGCCCGCCGCATCGCCATGGATTGCCACCGGGTCCGCCCCGGCGCTCGAACTGCCGTACGTGCCGTTCCGGCCGGTGTCAAGTCGGGAGCCCATCTCGCGGTGCGATGCGGTGGGAATAACGACGCCCGGTTCCAGCGGCCAGGGGTTCCGGAAACCGGGCATTGCACTTCCCCAACCCCTACCTGATCTGCACGGGTGTTCCCGGCATCCGCTCGTCCGCGCCATCGGCGATCACGACAGGCGGCAACCGGTTTGACCGAAGCGTGGCATTCAGGGCATTCAAGTCGCGTCCCTCGAGCGATCGCCAGCGCCGCACCACGGACTCCATGGCCCGACGATACTCGGCGTATTCCGCATGGAACTGCGCGGTGGGTGCGTTGGCCGACATCATGTTGACCTCGTTGGACAAATAGGCAATCCGCACGTTCAGGCGAACCGGGTAGTTGAGCAGCCCGATGCCGGTCTTGGCCTTGTATTGATAGAGTTCGCCCTGCAAGGCCAGCGCCCTGGCGTCCAGCGCCGAAGCCATTTTCAGGATGTCCGCGTTGCCACTCGCTTTGCACTCCAGGGCCTGCAATTGGTGGCGCATGTCCAAAATCTGGTTGGCGACGGCATGGTTTTGCCAAAGCAGGTTCTGCGCCTCGTTTGACAGGTTGAATTGCTCGACGAGATCGGCCTGCGTGGCTTTCGAGCGCGGATCATTCCTGACCTCCAACACTTGTCGATACGATTTCCCGTCGACCGTCAGCACGACCTTGTACTTACCCGGAACGACGTACGCCCCGTTCGGTCCCCGGCCTTCGTCATAGGCGACCTTGTCGTGGATCGGCGGTGCCGCGGGAAACCGCAAGTCCCAGACGAACCGGTTGATGCCGGGATGGTCGGTCAGCATGGTGTCGCCGACGGGATGGCGCATGAAGCCACCCTTGTTGGACTTCCAGGACGCATCCCCGACATTGTTGAACGAATTGACCAGATTGCCGGCTCCATCGTAGATCGCCAACGTGATTTTCCCCACCGGCTTCGTCTTCAAGTAATAGGCAATGACATCGTTGGGTGGGTTCTCGCCTGCCTGATTACCCGCGGCGCGGTGCCCGCCCCCGGGCATGCGCAGGATCAATGCGGGTGCGGACTTGAACACGTGGGCCGGGCTCTGGATCACCGCTTCGCCGAGCTCGCGCAACGCGGATATGTCGTCCATGCCCCAAGCCGAGCGTCCATGCGTCGCCACGATGAGATCGGCGCCCTTGATCGCGATGTCGCGAACCTCGGAGGTAGGGAGGTTCAGCTGCAGCGACTGCCACAGTCGGCCGCCGTTGAACGACACTTCCACGCCATTCGCGGTCCCGGCGAACAGCAGGTCCGGGTTCACGGTGTCCTGCCTGACCACGTACACGTAATCGGGTGCGCTGAGTCCGTTGACGAGGCTCGACCATGTGGCGCCGTAATCGTGCGTCACGAACACGTAAGGCGCGTCGTCCCCCAGTTGATGGGCATCGACCGTGAGAAAGGCAGTACCCGGATCGAAACGCGAAGGCTCGATCGAATCGACGCGGCCCCACCGCGGCATCCCGGGCGGCGTGATCTTGTTGTAGGTCTTGCCGCCGTCCAGGGTCAGCCAGACCAGGCCGTCATCGGTCCCCAGCCAGATTTCGTCCTTGCGGATCGGGGACGGCGCAATGGCGTAAATGACGTCGTAGTACTCGACGCTCGCATTGTCCTGGGTAATCGGTCCGCCCGAGGATTGTTGCCTGGACTTGTCGTTGCGGGTCAGGTCCTTGCTGATGACCGACCAGCTCCTGCCGCTGTCCTTGCTCACCATCAGGTACTGCGACCCCAGGTAGAGCGGGTGCCCGCCCTCGACCTGCCAGGAGGCGAACGCAAACGGATCGGTCCAGGTGAAGCGGTACCTCAAATCCTTCGCGGCATGCCCGCCATTGGCATTCGACCACGGGGCGATGTCCTGGATGGTTTGGGTACGCAGGCTGTAACGGGTCAGGCCCCCCGCGTAGCCTCCTTCGACAATGTAGTCTGGATCGTTGGGATCGGCGAACACGTAGCCCGACTCGCCATCGTCCCCGCCCACGTTGAACACATCCTTCGCGGAGATTCCGCCGAGGCCCCGGCTCGCGGTGCCGAAGGCGCACCCGGACGGGCAATCCTGGTCCGAAGCGTAGATGTTGTAGGGGAAGCGGTCGTCCGTCGATACGTGGTATAGCTGTGCGATCGGCAGGTTGTAATACTTGCCCCAGGTCTTGCCGCCGTCCACGCTCGTCACCACCCCCTGGTCGTGACCCTGGATCATCAGTTCGGGGTGGAGTGGGTTCATCCAGAAGGCGTGATTGTCTCCGCCCGGGATCGCAACCGAATGCCAGGTGCGGCCGCCGTCGGTTGACTTGAAGAAACCGGTGTTCGTGGCATACAGCGTATTTGCGTCCACGGGATCGGCGAAAACATTGGTGAAGTACCAGGCGCGCGCGCGGATGCGTTGGTCGGCACTGATCCGCTTCCAGTCCACACCGCCGTTGTCGGAGCGATACAGGCCACCATCCCGGGCCTCGATGAGCGCATAGACGACCTGGCCATGCGAGTTTCCGCCGGCCACGGCAACCCCGATCTTGCCCAGCACGCCGGAAGGCAGGCCGTGGCCCTGCAGGCGCGTCCAGGTCTTGCCCTCGTCCGTCGATTTGAACAAGCCATCACCCTTGCCGCCGCTCGAGAAATGCCATGGCGTGCGACGGATCGTCCACATGCCCGCGTACACGACCGACGGATCGGAAGGGTCCATGGACAGATCGATGCCGCCTGTGCGGTCGTTGACATACAGGGTCTTGCTCCAGGTCCTGCCGCCATCGGTGGAGCGGAAGATGCCGCGCTCCTTGCTGGCGCCGTAGATTCGGCCAAGCGCGGAAACCATGACGACGTTGGGATCCTTTGGGTCCACCACGATCTTCGCGATGTGGCGGGTGGCCTTGAGACCGACATTCGTCCAGCTCTTGCCACCATCGGTCGACTTGTAGACGCCGTCGCCAAAGGTCACGTCGCCGCGGGAATCGGCCTCGCCCGTACCGACATAGACCACGTTCGGATCCGATGGAGCCACCGCGATCGCGCCGATCGAAGCCACCGGCTCGTGGTTGAAGAGCGGCTTCCACGACAACCCCGAATTGGTCGTCTTCCACACTCCACCGTTGGCGCTGCCGAAATAGAACGTCCGTGGCTGGGTCGGCACGCCGGCTACCGCGAGCACCCGGCCGCCATCGAAGGGTCCGATCAATCGCCAGCGCAGGTTCGAATACACGCTCGCGGGTACCGTCTGCGCCGCGGCGCCGGCTGCGAACAGCAAGGCGAGAAGGCACGTGCAAAGTTGCACGCGTGTCTTGGTGGCAATACTCATGATGACAACCTTCGATGATAGATTTCCCCGCGCCGGTTAGCGGGCGTCGTACGCCGTCCCGGTAACCGCGGATTTGCATGGTAGCGTGGCGCGATCGCGAAACGTGCCGAACCGACTGCTGTCGGTGGCAGGCCGGCGCAGGCAGGGACCCGGGAAAGCGCGCTGCTTTGGGCAAGGCCACGGCAACCCGTGCATGGTACAAGCGGTACCGTTCTACGCCATCAGCGCCGCGACATGCGCGGCGGTGCATTCGCGCAGGGCCTGCAGGTCGTAGCCTCCTTCGAGCGCGGACACGACGCGGCCGCCTGCATGGCGGTCGGCGATCTCGCACAGGCGCTGCGTGATCCAGGTGTAGTCGCCGGTCGCGAGCTGCAGCTGAGCCAGCGGATCGCGGGCGTGCGCATCGAAGCCCGCCGACATCAGCAGCAGTTGCGGGCGGAACAGGTCGAGTTGCGGCAGCAGGACGGTGTCCCACACCGCGCGGAACTCGATCGACCCGGCACCGGGTCGCAGCGGCGCGTTGACGATGTTGCCGGCACCGTGCTCGTTGGCGGCGCCGGTGCCTGGATACAGCGGCATCTGGTGGCTCGAGGCATACAGGGCGCGTGGATCGTGCCGGAAGATGTCCTGGGTGCCATTGCCGTGGTGGACGTCGAAATCGACGATGGCGACGCGGCGCAAGCCGTGCGCGGCCAGTGCGTGCGCCGCCGCGGCCGCGACGCTGTTGAACAGGCAGAAGCCCATCGCGGCGTTGCGTGTCGCATGATGGCCGGGAGGGCGCACCGCGCAGAAAGCGTGCCGGGTTTCGCCGGCGAGTACCGCATCCGTGGCTGCGCAGGCCGCCCCGGCCGCGTGCAGCGCGGCTTCCAGCGAACCCGTCGACATCATGGTGTCCGGATCGAGCTGCACGCGTCCCGCAGTTGGCGCGCTCGCGAATACGTCGTCCACGTAGTCGGGGTTGTGCACGCGCTCGATCTGCTCGCGCGTCGCACGCGGCGCCTCGATCCGCTCGATCGCGGCGAAGCGCGGGTCGTCCAGTGCCTCCAGCACCGCGCGCAGTCGCGCCGGTGATTCCGCGTGCCCGGTGCCGGGATCGTGTTCGAGACAGGCAGGGTGGGTATAGATCAGCATGGCCGTCGGGAGCGATCCTGGGGCCGGCTCAGTCGGGGCGTGCGCGCTTGGCATGCTGCCACAGCACCTCGCCGTGGCCGCTGGCGAGCGCCAGTACCCGTGCCAGCACGAACAGCAGGTCCGACAGGCGGTTGAGGTAATGCACCACTTCGGGGCGCACGTCCTCGCTGCGGGCCAGCGTGACCACGCGGCGTTCGGCGCGCCGGCATACGGTTCGCGCGACATGGCAATGCGCCGCCGCCTTGCCGCCGCCCGGGAGGATGAATTCCTTCAGCCGCGGCAGGCCGGCGTTGTACTGATCGAGCGACCGTTCCAGGGCGGTGACGTCGGCAGCCTGGACCATGGCCATGCCGGGCACGCACAGTTCACCGCCGAGGTCGAACAGGGCGTGCTGTATGCGCACCAGCAGCTCGCGGATATCGCCGGGCAGGTCCCCGCAGGCCAGCAGCACGCCGAGGAAGGAGTTCAGTTCGTCGACGGTGCCGTAGGCTTCGACGCGTGCGGAATCCTTGGACGTGCGCGAGCCGTCCCCGAGGCCGGTGGTGCCGTCGTCGCCGGTGCGGGTGTAAATCCTGGAAAGGCGGTTGCCCACGGTGCCAAGCGGCGGGCGTCAATGCGCCGCGGTCAGGCGCAGCACGGTCCAGCGGCGTTGCAGCAATGCGAATCCGCCGAACAGCAGCGTGCTCCAGAGCACCGTGCCGGGCAGCGTGCCGTGCTCGTAAAACGGCCAGCCGGCGACATAGCAGGCGACGAGGCCGCCAAAGGTATGCGGATACATCGTCGATGTCGCCCACGTGAAGAAGTTGGTGACGAGGTAGAAGCCGGTCGCGCTGACGATCGCGGCCAGCAGCAGGCTGCCGGTGCGCACCCGGCCGCGCAGGCCGAAACCCGCAAACACGGTCAACGCGACGCAGGCATAGATGACGGGCGCGATCACCAGCCAGTCCATGACTTCCGCGGACGGCAGCGCGAACGCGATCACGGCGTCCGCGCAGACCATCGCGGCCAACGGCACGGCGACGGCCAGCCTGCGGTCGGCGAAATAGGCGCCGCCGAACAGTGCCATCGCCTCGACCGGCGTGAAGTTCCAGGGCAACTCGCCCGCCGCGAAATGCACCAGCAAACGGTAGGCGACAGTGAAGGCGACCATCGCGCACAGCACCAGGGTACCGGGAGAAACAAGGGCCGATTGCGGGGAGCGGTCAGGTTGCAGCATGGAATCCATCCTAGGTTCGATATTCTTGGGCGAATCTGCGTGTAGCCGTCGTGGTCGGCTGCTGGCGGCTCCCGGATGCCGGAACGCGGCCAGCCGAGCGTACACGACGTCGATCACGCGTTGCGGGCACCGCCGGGGATGCAGCTGGCGACCGCAGCAGGTTGCGCAAGCGACTGCCTAGCTTACCGCAACACGCCAGCACGGGGCTGACATGCGTCAACCGGCTATGATTCCAGCATGACGCGACACACCGACATCCTGATCGTGGGCGGCGGCCTGGTGGGTACCAGCATGGCGCTGGCGCTGGACGCAATCGGCCGCGACGCGGTGCTGGTCGAGGCCTCGCCGCCGCCCGCCGCGGCGACACCGGTGGCTGACGACAACGACCGCAACCTGGTGTTGGCCCATGCCTCGGTCAACGCCCTGCGAGTGCTCGGTGTTTGGCCTGACCTAGAGAGAATCGCCGGAACCATCCGGCGCGTCGAGATCAGCCGCGCCGGCGAGTTCGGCCGCGCGCGGCTGTCGGCGGACGACGCCGGCGTGGATGCGCTGGGACGCGTGGTCCCGGGGCGGCTGCTCGGGGCTGCACTCGAGCGGCGGCTGGCGCAGTGCATGCATGTGCAAAGGCTCGCGCCCGCGAAACTGCTTGCGCTCGAGCCCGCGGATTCGGCATGGCGTGCGCGCATCGCCACGGCTGGCGGCGACTGCGGGATCGAAGCGCGCCTCGTCGTCGGCGCCGATGGCAGCGGCTCGAACGTGCGTGCGCTGGTCGGCATCGGTGTCCAGGAACACGACTACGCGCAATGCCTGTTCGTGAGTACCATCGCCTGCGAGCGCGACGCGCCCGAATGCGCGTTCGAGCGCTTCAGCGACGAGGGTCCGGTTGCGTTGCTGCCGTTGTCGGACCGCCGGCGTGGCCTGGTGCTGACGGTATCTGCGAGGCGGCACGACGAAGTCCTCGCGATGGACGACGCGCAGTTCCTGGCGCTGGCGCAGCATCGTTTCGGCTGGAAACTCGGTGCGTTCGGCCGGCCGGGACGGCGCTTTCCGCACCGCATCCGCCGGGTGCTGGCCGAGGCCTTGACCGCGCCGCGTGCGGTACTGGTCGGCAATGCCGCGCAGGCCCTGCATCCGATCGGTGCGCAGGGGTTCAACCTCGGCCTGCGCGACGCGTTGACGCTGGCGGAATTGATTTCGCAAGCGGACGATCCGGGCGCGCCCACCTTGCTGCAAGAGTATGCTTCGCGCCGGCAGCCCGATCGCGACGGCGTGCTGGCTTTCAGCCATGGGCTGGTCGCGCTGGCCTGCCTCGCGCAACCTGCGTTGTCGCCGTTGCGTTCCCTCGCGCTGGCGACGCTGGATGGCGTCCCGCCGCTGCGACGCGCGATCGCGCGGCGCGGCATGGGATTCCGCGGCGTGCCACCCGCTGCCACGCTGGATGGTGGACCATGAACTCGCGGCGCCCCGCCCTCGATGTCGCCGTCGCCGGTGGCGGCATGGTCGGTGCGGCCTGCGCGCTGGCGCTGGCCCGGCGTGGTTTCTCGGTGGCACTGCTGGAAGCGGGCGAGCCACCGCCGTGGCGCGCAGGCGAACCCGAGGACCTGCGCGTGATCGCACTGGCGCCTTCGTCGGCGCGGCTGCTGGACGAACTTGGCGCCTGGCGCGCCATCGCGGCTGCACGAATTTCGCCTTATCGCCGCATGTGCGTGTGGGACGCCGCATCAGGCGCCGAACTCGGCTTCGACGCGGCCCGCGACGGACGCGCGCAGTTGGGTTGGATCGTCGAGAACAAACTGGTGGCGTGGACGCTTTGGCGGGCTCTGGAAGCCGCCGGGGTGCGCCGCGTATGCCCGGCGCAGGTCGAATCGTTCGAGCAGCGAGGCGATCGCGTGGTGCTGGAACCGGGCGAGGGCGGATCGATGTCGGCGGCGTTGCTGGTGATCGCGGACGGCGCGGGTTCCCGCCTGCGCGAGCAGGCCGGCATTGTGGTCCGGGGCCGTGACTACCGCCAGCGTGCCGTGGTCGCGCACGTCGCGACCGAACGCGCACACGAGCAGACGGCCTGGCAGCGCTTCACGCGGGAGGGACCGATCGCATTGCTGCCCCTGGCCGAGGGGCGCAGCTCGATCGTTTGGTCGCTGCCGGAAACCCGGGCGCGCGAAGTGCTTGCGCTGGACGATGCGGCGTTCAGCGAAGCGGCGGGGTTGGCTTCGGATTTCCGCCTCGGCCGGGTCGTGGACACGACGCCGCGCGCGTCGTTTCCGCTGCGGCTTCAAGTCGCGGAGACCTTTGTGGCCGGCCGTTGCGTGCTGATCGGCGATGCGGCCCATGCGGTGCACCCGCTGGCGGGGCAAGGCGCGAACCTCGGTCTGCGCGACGTCGCCGAGCTGGCATCGGTGCTGGGCGCGACGCGCGCCGCGGCATGCGATTTCGCCGCGCCGCACGTGTTGCAACGCTACGCGCGCCGGCGTCGCTCGGCCGGCACGCTGGACGCGCATGCATTCGACGCGATCGAACGGATGTTCGCGGCGCAAACGCAGGCATGGGCCGCGTTGCGCGGGCTGGGGATGCGTGCGGTGGATGCGATCGAGCCGCTGAAGGGGTTGCTGGCCGTGCATGCGGCTGGCGGAAACTGAGAGGAGGCGATCATGCGCAAGGTTTTGGTGAAGAGCCAGGCCACGGAGAAACGTCCTGGACAGCCCCGATTGCGAAATTCCATTTGTTCTCGCTGGAAGTTTCCTGGTGCGGCGATCATGGACTGTCGCACGAAAGTCCTCGTGTTGTGGTCGTGTTTTTTTGTCTGCGGCATCGCGCATGCCGCGATGCGCACGCAAGCCATCGACTACAAGGTCGACGGCAAGGCCATGCGTGGAGTGCTGGTCTGGGACGATGCGGCAAAAGCCCCGCGGCCGGGCCTGTTGATGGTGCCCGACTGGACCGGCATCAACCCGGTCAACGTCAAGTTCGCCGAGCAGATCGCCGGCAAGAGGTACGTGATCTTCATGGGCGATATGTATGGCAAGGACGTGCGCCCGACGGACAACGCCGAGGCGCGTGAAGCGGTCAAACCGCTGCTTGCCGACCGGGCGTTGCTCCGGGAGCGCGTCGCTGCGGCGTATGACCGACTGAAGGCGCTGGCGGCACGGCACGCCGCGCCGATCGATGCTTCCAGGCTCGCCGCGATCGGATTCTGTTTCGGCGGCACTTCCGTGCTCGACCTGGCGCGCACCGGTACCGACGTCGCGGCGGTGGTGAGCTTCCACGGCGGCCTCGGCACCGACGATCCTGGGTTGGCGAAAAACATCAAGGCACGCGTGCTCGTGATGAACGGCGCGGACGACAAAGGCACGATGCCGGATGCGCCGGCCTTCATGAAGGAGATGCAGCAGAGCCCCGCGCCGTGGCAGTTCGTGGCGTTCGGCGGCGCGGTGCACTGTTTCGCCGAGCCACAGGCGCACTCTCCACCCGGATGCGTGTACGACCCGCCGGTGGCGAAACGCGCGTTCGCCCTGATGCGCGCGTGGCTGGGCGAGGCTTTCGCCGGCAAGTCCTGAAAACCGCGCTAGCCGGACGGCCTCTCAGTTGCTGCGGTTGACCGCGTAGCCGGCCAGTCCCGCGAGCGCGTCGCGGTATTCCGAGGGCGGCAGCGTCGCGAGCGCGGAATGCGCGGCGTCAGCATGCGATTGTGCGCGTGCGCGGGTGCGTTCGAGCGCACCGGACTGGCGGATGGCGGCGACGATCACGTCCAGTGCCGCGAGGCGCTTGCCGGTGATGGCGTTGCGCAACAGTTCCGCCTGCATCGGCGTCGAGCGCTCGATCGCGTAGATCAGCGGCAGGGTCGGCTTGCCCTCGGCGAGGTCGTCGCCGATGTTCTTGCCCAGCGTATCCGGGTCGGAGACGTAGTCGAGCAGGTCGTCCGAGATCTGGAAGGCGGCGCCCAGTTCCATGCCGTAACGCCGCAGCGCGAGGCACTGTGCTTCGGGCAACCCGGCCAGCACGCCGCCGAGCTGGGTCGCGGCGGCGAACAGCACCGCGGTCTTGCGCTCGATCACGCGCATGTAGGCCGCTTCGGTGGTTTCGGCGCGGCCGATGTTGAGCAGCTGCAGGACCTCGCCCTCGGCGATGGAGTTGGTGGTGTCGGCGAGGATCCGCATCACCTGCATCCGGTCCAGTTCGACCATCATCTGGAATGCGCGCGAGTACAGGAAGTCGCCGACCAGCACGCTGGCGGCGTTGCCCCACGCGGCGTTCGCGGTCTTGCGCCCGCGCCGCAGGTCGGATTCGTCTACGACGTCGTCGTGCAGCAGCGTCGCGGTGTGGATGAACTCGATCACCGCGGCCAGCTCGATGTGGGAGTCGCCGGCGTAGCCCGCGGCGTGCGCCGCCAGCACGTGCAGGGTGGGTCGTAGCCGTTTGCCGCCGCCGCCGACAATATGCTCGGCGATCGCGTTGATCAGCACGACGTCCGAGTGCAGGCGTTGGCGGATCATCGCGTCCACCTGCTGCATGTCGGACGCGGCCAGGTCGCGTGCCGCGACGAACGCGTTGGCGGATTCGGGCTGGGGGGCGGCGCTGGGGCGGTTCATGGCCATCGGCGTTGCGGCAGGCGTCCGATTATAGTGCCTCGCCGCGTACCGCCGGAATCGACCAACGTGAATGCGGGCGGTCCGCCGGCAGACCTGGTGGGGTGCTGGTAGCATTCTTGGTCCGGTTGTTTCCATTCGAGGGTTCGCACCATGGCACGAGGCGTCAACAAGGTCATCCTGATCGGCAATCTCGGCGCGGATCCGGAAACGCGCTACAGTGCGTCCGGAACGGCGATGTGCACCATCCGGATCGCCACCACGGACAGTTGGAAGGACAAGCAGTCCGGCGAGCGCCAGGAACGCACCGAGTGGCATCGCATCAAGTTCTTCGGCCGGCTTGCCGAGATCGCCGGCGAATACCTGAAGAAGGGCCGGCAGGTGTACATCGAGGGTTCCCTGCGCACCGACAAGTACACCGACAAGGAAGGCATCGAGCGCTATACGACCGACATCATCGCCAACGAGATGCAGATGCTGGGTGGCCCCGGCGAGGGCGACATGCGCGGCGAAGGCGGTGGTTACCGTGCTCGTCCGGCGCAGGGACGTCCGTCCGGCGCGCCGTCGCCTGGCGGATCGCGCGCGTCGGAGCCGCCGCCGCCGGACAATGGCTTCGAGGACGACGACATTCCGTTCTAGTCGCTGCGTAGCCGTTCTTCCATGCACGATTCGAGCCCGCCGCAAGGCGGGCTTTGTGTTTCTGCCTGCCAAACGCGTACGTGGAGGTGCCGATCTTGATGCCGTCTTGACATCCGTGCCTGCAAATCCTGCACCGGCCTGATGCGCGAATTCCTAGGCTGTACGGCATCGATTTGCTCGCCGGGAATGCCGTATGGACATCGTGTACCTGCTGTTGATTGGCGTACTTGGTCTGTCCCTGGTTGGCCTGATCGCGGCCTGCCGTTCGCTGGAGGAACGCCGCCATGGCCGCTGAGCCGGGCTGGGTCTATGCGCTGGCTGGGATCCTGTCGGCCGGGTTGTTCGGCTACCTGCTGTACGCGCTGATCAATCCCGAGGATCTCGAATGAACGCCGATCCGTGGTTCCAGATGGCGTTGTATCTGGTCGTCCTGTTGCTGCTGGCGTGGCCTCTGGGGCGCTGGATCGACGGCGTGCTTTCGGGGCGCTTGTCCCGGCGCTGGCGCTGGGTGGACAAGACGGAGGGCATGTTCCTGCGCCTTGCCGGCACGAACGCCAACGAGGACATGCCTTGGTGGCGCTACGCGTTCGCGATCATCGTGTTCAACCTGATCGGGGTGCTGGTGGTGTACGCGCTGCAACGCCTGCAGCAGTGGCTGCCCGTCAATCCCACGCAGATGGGTGCCGTCTCGCCCGATTCCTCGTTCAACACGGCAGTGTCTTTCACCACCAATACCAACTGGCAAGGCTATGGTGGCGAAACCACGATGAGCCATCTGACCCAGATGGCCGGCCTGGCGGTGCAGAACTTCCTTTCCGCCGCGACCGGCATCGTGGTGGCGATCGCGTTGATACGCGGGTTCGCGCGCGGCCGAGCGGAAGGCTTGGGCAATGCCTGGCTGGACCTGGTCCGCACCACGTTGTGGATCCTCTTGCCGCTGTCGTGCGTGATCGCGCTGATCCTGGCCAGCCAGGGCGTGCCGCAGACGCTGGCCGGATCTGCCACGATACGCACGCTGCAGGCGACGCATTACCAGGTGCCGCTGAAGGATGCTTCGGGCCACGCCATGCTGGACGCGCGTGGTGCACCACGCATGCAGGAGATGACCACCACGACGCAACGGATTGCGCTGGGTCCGGTGGCTTCGCAGGAGGCGATCAAGGAGCTCGGTACCAACGGTGGTGGTTTCTTCAATGCCAATTCCGCGCATCCCTTCGAAAATCCGTCCCCGCTGACCAACTTCGTCGAGATGCTGGCCATCTTCCTGATCCCGGCCGCGCTGGTGTTCACCTTCGGGCGGATGGTCGGCGACCGACGCCAGGGCATCGCGGTGCTCGCGGCCATGACGATCCTGTTCGTGGCGTTGTACGCGGGCGGCGTCGTCGCGCAGTCGCAGCCCAATCCCTTGATTGCGCACCTGGGTGTTTCGGGGCCGAGCATGGAAGGCATCGAGACGCGGTTCGGCACGGTCGCGTCGATGCTGTTCGCGACGATCACCACCTCGGCGAGCTGCGGCGCGGTCAACGCGATGCACGACAGCCTGATGCCTTTGGCGGGCGGCGCACCGCTGTTCCTGATACAGCTCGGCGAGGTCGTATTCGGCGGCGTCGGTTCGGGCTTGTACGGGATGTTGATCTTTGCGGTCCTCGCGGTGTTCATCGCCGGGCTGATGATCGGCCGCACGCCCGAATACCTCGGCAAGAAGATCGGGATGTACGAGATGAAGATGGTGGCGATCACGATCCTGGCCGTCCCATTGCTGGTACTGGCCGGTACCGCGATCGCGGTGCTGGCGCAGGCCGGCCGCGCGGGCGTACTCAACCCCGGTGCACACGGATTTTCGGAAATGCTGTACGCGTTCTCGTCGGCCGCCAACAACAACGGATCGGCGTTTGCCGGATTGTCGGTGGACACGCCGTTCTACAACGTGTTGCTCGCGATCGCGATGTGGTTCGGGCGCTTCCTGATCATCGTGCCGGTGCTGGCGCTGGCCGGCGGCTTGGCCAGGAAACCGCGCCTTGCGGTTTCGGCCGGAACCATGCCCACCCACGGTCCCTTGTTCGTGATCCTGCTGATCGGCGCCGTGTTGCTGGTCGGCGCGCTCAACTACGTGCCGGCGCTGGCGTTGGGACCCGTGGTCGAGCACCTCATGCTGTTCCACGGGCACTGACCGGAGCTTTCGCATGTCCCATGCATCCACGCGGGCACTGCCCATGTTCGACGCCGCGTTGCTGAAGCCGGCGCTCGCCGAGTCGATCAAACGCCTCTCGCCGCGCGCGCAATGGAGCAATCCGGTGATGTTCGTGGTGTGGATCGGCAGTGTCTTGACGACCGTGCTCGGTCTAACCGCGTTGCACGACCATCGCCTGCCCGCGCCCGCGTTCACGCTGGCGGTAGCTGCGTGGCTGTGGCTGACGGTGTGGTTCGCCAACCTCGCCGAGGCGCTCGCGGAAGGCCGCGGCAAAGCCCAGGCCGCGGCGTTGCGTTCCGCGAAGAAGCGCGTCTACGCCAAGCAACTGCAGGAGCCGCGTCACGGCTCGTCATGGCTGCCGGTGCCCAGCGACGAACTGATCACCGGCCGTGTCGTATTGGTCGAGGCCGGCGACACCGTACCCGCCGACGGCGAGGTCATCGAGGGCGTGGCATCGGTGGACGAATCGGCGATAACCGGGGAATCCGCACCGGTGATCCGCGAATCCGGTGGCGATCGCTCGGCCGTCACCGGTGGTACCAGGGTGCTGTCCGACTGGATCGTGGTGCGCGTCACCGCGAAGCCGGGCGAGGCATTCCTCGACCGCATGATCGCGATGGTGGAAGGCGCCAAGCGCTCGCGGACCCCGAACGAGATCGCGCTGACCATACTTCTCGTCGCGCTGACACTGGTGTTCCTGGTGGTCTGTGTCACGCTGCTGCCATTCTCGCTCTACAGCGCGCAGGCCGCAGGTGGCGGCGCGGTGTCGGTCCCGGTGCTGGTCGCGCTGCTGGTGTGCCTGATCCCGACCACGATCGGTGCGTTGCTGTCCGCGATCGGCATCGCCGGCATGAGCCGGATGTTGCGTGCGAACGTGCTGGCGATGTCCGGGCGCGCGGTCGAAGCGGCCGGCGACGTGGACGTGCTGCTGCTCGACAAGACCGGCACGATCACGCTTGGCAACCGTCAGGCCACCGCGTTTCATCCTGCGCCGGGCGTCACCGCACAGCAACTTGCGGAGGCTGCGCAGCTGTCTTCCCTGCCCGACGAGACGCCGGAAGGCCGTTCCATCGTGGTACTGGCCAAGCAGCAATACAACCTGCGTGGCCGCGAGCTGCACGACGTGCATTTCGTGCCGTTTTCGGCGCGAACGCGCATGAGCGGCGTGGACGACGGTGCACGCCACATCCGCAAGGGTGCGGCAGAGGCGATCGCGAGCCACGTCGCGGAACAGGGTGGCCGCATGCCCGACGCCGTGCGCGAACGCGTCGGAAACATCGCGCGTGCGGGTGGCACGCCGCTGGTGGTCGCCGACGGCGCACGCGTGCTCGGCACGATCGAGCTCAAGGACATCGTCAAGGGCGGCATCAAGGAGCGGTTCGGCGAACTGCGCCGCATGGGCATCCGCACCGTGATGATCACCGGCGACAACCCACTCACCGCCGCTGCGATCGCCGCGGAAGCGGGCGTGGACGACTTCCTCGCCGAAGCCACGCCGGAAGACAAGCTGGCGCTGATCCGCCAGCACCAGTCGGAAGGGCACCTGGTCGCGATGACTGGTGACGGCACCAACGACGCGCCGGCGCTGGCGCAGGCCGACGTCGCGGTCGCGATGAACAGCGGCACATCCGCGGCCAAGGAAGCCGGCAACATGGTCGATCTCGACAGCAACCCGACCAAGCTGCTGGAAGTGGTCGAGGTCGGCAAGCAGATGCTGATGACGCGCGGTTCGCTGACCACCTTCAGCATCGCCAACGACGTCGCCAAGTATTTCGCGATCATCCCGGCCGCCTTCGCGGCCACCTACCCACAATTGCGCGCGCTGGACGTGATGCACCTGCATTCGCCGCAGTCGGCGATCCTGTCGGCGGTGGTCTTCAACGCGCTAATCATCGTGCTCTTGATCCCCTTGGCGTTGAAAGGCGTGGCCTATCGCGCACGGCCCGCCGCGCAGTTGCTGCGTCGCAACCTGCTGGTCTACGGGTTGGGCGGCCTGGTCGCGCCCTTCCTCGGCATCAAGCTGATCGACCTGGCCTTGACCGCGCTACACCTGGGTTGAGCCGGGCCATGAGCATTCGACACCAGTCTGTCCTCGCGGTCGCATGGTCGCTCGTGCTGGTCGCGCATGCGGCCGCTGCGCAGGGCAAAGGCAAATCGGGCGTGCAGGTCAGTGGCAACGCGGCGCTGGTCAGCGATTACGTGTTCCGCGGCCTCAGCCAGACCTGGGGACAACCCGCGCTGCAGGGCGGCGTGGATGTCGATGCCGGCCGCTGGCACGTCGGTGCGTGGACATCCAACGTCAGCCGCAACAGCTATCCAGGCGGGGGCATGGAACTGGACCTGTTCGGCGACGTCGGGCTTTTCGCCCATGGCGACTGGAGTGCCCGCGCCGGCTTGTACGGTTACTTCTACCCGGGTGCCAACCTCGACCACGCGCGGCCGGCACTTGGCAGCCGTTCGCTCGACACGGTGGAAGCCAATCTTGCGTTGACCTGGCGGGCCTGGACGCTGAAATACTCGCGGGCGTTGACCGACTATTTCGGCGCCGACGTCGAGCAGGGGTACACGGGCAGCACACGCGGCACCCAATACCTGCAAATCGACGGCGCCATCCCGCTCGCAAAAGACTGGAGCCTGCAGCCGCACGCCGGATATACCGACTACGCCGCAGGCGTGCGAACACCCCTGCCCGGCGGCGCACGTGACCCAAGCTATGCCGATTTCGGAATTGCACTGAAATTCGCGCCGAGCCAGCGATTCGCCGCCAGCCTCGGTGTGACGCACGCCACCAACGCGGCGTTCTACCGGCACGCGACCAGTTTCCTCGGTGCCTCCGGGCAGAAAGACGTCGGTGGCACGCGGGTCGTGCTCTCGCTGTCCACGACTTTTTGAAGGATCGCAACCATGACTTCACTGTTGAGACCCGCACTCGTGCTGTTCGCGATGCTCACGCTGGTCACCGGCATCGTCTATCCGCTGGCAATCACCGGCGTGGCGCAGTTGGCCTTCCCGCATGCGGCCAACGGCAGCCTGATCATGCGCGAAGGCAAGCCGATCGGCAGCGAGCTGATCGGCCAGGATTTCGATGCGCCCGGGTACTTCCGGGGCCGTCCTTCGGCGACGGTGCCGATGCCGTACAACGCGGATGCTTCCGGCGGCAGCAACCTCGGACCGACCAATCCGGCCTTGCTGCAGGACGTGCGGCAACGCATTGCCGCATTGCGCGCGGCCGAGCCGGATGCCACGGGTCCGGTGCCCGGCGATCTGGTCATGGCTTCCGCCAGCGGGCTGGATCCCGACATATCGCCACAGGCCGCGCACTGGCAGGCGGCAAGCGTGGCGCGTGCGCGCGGGCTGCCGCTGGCGAAGGTGAACGCGCTGATCGACGCGCACGTGCAAGGCCCGTCGCTGGGGTTGTTCGGCGAGCCGCGCGTCAACGTGCTTGCCCTCAACCTGGCGCTCGACGACGTCACGCGCGGCGTGGAGCATAATCCGCGCCGATGAGCGCCACGCGCCCCGATCCGGACCGACTGCTCGCCGAAGTGAAGGCGGACCAGCAGCGGGCCGCACGTGGCAAGCTCAAGATCTTCTTCGGTGCCTGCCCGGGCGTGGGCAAGACCTATGCCATGCTGCTTTCGCTGCGCCGGCTGCACGACGAAGGCGGCCGGGTACTGGTCGGCGTGGCCGAAACCCATGGCCGTAACGATACCGCTCAGTTGCTCGAGGGCCTGCCACGTTTGGCGCCGCGCCGGATCGAATATCGCGGACGCACCCTGGAGGAGTTCGACCTCGACGCTGCTCTGGCCGCGCATCCGGCGCTGGTCGCGGTCGATGAACTCGCGCACGCCAACATCGAAGGTAGCCGGCACAGCAAGCGCTGGCAGGACGTCGATGAGTTGCTCGAGGCGGGTATCGACGTATGCACCACGCTGAATGTGCAGCACCTCGAAAGCCTCAACGACGTGGTCGGTCGCATCACCGGCATCCGGGTGCACGAGACCGTTCCGGATCCCGTGTTCGACAACGCCGATGACGTCGTGGTCGTGGATCTGCCCGCAGACGAGTTGCTGAAGCGCCTGGCCGAAGGCAAGGTCTACCTGCCGGACGCGGCCGCGCTGGCGCGGGAGAACTTCTTCCGCAAGGGCAACTTGATCGCGTTGCGGGAACTTTCGTTGCGGCGGGCGGCGGATCGCGTCGACGCGCAGATGCGCGACTACCGGCGGACACGCTTCATCGACACGGTATGGCCTGCTCGCGAACGGTTGCTGGTGGGTTTGTCCGGTGCGCCTGGGGACGAACGGCTGGTGCGGCACGCCGCGCGGCTGGCCCAGAAGCTCGAGGCGGACTGGATCGCCGTGCATGTCGACGTCGCGCACTGGCGGCGCGGCAAGCAGGCGCGCCGGCAAGTCGCCAAGACGCTGGAGCTGGCGGCCGGCCTGGGCGCGGAGACCGTCACGCTGCCGGGCGAGGAAGCCGCCGAGGCCCTGGTCGGCTGCGCGCGCGAGCACAACGCCAATCGCTTGCTGCTCGGGCATCGTCCGCGTCCGGCCTGGCGGTTCTGGCACGTTTCCACCATCGACCGCGTCAGCCACCAACATCCCGATATCGACCTCGTCGTGATTGCGCTCGGCGAGCCGCAGGTGCGCCCGGAGCAAGTGGAAAGGCCGGAGCGGGGTATCGACTGGCTGGCGTACTTGTGGGCAAGCGTGGCGTGCCTGGCCGCGACTCTGGTTGCCACGCCGCTGGTGCGCGTGTTCGACCTCGCCAACGTGGTGATGCTGTTCCTGCTGACCGTGGTGCTGGTGGCCTTGCGTTTCGGGCGCGGTGCCGGCGCATGGGCGGCGTTGCTCGCGGTCGGATGTTTCGACTTCTTCTTCGTGCCGCCGCGCGGGACCCTGAGTGTCGGCGACACACAGTACCTGTTCACGTTTGCGTTGATGCTGGGCGTGGCGCTGATCATCGGACAGCTCACGGCGCGCCTGCGGCACGAAGCGCGCGTCGCCGCCGCGCGCGAAAAACGCGCCACCGCACTGGCCCGGCTGGCACGCGAACTGTCGGGCGCATTGACCGTCGAGCAGATCGTCGAGATCGCGTTGCGCGATTTCGCCGGATTCTTCCAGTCGCGCGTCGGTCTCGCGCTTCCGGACATGGCCAATCGCCTTGGCATCGTTCCGGGCGGCGACTGCGCGGTGGACGTGAGCATCGCACAATGGGTCTTCGACCACGACCAGCAGGCGGGAATCGGTACCGCCACGCTGGCGGCTGCGGCGGCGCGTTACCTGCCGCTGAAGGCGCCGATGCGCGTACGTGGGGTCATGGCCATGGAGTTCGCCGATCCCGACCTGCTGCACGAGCCCGAAGCGCAACGCCTGCTGGAGGCGTGCTGCAGCCAGCTCGCGCTCGCGCTGGAGCGCGTGCACTTCGTCGAAGTCGCGCAGAGCACGCTGGTGCAGATCGAGGGCGAGCGCATGCGCAACACGCTATTGGCCACGGTTTCCCACGATTTGCGCACGCCGCTGACCACCATCATGGGCGCGGCCGATGCCGCGGCGTCGCGGCTGCGCGGCGATGCCGCGGAGCCGCTGCTGCAATCCATCCGCCAGCAGGCCGGGTCGATGCTGCGGCTGGTCGAGAATCTGCTGGACATGGCACGCCTGCAAACGCGGGGTGCCCGTCTCGACCGCCAATGGCAGTCGCTGGAAGAGATCGTGGGCAGCGCGCTGCGCGAATTGCGCGGCCCGCTCGGCGAGCATCCCGTGCACATCGAACTTCCGCCCGGCTTGCCGCTGCTGGAAGTGGACGCGTTGCTGATCGAACGGGTGCTGGTCAACCTGCTGGAAAACGCGGTCAAGCACACCCCGCCCGGGACGGCGATCGGGATTTCGGCGCATTTGCACGACGACCAGGTAACGGTGGAGGTGAGTGATGCGGGTCCCGGCCTGCCGGAGCTTGCGCCGGGCAAGTTGTTCGAGCCGTTCGAGCGAGGGCGCAAGGAGTCCGCGGTGGCGGGAATCGGTCTGGGATTGGCTCTGGCGCGACGCATCGTCGAGGCGCACGGCGGTCACATCGAGGCGCGCCCGCGCACGCCGCATGGCGCGGTCTTTTCTTTCACCTTGCCGCTCGGCCAGCCGCCGGAAGTGGAGGCCGCATGAGCGGCGCACGCATCCTGCTGGTCGAGGACGACGCCAACATCCGGCGTTTCCTGGGCGTCGCGCTGCGCGACGAGGGCTTCGAGGTGTTCGAAGCGGATACGTGCAAGCGCGCCTTGATCGAGGCTTCGACCCGGCAGCCGGATGCCGCGATCGTGGACCTAGGCCTGCCTGACGGCGACGGCAAGCAATTCATCGCGGAATTGCGCTCGTGGTCGGCGATGCCGGTGCTGGTGTTGTCGGCACGCGAACGCGAGGAGGAAAAAGTCGCGGCGCTGGACGCCGGGGCCGACGATTACCTGGTCAAGCCGTTCGGCGTGCCCGAGTTGCTGGCGCGACTGCGTGCGCTGCTGCGTCGAAGCGCACAGGCGGATGCGGCGTCAGGGTCGAGCGCGGTGCGATTCGGCGACATCGACGTCGACCTTGCCGCGCACGAGGTGCGCAGGCGCGGCGAGGTGGTGCGCCTGACACCGATCGAATTCCGCCTGCTCGCGGCGCTGATCCGCGGCCATGGCCGCGTGCTTACCCATCGGCAGTTGCTGACCGAGGTCTGGGGTCCCGGACACGCCGAACGCACGCACTACTTGCGCGTGCACATGGCCAACCTGCGCCACAAGCTCGAGGACGATCCCGCGCAGCCGAAGCATCTGATCACCGAACTGCAGGTGGGCTACCGGTTGCTGGGGCCGTGATCCGTGGGGCCTGCATCCTTGCGCTCCGGCACCGCGCGCAACGGGTGCGCTTCGGTGTTGAAAGTCACCGCGTCGAAGTCGATGGACTGCGGATGGAAAAGCAGCCAGTAGTACTTGAAGGTCTCGGCCAGCACGAAGCTTTCCATGTCGTCGCGTTTTTGCTTGGTGACGACGCTCTTGAGCGCCGCGTAGCCGGCATCGGTCCGGCAGTACTTCACGAAGTCATCGAACAGCGTGCGGCCCATCCGGAGGTACTTCGGGTCGTGGGTGTAGTGGTACAGGTAGAAGGTCGATTCGACGATTTCCGGGCGCAGGGCGTAGCCGTCGTAGACGATCTTCATCGTGCGGTAATCGAGCACCTCGGGTTCGATGCCGTGCAGGTTCCACATCCGGAATGATGAATCCTGCAGGCGCGCCGCGCGCTTCACGTCGCCCGACAGCGCCAGCAGCCCGGGAAAGAAAGCGTCGAGTGCGCCATAGTCGCTGGCCGTGCGCTTGCCGGTGTCCATGTCGGCATGGCCGTACCACAGTTCGCCATCCACCTCGTCGGCGAGGTACTTGTTGATGGCCGGAATGCTGGCCCTCCACATGTGCAGGCAATCCCGGTCGCCGAACAGGCGCCAGCACTTCCAGAGGTATTCGTCGTAGCTGTCGATGCCGCCGCTGATGCTGGAGTCGGTATCCGTCCACTTGCCGGTTTCGACGTCGAGGCCGGCGCCGACCAGTCCGATCTTCGACCTGCGATCGAAGGTCGCGACCAGCGCGCGCTTGGCCCTGGCGTAGAACACCGGATTGCCCGTGAGCTTGCTGAGCGTGCCGAACTCCAGGATCAGCGTGCCGGTCTCGGCGGGATTGGAATCGACGCCGCGCACCTTGCCGGTCTTGAGGTTGACGTAGCGGTACGGCAGGCCGGTCGGAGAATCGAACGCGGGCAGCAGCCGCGTACCGAGGTCCTCGGCCTTGCGCAGCAGGATCGGGTCGTGGGTCAGCTGGTAGCCGGAAAGCAGCCCGCCCAGCAGGCGGATGTTGATCTCGAAGACCTTGACGTAGATATCCTTGTCGAAGTCGAGCCTGGCATCGATCAGCGCCCGATCCTCGTCGGCCTGCTTGTGCAGCCCCATCAGAACCAGCGTGTCGAGCGCGTCGACCGGCGTCATCAGCAACGACTGTCCGTACCAGTCGAACGGTTTGCGGCTCAGTGGCTTCAGTTCGTCATGGCCCCAGGCATAGCGCTTGTAGCCGTTCCACGCGTGCAGGAACTCGGCCTTGACGCGCGCCGCCATCGCCGCGCTGTTGACCGGAGCCGCAGGCGCAGCGGCGAGCGCGCGACTGCAGTTGCACGATAGCGCCGCGAGCAGTGCGAGGAAGGCGGGAATCGCGAATCTCGTGGGTGGTTTGCGCATGGTGCTCATCTTCGCGTCAATGTGAATGGCGAGAGCGCGTTGCCTATCCGGGCCTTGCACGCCCCGGATGCCCGCCGTGTTCATCGCGACGTACGTTCGAGGACGTCCATCACCTCGTAGCACGCCCCCATGGTGTGGTAGTCGGTCTTGCCCGCCGGGCTCTTCTCGTCGCTGTACCTGCGATTGTCGCGCGTCAGGATGCGGTACCACGCGCCGTGCTCGTGGTCGACCATGTGCGTCCATGCGTAGCGCCACAAGCGGTCGTACCAGTCCTGGTAATCCGGATCCGCGGTGCGTTCTGCCAGCAGTGCGGCGGCGGCCAGCGATTCGGCCTGCACCCAGTAGTACTTGTCGTGGTCACAGATCGAGCCGTCCGGCGCGAAGCCATAGCACAACCCGCCGAACTCCGTATCCCAGGCGCGTGCCACGGCCGTGTCGAACAGGCGCCGTGCGGTCGGCAACAACCAGTCGGCTTCGAGGTGGCGCCCGAGGATCAGCAGCAGCTTGGCCCATTCGGTCTGGTGCCCGGGCTGGAAGCCCCACGGGCGGAACAGGTCCTTGGGATTGTCCTTGTGGTAATCCCAGTCGATCTCCCAGTGCTCGTCGTAGTGTTCCCAGACCAGGCCGCCGGCCTTCGCTGCCTGGCGGCGGGTCATGTTGTCCGCGAGCGTGTACGCACGCTCGAGGTAACGCCGGTCGCCGCTCGCCTCGAACGCGGCCAGCATCGCCTCGCACATGTGCATGTTGGCGTTCTGGCCGCGATAGCTCGTGAAATGCCATTCAGCGTCGGCTTCGTCGCGGTACAGGCAGGTGTCCGCATCCCAGAAATGTTTCTCCAGAAGGTTCCAGGTTTCGTCCATCCAGGCAGCGGTCTCGTCGATCCCCGCCCGTCGTGCATTCGCATAGGCGACCAGCACGAAGGCGAGGCCATAGCAATGGTTGGTGGTGTCTTCCGGCTTGCCGTCGCGCAGTGTCCAGGCATAGCCGCCGGTCGCAGGATTCCGGTGCGCTTCGCGCAGGTACGCGAGGCAGTGATGCGCTGCATCGAGGTATTCCGCGTCACCGAAATGGCGTGCGGCCATCGCGTAGTCGAACACGAAGCGCGTGCTGCTCACCAGGTGGCGGTGGGTGCGGTCGTAGACCGTGCCGTCGTCCTTGAAATAGTGGAAGCAGCCGCCGGCCGGATCGAGGCAGCGCGGATGGTAGAACGCGAGCGTGTCGCGGACGTGCCGGCGCAGGAAATCGGGTGAACGGAAGTTGGGGAAATCGCTCATGCTTGCTGCTCCAGGAATGCATCGACTTCGCCGCGTGTCGGCATGGCGGCGAACGAGCCGGCGCGGGTGACCGCCAGTGCACCGCAGGCCGCGGCAAAGCGCAGCAGAGGATCGAGCCGAGCGGGATCGGCCGCGAGCCCGGGCAAGGCCGCGGGCCCGATCGCGTCTTCGGCAAACCGGTACAGGCATCCGCCCACGAAGGCATCGCCGGCACCGGTGGTGTCCACGGCACGCACCGGGAAAGTGCAGCGTCCCCCGCGCAAGTTGGGAGCGAACCAGCGCAGCGTCCGCTCTCCGTCGGTGACCACCAGTAGTCGCGTGCCGCCGTGCCACAGCCGCTCCAGGGCAGCATCCTCGCCGTCGGCGTCACCGGCAAGGAACGCGAGTTCCTCGGCGCTGAGCTTGACGAAATCGGCCAGCGCAAGGGCCTGCCAGATCGTTGGCGCCGGGTTTTCTCCGCGCGGCCACAAGGCCGGGCGCAGGTTCATGTCGAAGCTCACCAGCGCGCCGGCGGCGCGGGCGCGACGCATGCCCCGCAGGGTGGTGTCGGCCGCAGCGGCTTCGGTCATGCTGCAGGAGCCGGCATGGAAGATGGTTCCCGCGACGAAGATGTCCGGGTCGAAGTCGCTGTCGCGGAACAGCAGGTCGGCGGAAGGCGGACGGTAGAAGCTGAAGTTCCGTTCGCCGCTGGCAGCGTGCGACACGAATGCGAGCGCCGTGTTGGCGTCCTCCGTGCGGCGCGTGCGGGAGATATCCACGCCAGCGTCGGCGAGTTCGCGCAGCAGCAGGTCGCCGAACATGTCCTGGCCGAACATGCCGGCGAAGGTGGCGCGTCCTCCCAGTCGCGCGATCGCCACGGACACGTTGGCCGGTGCGCCACCGGCGTGTGCAGTGAAGGCGGGCGCGCTGCCCGATGGCGTGCCGTGGAAGTCGATGAGCGCCTCGCCGAAGCAGTAAACGGTGTTCATGCCGCGCGCGAGCCCTTGAGTCCGTAGAAGATGATGTAGAGGTAGCACAGCATCGGCAGCACGAAGGCGTGGTGCACGCCGACGTGGTCGGCCAGCGCGCCCTGCAGCCATGGGATCACCGCGCCGCCCACGATCGCCATCACCAGCAGGCTGGAAACCTTGCCGGTCAGCGGGCCGCAATCCTCGATGCCGAGCGTGAAGATGTTCGGAAACATGATCGAGTTGAACAGGCCGATCGCGACTACGCTGGCGACCGCGACATTGCCGTGCGCGAGCATCGTGGTGGCGACCAGCAGCACGGCGACCACGGCGTTGAAGGCGAGCAGCTTGCGGGTATCGATACGGGTCAGCAACGCCGATCCGATGAAGCGCCCCACCATCGCGCCGCCCCAGTACAGCGACACGTAGCCCGCCGCGCGTGCTTCGGTCATGTGGCCGATGCCGGGCAGCGCCAGGTAGTTGATCATGAAACTGCCGATCGATACCTCCGCGCCGACGTAGACGAAGATCGCCAGCATCCCGAACCACACGCGCGGAAGCTTCAGGGCATCCACGAACCGGTGGTGCGAATCGTCGGCTACCGCCGTGTTCTCCAGTTGCGGCAGCCTGAACAGCCACACCACCACCGCCAGCACGAACAGCACGATGGCGATTCCGATGTAGGGACCCTGCACGCTGTGCGCTTGTTGCAATCGGTACGCGGTCTGCGCGGTGGGCGACAGCTTCACGAGGTCGGCCGCGCCCAGCACCGCGGTCGACAGTATCAACAGGCCGCCGAATTTCGGACCGATGGTGGTGCCCAGCGAGTTCAGCGCCTGCGCGAGGTTCAGGCGACTCGAAGCGAGCCGCGCGGAACCGAGCAGGCTGACGTACGGATTGGCCGCGACCTGCAGGAGCGTGATGCCGCTGGCCAGCACGAAGAAGGCGGACAGGAACAGCGGATACGACTGCACCTGCGCGGCCGGCAGGAACAGCAGCGCGCCAATGCCGGTGACGATCAGGCCGGCGATGATGCTGGCGCGGTAGCCGAAGTGCGCGACCACCTTGCCCGACGGCAGCGACATGATGAAATAGGCGCCGAAAAACGTCGACTGGACCAGCATCACCTCGGCGTAATTCAGGGTGAACATCGACTTCAGGTGCGGGATCAACACGTCGTTGAGGCTGGTGATCAGTCCCCACATGAAGAAGATCGTGGTGGCCACGGTCAGGGCCGTGCGGTTGCCCGCGACTCGGGTGTCGTTCATGCGATGGTGGCCTCGCTGCTGGCGCGGATGATCAGGCGGACGGGGACGATGCCGCGCACGGCGTCGAGGTCCGGGCGGCGCACGCGTTCGAGGATGCGTTCGGCGGCCTGGCGGCCGCGCGCGCGCGGATCGGCGGCGAGCGTCGTCAATGGCGGCGTGCTGACCGCCGCTTCGGGTATGTCGTCGAAGCCGGTGACCGCGAAGTCGCGGCCGGGCTTGAGGCCGCGCGCGGCCAGGCCCAGCATGAGGCCCAGCGCGACCGCATCGTTGTAGCAGACTGCCGCAGTCGGCGCGGGCTCGCGCATGAACAGCGCGCCGATGCGCGCGGCGGCGTCGAGTCGGGTCGGCGCGGTCTCGATCATCCACTCCGGTTCCGGCCGGACGCCGGCCGCTTCGAGCGCTTCGGTGTATCCGCGGCGCCGCTCGCGGCAGGAACTGGAGTCGGCATGGCCTCCGAAGAACGCGATCCGTCGGTGTCCGTGGTCCAGCAAATGACGGGTCGCGAGGCCTGCGCCGCGGCGGTTGTCCAGCGCCAGGTAGTCCCAGTGCGAGGCCGACCAGCGCGCGTGTGCGGGCTCGCGATTGAACACCAGCACTGGCAGGCGGTGGCCGAGCACGTCGCGCAGGTCTCCGCCGTCGCTGCCTTCCGCCGGCGACAGGATGATGCCCGCCGGATCGTGCTCCATCATCGAGGCCAGCACGCGCTGCTGGCGTTCCGGCGATTCGCCTGTGCCACCCAGCAGGGTCACGTAGCCGGCGGCACCGAGGGTGTCGTCGACCCCGGCGGCGAACTCGGCGAAGAACGGGTTGGACAGGTCGTTGACCACGAGCGCCACGCTGGACGAACGGCGTTGGCGCAGGTTCGCGGCGGCGCGGTTGTACACGTACCCCTGACGCTTCAGCTCGGCCTCGACCTTGGCGCGGGTCTTGGCAGCCGGCAACGGACTGCCGCGCAGTACCAGCGAGACGGTGGCCCGCGAGAAGCCGCAGCCGCGCGCGATGTCGGTCAGGGTGACGCGGCGTGCGCTCATCGGCAAATGACGAGGTCGGTGCCGCCGGGCAGGACCGTGGGCATGGCGCGGGGATAATCCAGGACGTATTTGGAACGATCCAATTCGTGCATGATGCCTGCCGCCGGCGGTCTGCGCATTCTGCAGCGCAGCATGCATCCGGTAACGACTCGTGCTAGTTTTCCGCCATTTGGAACGATCCAAAAAGGGTGCCCCATGTTGATCGCTTCGTCCCGATCTGCGCGCATCGCTCTGGCATGCACGCTGCTGTCGACATTGCCCTGCCTGGCGGGTGCAGCCGCGACGCACGCGGCCCGGCCGGGCGAAAGTGCATGGCAACAGGTGGATCCGATGATCGGCACCGGCGGTGGTGGCCATACGTTTCCCGGTGCCACGGTTCCTTTCGGGATGATCCAGCTCAGCCCCGACACCGCCATGCCCTACTTCAAGCACGCCTACAAGTGGGCGGCGGGTTACCAGTACGGCGACCACAGCATCCTCGGTTTTTCCGAGACGCATTTTTCGGGCAGTGGCCATTCCGACCTGGGCGACGTGCTGCTGATGCCGGGCACGGGCACGATCCAGCTCGATCCCGGCGACCCCGACAAGCCTGGCAGCGGCTACCGCTCGGATTTCAGTCACGCGACCGAGGTGGCGCAGCCCGGTTACTACGCGGTCACGCTGGCGACCCCCGGCGTGCGGGTGGAGTTGACCGCGGGGAGGCGCGTCGGCTGGCATCGCTACACCTTCCCGAAGGGCGAGGATGCCCACGTGCTGCTGGACCTGCGACCGAGCATCTACGACTACCCGGGCAAGGTGTTGTGGGCACGCCTGCGCGTGCGGGCGGACGGCACGGTTACCGGCTATCGCGAAACGCGCGGTTGGGCCCCCGGGCGGCAACTGTATTTCGCGATGCGGTTTTCGCGGCCGATGACTTCGCACCAACTGGTGGATCGCGAAACCGATATCCCGTACAAGGGCTTCAAGGGACCGGCCCCCAACCCGACTGGCGTGGACGCGATCGCGGGCAAGCAACTGGAAGGCGTGTTCGAGTTCGGCAAGCTGTCCAGGCCACTGCTGGCGAAGGTGGCGATCTCCACCGTGAGCGAGGACAACGCGATCGCCAACCTCGATGCCGACGGCAAGGGCTGGGATTTCGATGCGCGCCGCGCCGAAGCGCGGCAAGCCTGGGAAACGGCGTTCTCGGCGATCGACGTCGACGCGCCGGCCTACGTCGAGAAGAGCTTCTACGCCGCGATGTACCACGCGCTGATCGCGCCGAACATCGCGATGGACGTGAACGGCGAGTACCGAGGTCCGGATTACGCGGTGCATACCGCCAAGGACTTCACGTTCTATTCGAGCTGGTCGCTGTGGGACGTTTATCGCGCCGAGATGCCGCTGATGGCCTTCATCCAGCCGCCGCAACGCATCAACGATTTCGTGAATTCGCTGATCGCCGCGCAGCAGGACAGCCCGTACGGCATCCTCCCGGTGTGGGCCTATCAGGGCCTGGAAACCTGGTGCATGATCGGTTACCACGCGGTGTCGGTGATCGCCAACGCCTACATGCAGGGCTTCCGCGGCTTCGATGCGAAAGCCGCGCTGAAGGCGATGCTGGCAAGCGCGACCTACGCGCCCTACGGCGATCTTCGCGACTACATGAAGCTCGGCTACGTGCCGATCGACCGTGAACCGGAAGCCGCCTCGAAAACCGTTGAATACGCGTTCGACGACTGGACGCTGGCGCAGATGGCCCAGTCGCTGGGCGACAAGGACATCGCCAGGGCTTTCTTCAAGCGCGCGGGAAACTGGCGCAACGTGTTCGATGCCAAGACCGGCTTCATCCGGGCGAAGAAGAGCGACGGCACCTTCCGTACGCCATTCGACCCTGCAGCGGCGGGCTACGGCAGCGACTACACCGAGGGCAACGCCTGGCAATATTCGTGGTACGAGCCGCAGGACATCGGCGGCCTGATCCGTGAACTGGGCGGTGACGACAAGCTGGTGGCCAAGCTCGATGCGTTGTTCGACGCCAAGGTCGACCCGAAGGAATTCGCCAACGTCGAAGACATTTCCGGGTTGATCGGCTACTACGCGCACGGCAACGAGCCCAGCCACCACATCGCCTACCTGTACGACTACGCGGGCGAGCCGTGGAAAACCCAGCAACGCCTGCAGCAGATCATGGACAGCGAGTACGCGCCCACGCCGACCGGGCTGGTCGGCAACGATGACCTCGGACAGATGTCGGCGTGGTACATCTTCACCGCGCTGGGTTTTTATCCGGTCGCGCCGGCCAGCAACCAGTACGTGATCGGGCGCCCGTTCGTGCGCCGCGCGGTGATGCACCTGCCGAATGGCAAGACCTTCACGATCAGCGCCGACGGCCTGGACAAGCAGCATCCGTACATCGGCTCGGTGACGCTGGATGGCAAGCCGCTCAGGAGCGATTACCTGACCTACGTCGACATCACGCGCGGCGGCACGCTGCATTTCACGATGCAGGCACAGCCAAACAGGACCTGGGCGACATCGCCGAAGGACCGGCCGTATTCGATGACGGCATATCCCTAGCGGCGGGTGTCGATACGCGGGAAGTCGTTGAAGGACCGTCGCGAGCGAAGGCGGATTGCGTGACGCCGGAGCGGAGCTAGCGGAGCGGACAGGTCGTACGTGAACATTGCGAGCACCGCCGGCGCGTAATCTGCCAGGCGCAGCAGGGAATTCAGCGGCTTCTCAGTCGATGCCGAGTTTCTTCAACTTGTAGCGCAGCGCGCGGAAGGTGATGCCGAGCTTCTTGGCGGCCGCGGTCTTGTTGTAGCGGGTTTCCTTCAGCACCTTGACGATGGTTTCGCGCTCGATGTTGGAGATGTAGTCGTCGAGGCCGACGGCGCCGTTGCCGGCCGGGGCTGGCTCATCGGCTTCCTCCTCGTCGAGATCGGCGTCGTCCGCCTCGATCCCGGAAGGTTCCAGCATCAGGTCGGGCGGATCGATCAGGCCGCCTTCGCACAGTGCGATCGCGCGCTCCAGCACGTTCTCGAGTTCCCGCACGTTGCCGGGAAAATCGTACTCGGTGAGTGCCTGCAGCGCGGCCGGCTGCAGGGTCGGCATGGCAATGCCCGCCTGTTCGGCGAGGCGCTTGAGAATGTGCCTGGCCAGCACCGCGACGTCGCCGTCGCGTTCGCGCAGCGGCGGAACGCGCAGTTCGATCACGTTGATGCGGTAGTACAGGTCCTGGCGGAAATGGCCGGCCTGGACCAGTCGCGCGAGATCCTTGTGCGTGGCCGACAGGATGCGCACGTCCACCGGAACCTCGCCGCGGCCGCCGATCGGGCGCACGGCCTTTTCCTGGATCACGCGCAGCAGCTTGACCTGCATGTGCAGCGGCAATTCGGCGACCTCGTCCAGGAACAGGGTGCCGCCGCTCGCTGTCTGGAACAGGCCCTCCTTGTCGGCGTGCGCGCCGGTGAACGAGCCCTTCTTGTGGCCGAAGAATTCGCTTTCCATCAACTCGGACGGAATCGCTCCGCAATTGACCGGCACGAACGGTCCCGTCGCGCGCGGGCCGAGCTCGTGGATGGAACGCGCGACCAGTTCCTTGCCTACCCCGGATTCGCCGCTGATGTAGATGGGCGCCTGGCTGCGCGCGAGCTTGGCGATGCGCGCGCGCACCTCCTTCATGACCTCTGAGTCACCGACCAGTCGGCTGGCGGCTGCCTGCGCGTCGCCGGTCTCGGCGGCCGACTGGCCCGCTCGCAGCGCGCTCTGGACCAGCCGGCGCAGCATGTGGATGTCGACCGGCTTGCTGACGAAATCGAACGCGCCGGCCTTCAATGCGTCGACGGCGGCCTCGACGTTGCCATAGGCCGTGATCATCGCGACGGGAGTCTCGGGATGGTCCCGGGCGATCAGCTCGATCAGGTCCTGCCCGGTGCCGTCCGGCAGGCGCATGTCCGTGAAACACAGGTCATAGCGCGTTTCCGCCAGCATCTTCTTCGCGTCGCCGACGTTCGCGGCCGTCTCGACGTCGAGATCCATGCGGCCGAGCGTTATGGTCAGCAGTTCGCGGATGTCGCGCTCGTCGTCGACGACCAGAACCGTTTGCTTTGCCATGCTTCCCCGCCTCGTTTGGCACCCTCTCGGATGAGGTTAGAGTGCCGTCTGCAAGATTGTCACGCAGGCGGCCCCAACCTGGTCATGATTCCTGGCCCACGGGCATGCGCGCCGGCGCGGTCAGGGTGATCCGGAAACAACTGCCGCCACCGGCGACCGGCACGTATTCGAGGTTGGCCTGGTTGGCTTCGCACATCTGCTTGGCCAGGTACAAGCCGAGCCCGGTACCGTATTCGTGGGTGGTGAAAAAGGGTTCGAAGATCTGCGCGGCAACCTTGGGCGGAATGCCGGGGCCACGATCGATCACTTCCAGCAGGGGTGGCCCGTTGTCGCTGGCAAGCCGTGCCACCACCATCACGCGCGCCGGTTCGTCGGGCAGCCGTCCGTAGCGCAGCGCGTTCTGCACCAGGTTCCAGACCACCTGCTGCAGGTGCTGGGAATCGGCCAGCGCCTCGACCGGGCGCGGATACAGCAACGGTCGCAGGCTGTCGTGGCCGACGTCGTTGGCTTCCTTGTACTCGTCGACGAAACGCACCGCCCAATGGTTGAGGTCCAGCGTCTCCGGCCGCGAGCGTTCGCGTCGCGACAACTGCAGGATGTTCTCGATGATTTCGTTCACGCGACCGCAATGGTTGTTGATGATCTCGACCATGCGCTGGTCGGCATCGTTGAGGCCTTCGGATTCGGCCAGTAGCTGCGCGGAGTAGCGGATCGCCGCCAGCGGGTTGCGGATTTCGTGGGCGATCGACGCCGACAAGCGTCCCAGCGTGGTCAGCGTGAGCTGCTCGGCGCGCTGCGACACCAGCGAGGTGTCATCGAGGAAGATCAGTACGAACGAATCATCGTGCGCGGACAGGCGCGTGAAGCGCGGGATGATCTCGGGCGTGCCGTCGGCAAGCGCCACGGCACTGGAATCGTGCTCGTGGGTGGTGCGCCAGTGGTAAAGGCGGCGGGAAAGCTCCGGCGCCAGGGCGCCGAGGTCGCGCTGCTCGACGCCGGGATTGCCCATCAGCATCCACGCCGACTCGTTGATCTGGTGGATGTGGTTGGCGTCGTCGACCAGCAGCACGCCGGTGCGCATGCGCCGGATGATCAGGTCGTTGACCTGCGCCAGGTTGGCGAGATCGCTGCCGCGCTGCTCGGCCAGCGCCTCGCTGGCGCGCATCTGGCTGCCGAGTGCGTAGCACAGGGCGGCCGTTGCGAAATACGCGACCCCGAACAGGCCCGATTCCAGCAGCATGGCGCCGATGTCGCTCGCCGGTGGGGCGAGCAGGGCTTGCGCGACTATCGCGAGGGTCGCGAACGCCGCGATCAGGCCGCCCATGCGCGGGGTCAGCAGGAGCGCCGCCGCACCGACATTGATGACCAGCATCGCGGCGATACCGGTATGCGCGGCGGGCATGGTGACCGCGGCGAGGAATGCGGCCAGCACGTCGACGCCCAGGAAGGCGCGGGTGCTGGCCAGTCCCGTGCGTGGACTGCCGAGGTCGAGCGCAAGAGCGACCACCGCGAACAGCAGGTAAGCCCCTGCGGTGACGCCGGCGACCAGTGGATTGCGCAGCGGCATCCCGGCGAACACCAGGCTGCTCAGCGACAGCGCCACGTACACCAGCGCCTGGAACATGCGGTAGACGTTCAACACGCGCAATTCGCGCCGGATATGGTCCATGGTGCGGCTCGCGCTGGCGTCGGATTTTGCGGGGGTCGTGGTCACCACGCGCCGATCATGCTTCGTGCCGGGCGTACGCACAAGCCCCGGAGTCGTACGCTCGTGCGGGCCGACGCATTGCGCACGCGCATGTGCCCCCGTAAACTAGCCGGTCCGCGTGTGCCGGAATAGCTCAGCTGGTAGAGCAACGCATTCGTAATGCGTGGGTCGGGGGTTCGATTCCCTCTTCCGGCATATCCCGCCTGCGCATTCGCGCGCCCGCCTTGTGGCCTGCCTGCCGGCAGGGTAAGTTTGCGCTTCCACGTCTGCCGGGGAGCGACGATGAAACTTCGCCTTGCTGTCTGCGCGTTCGCGCTGGCCGCCGCAACGGGAGCCGCCATGTCTGCGCCACATCCCTTCGATGCCCACGATCTCGCGATGATGGATCGTGTCTCGGACCCGCATCTTTCGCCTGATGGCAACGCGGTCGCTTTCAGCGTCCGCAGCACCGATTGGGACGCCAACAAGGGCGTCAGCAGCGTGTGGCTGCTCGATCTCTCCCGCAAGGACGCCGCGCCGCGGCGGATCACCGATCTGAAATTGAACGCCAACAGCCCGTCGTTCTCACCCGACGGCAAGACGCTTTATTTCCTCGCGACCGACAAGGATTCGACGCAACTTTGGTCGGCGCCGGTCAGGGGCGGCGAACCCGTGCAGGTCACGCATCTGCCGCTGGATGTGGACAACTTCAGGCTTTCGCCGGATGGCAAGTCGCTGCTGTTCTCGGCGCAAATGTTCGAGGACTGCACGACCCTGGAATGCACGCGCGAGAAGCTGGATGCGCGCAAGCAGGTCAAGGCCACTGGCCGCCTGTACCACCGCCTGTTCGTGCGGCACTGGAACGAATGGTCCGACCATCGCCGCGGCCAGTTGTTCGTGATGCCTCTGGACGGCTCGGGCCAGCCGGTGCTGCTGACGCGCGGCATCGACGGCGACGTTCCCTCCAAACCGGATGGCAGCAACGCCGAATACGCCTGGTCACCGGACGGCAAGACGGTGTATTTCGACGCGCGCATCGCCGGCAGGACCGAACCGTGGTCCACCAATTTCGATGTGTACTCGGTCCCGGCCGACGGTTCCGCCGTGCCGAAAAACCTGACCGCGGCGAACAAGGCGTGGGATGCCTTCCCGCTGCCCTCGCACGACGGCAAGTCGCTTTACTACCTCGCGATGAAGGTGCCGGGTTTCGAGGCCGACCGCTTTGGCATCATGGCGCTCGACCTGGCGACCGGAGCGACCCGCGAAATCGATCCGGGCTGGGATCGTTCGGCCGGACCGCTGACGCTCTCGGCCGACGGCAAGACGCTGTTCACGACCGTGGCCGACGAAGGCAACGTCGCGCTGTACGCCATCGACATCGCCACCGGCAAGCCGACGAAGTTGCTGGGCAATGGCAGCGTCCTGGGCTTCGACGTCTCCGGTGACAAGATCGTCGCGGCGCGCCAGGATTTCACGCATCCGACCGACCTGTACGCGCTTTCCACGCAGGGGAAGGGCCTCGCGCCAGTCACGCACTTCAATGCGTCGCGCCTGGCCGACATCGAGTTCTCGCAGGCGCACTGGTTTACCTTCAAGGGCTGGAACGGCGACACCGTGCATGGCTACGCGATGCCCCCGGTGGGTGCCAAGCCGGGCCACAAGTACCCGGTCGCATTCCTGATCCACGGCGGCCCGCAAGGCGCGTGGCCGGATGAATTCCACTATCGCTGGAATCCTCAAACGTACGCGGGCGCGGGTTTCGCGGTGGTCGCGATCAACTTCCATGGTTCGGTCGGCTATGGCCAGGCATTCACCGACGCGATTTCCGGGCACTGGGGCGACCGTCCGCTGGAGGACCTGCAGAAGGGTTGGGCGGCGGCGCTCGCGAAGTTCCCGTTTCTCGACGGCAACGACGCCTGCGCGCTGGGCGCGAGCTACGGCGGCTACATGGTGTACTGGATGGCCGGCGTCTGGAATCAGCCCTGGAAATGCTTCGTGGACCATGACGGCGTGTTCGACGCACGCATGATGTACTACGCCACCGACGAGCTGTGGTTCGAGGAGCACGAGAACGGCGGTACCCAGTACGAGCATCCGGAGAACTACGAGAAGTTCAACCCGATCGACCACGTCAAGGATTGGCACGTGCCGATGCTGGTGGTCCACAACAGCCGCGATTACCGCATTCCCGATTCGCAGGGACTCGGCGCGTTCACCGCATTGCAACGGCGCGGCATCCCGAGCGAGTTCCTCAACTTCCCGGACGAGGACCACCTGGTGCTGAAGCCGCAGAACAGCGTGCAATGGCACGACGTCGTGATCGACTGGCTGAAAAAGTGGACGGGGCCGGATGCGCCGGCCGCGCGCAGGGCGGACGCGGATCGGGCAGGCAAGGCGGACGACTGAAGGTTCGTGATCCCGGCGCAGGCCGGGGTCCAGGCTGTGCATGTAGGCCGTTTCCGCTCGCAAGCGAGCTGCTGTTTGTTTCTGCAAAAAGTAGCCAAAAACCATGGCGCCCGCGGCGGTGATCCCGACAACGTCCTGTTGTCTCGATTGCCCTTGCCGCTTGGCGAACGCGCGCCAGCGCGAACCACTCGCCATATCCCTGGGGCTCGCCCATCGCTAACGCCAAGAGCCGCCTTCGGCGTTCAAATCGGCAGTCCCTGCCGATTCAGTCCTGCGTCCCTGTCGTCGGACGTGGCGACTTTCCCGCGCGATCGCCCGCGCGCCTTGGAGGCGCGCGGAATAAGGACATGGATGTCATTGTTCGTGGCGAGAGGCTCGAATGGTCCGTTCGCTTGCGAGCGGAGCCGCCCCTGGATGTCAGATGGCGTCGCGCACCGCCGCCACGGGCCCGAATCGCGGAAACCGCGCGAGGATCGCGCGCCGGATGCCGTCGGCATCCAGTCCCGCCTCGGCCAGCAACTGCTCGCGCGAGGCGTGTTCGAGGAACGCATCCGGCAGGCCGAGCTGCAGCAGTGGAATCTGGACGCCATGCGCCGAGAGCAGTTCGCTGACGGCCGATCCCGCGCCGCCGGCGACAACGTTGTCCTCGAGCGTCACCAGCGCGTCGTGCGTGCGTGCCAGTTCCAGCAGCAGCGATTCGTCCAGCGGCTTCACGAAACGCATGTTGACGACACTCGCATCGATTTCGTCGGCAACGGCAAGCGCCGGCGCCAGTGTGCAGCCGAACGCGAGCATGGCGATGCCGCGCCCGCGCCTGCGCAGCTCCGCCTTGCCGATCGGCAAAGCAGTCAACGCGGGATCGATGGCGACGCCCGGACCGTCGCCGCGCGGGTACCGGATCGCCGCGGGCCCTTCGTGGCGGTAACCCGTCGTCAGCAACTGCCGGCACTCGTTTTCGTCGGCGGGCGCCATCACGACCATGTTCGGGATGCAGCGCAGGTAGCCGAGGTCGAAACTGCCCGCATGGGTCGGACCATCGGGACCGACCACGCCGGCGCGATCGATCGCGAAAGTGACGTCCAGGCCCTGCAGCGCGACGTCGTGGATCAACTGATCGTAGGCACGCTGCAGGAAGGTCGAGTAGATCGCGACCACGGGTTTCACGCCCTCGCAAGCGAGCCCGGCAGCCAGTGTCACGGCATGTTGTTCGGCGATCGCGACGTCGAAATAGCGGTCCGGGAACGCCTGCGAAAAGCGCACCATGCCGGAACCTTCGCGCATCGCCGGCGTGATCGCCACGAGCCGGGCATCCACCGCGGCCATGTCGCACAGCCAGTCGCCGAACACTTCACTGTAGGAGGGCGTGCCGGTCGCGGGCTGCGCGACACCCCGCGCGGGGTCGAACCGGCCGACCGCGTGGTATTCGATCTGGGCCCGTTCGGCGTGGACGTAGCCCTTGCCCTTGGTCGTGACCACGTGCAGCAGTTGCGGGCCACGCCGGTCCTTCACTTCACGCAGCGCGGCGAGCAACGCCGGCAGGTCGTGGCCGTCCACCGGACCGCAGTAGGCGAAGCCGAGTTCCTCGAACAACGCTTCGGGATGCGGCCCCGATTCGCCCGCTTCGCCCGCTCGCAGGCGCGCCAGGGTACGGTCCAGGCCGCCTACGTTTTCGCTGATCGACATGCCGTTGTCGTTCAATACCACCAGCATGTCGGGCGCTACGCCGCCCGCATGGTTCAGGGCCTCGTAGGCCATGCCGCCGGTGATCGCGCCGTCGCCGATTACGGCCACCACCTTGCGGTGATCGCCGGCGCGCTGCAGCGCGATGGCCATGCCCAGCGCCGCGGAAATGGATGTCGAGGCGTGGCCGACGCCGAACGTGTCGTATCGGCTTTCCGCGCGTGACGGAAACGGCGCCAGCCCGTCCTTCTTCTTGATGCTGGTGATGCGGTCGCGGCGTGCGGTGAGGATCTTGTGCGGGTAGCTTTGGTGGCCGACGTCCCAGACCAGGCGATCGCGCGGCGTGTCGTACAGATAGTGCAGGGCGAGAGTCAACTCGACCACGCCGAGTCCGGCGCCGAAGTGCCCGCCGACGCTCGCCACCGACTCGATCAGGTACGCGCGCAACTCGTCCGCGACCTTCGGGAGTTCCGCTTCGGAAAGCCGCCTCAGGTCTTCCGGCGAATCGACGCGGGCCAGCAGTGGATAGCGATTGCGATCGATCATCGGCGCATTGTCGCGCAGCGCGGGGAACCGCGCATGCGCCGGCGTCAGGACGCCTTCGCCTTGCCTGGCGCTTGCGCGCGCTTGCCGAACCGGCGCGCGAAGGTCTGCCGGATGCGGATCTGGCGATTGGTGTCGCGCATCTCGCGGATGCGGCGGCTGTTGGCCGCCATCACGTCACTGCGGGTCAGGATGCCGATCATGCGCCAGGGATCGTCGCGTGCGACCACGACCAGCCGGCCCACGTTTTCGGCCACCATCAGGTCGGCCGCCTCGCGCAGGTTGTGGTCCTCGAACACCACGATCGGTGGCCGCCTCAACATGTCGCCGATGCGGGTGAGGCCCGGCTTGTCCGGATCCAGCAGGTCGCGCCGCGTGATCACGCCGCGCACGCGTCCGGCATCGTCGAGCACCGGATAGCCCTGGTGCTGCGCGCGCTCGCGGCCGGAGTTCATCCACTGCCGTACCTCGCCCAATTCGTCCGATGTCCGCAGCGCGCGCACGTCGTGGACGCACACCTTGCCCACCGGCACCTGCTCGAGGAAGTCGGCCGAGTATTCGCTGGGTACCTTGATGCCGCGACGTGCGATCTTCTCGGTCATGATGGTGTTGCGCATCATCAGCGCCGAGATCAGGTACGCGGCCGTGCAGCCGCCCAGCAATGGCAACAGGCCTGCCGGCTGGTGGGTCGTCTCGAACGCGAACACGATCGAGGTGAGCAGTGCGCGTGAGGATCCGGCGAACATCGCGGCCATCCCGACCAGCGCGGCGATGCGCAGGTCGATGCCGAGGGACGGCCAGGCATGGCCGAAACCGGACGCGAGCAACGCACCCAGCGCACCGCCGATCATGAACAGTGGTGCCAGCGTGCCGCCGGAGGTGCCGCTGCCCAGCGAAATCACCCACGAGACGAATTTGAGGATGCACAGCGACAGCAGTACCTGCAGCCCGAAGTGCCCCTGTACCAACCCGTCGATGTTGTCGTAGCCGACACCCAGCGTGTTGGGCGCGAAGTAGCCGACCAGTCCCGCCGCCAGTCCGCCGATCGCGGGCCACCACATCCAGTGCACCGGCAGCTTCTCGAACAGGTCCTCGACCTTGTAGACGGCCTTGGTGACCCACACGCTGGCGTACCCGACCAGCGCGCCGAGCAGGATGTAACTCGCGAGCGCCCAGCCGCCGGGTTCCGCGATCGCCGGCATCGCGAACACCGCGCCTGATCCGAACGTCGCATAGCGCACGCCGGTCGCGGTGACGCAGGCCAATGCCACCGGGATCAGCGAACTCGGACGCAGTTCGAACAGCAGCAACTCCACCGCCATCACCACCGAGGCCACCGGCGCGCCGAATACCGCCGACATGCCAGCGGCGGCGCCGGCGGCCAGCAGCACCTTGCGTTCCTGCGCGGTGATGTCAAGGAACTGGCCCAGCAGCGAACCCAGCGCGCCGCCGGTCGAGATGATCGGTCCCTCGGCACCGAACGGGCCGCCGGTGCCGATCGCGAACGCCGACGACAGCGGCTTGAGCCAGGTGACGCGCGCGGGGATGGTGGATTCGTGCTCGAGCACGCGCTCCATCGCTTCCGGGATGCCGTGGCCCTGGATCGCGCGCGAACCCCAGCGCGCCATGATCCCGGCGATCAGGCCGCCGATGGCGGGAATCACGATCACCCACGGCCCGAGATGGTTGTACGCGGGCGACAGGATCCCGGTGTGCCGGGGTGCCAGCGGCCCGATCACGTCGGACACGCGGCCGTAGAAGAAGATGTCGGTGAACAGGTTTATCAGCAGCAGCAGGACCTGCGCCACGCCGGCCGCGACCGCGCCCAGCAGGACCGCCATCAGGCTGATCAGCAGCACCCGCCGCGAAACCAGGGTCGATTCACGCGGCATGCGCGCGGCGTCGAGCGTGGAGCCCAGCGAGGGTGAGACCGGCAGCGCGTCGGTGCTGCCGGTGGTGCGGACGCTGGCGTTCTCGCGGGGCGTTGGGGTGTCTTGCGGGCTCATCGGTGGCTCATGGACGGCGACTGCTGCGATGCAGCATATCCGGCGCGACCATCGTGGCCAAGGGCGGCAGGCGGTCGTCGGCGCTTCAGGCCGCGGGACGCCGGTTGCGCGGCAGGTGGTGGACCAGGAACTCCATCTGGTCGGCCAGGATGTTGCGGTTGGACAGGATCAGGTGCTCGACCCAGCTCGGCTTGTACGGCACCGCGAGCAGGGGCATGCCGGCCTGCTGCGGCGTGCGTCCACCCTTCCTCAAATTGCAGGCCAGGCAGGCGGACACCACGTTCTCCCAGACGTCGCGACCGCCGCGCGACAGCGGCGCGACATGGTCGCGCGTGAGTTCGTTTCGCGAACAATGCCTGCCGCAGTACAGGCACAGGTAACGGTCGCGCGCGAACAGCGCCGCGTTGCTGAGCGCGGGCGAGGGATCGATCGCGCTGCTGTGGCACTGGCCGCGGCTGGCAACGATCGGATGCAGCGCCAGCAGGCTCTGCTCGCCGGTTTCGCGGCGGAATCCGCCGTGCAGGGTCAGGCACGGCTCGCCCAGCGTCCAGGCCACCGCATCACGCACGTACAGGCAGGCCGCGTCCTGCCAGCTGATCCAGTCGAGGATGCGCCCGCCGGCGTCGAGCGAGAGCACGCGCGTGGTGTGCAGATCCGCGATGGCGCACCCGACGTGTTCGATGGAGCTGGCTGTGTGCGAGTCCATGACCGGCGCAGCATAGAACAAATTTGTTGCAGGACGCCAGCAGCTGGCCGCGTCCGGTGGACCGGCGGTTTGCCAGCCGCGAGTCTTGATCCTGGTTGGAGGCGCTGCCCCTGCTGGAGCGGCTACCGGCGGGTTGCCTGCCGGCGGATCGGTGCTTGCGCTATGCTTCGGGAACGCAAGGTTGCGGCACCCGTGAAGATCGAAGGGGGCTGGCACGCATGGCAGACGTTTTCGTGTCGTACGCACGCGCCGACAAGGCTCGCGTCGCGCCGCTGGTGGCCGCGATCGAAGCGAAGGGCTGGTCGGTGTGGTGGGACCCCGAGATCAGCCCGGGCCAGGAATTCGACGACCAGATCGACGCAGAGATCGACGCGGCCAAGGCCGTGCTGGTGGTTTGGACGCCGACCTCGGTGGCCTCGCGCTGGGTACGCGGCGAGGCGCGCGAGGCGGCCGATCGGGGCGTGCTGGTGCCCGTGCGGTTCGAGCTGGCGCGCCTGCCGATGGACGTGCGCGCGATCCATACCACCGACCTCGACGACTGGCGCGAGGATCCTGCGCATCCCGCTGTGCTGGAATGCCTGAATGCGCTGGCCGCGATGATCGCGCGCGCGGATGCCGCGCTGGCGGCGAAAAAGGCCGCCGACGCGCCCGCCACGAGAGCCGGCAAGGAGGCTGCGAGTTTCTCGATCTGCGTGTTGCCCTTCGTCAACATGAGCGGCGATCCCGAGCAGGAGTATTTCAGCGACGGCATCACCGAGGACATCATCACCGACCTCAGCAAGGTGTCGGCGCTGGAAGTCGTCTCGCGCAACGGTTCATTCCTGTACAAGGGCAGGCAGGTCGACGTGCCCAAGGTCGCGCACGACCTCAAGGTCACGCACGTGCTGGAAGGCAGCGTGCGCAGGGCCGGCGGCCGCGTGCGGATCAGCGCCCAGTTGATCGACGGCACCAGCAACCGGCACGTGTGGGCCGAGCGTTACGACCGCGATGCCAGCGACATCTTCGCGTTGCAGGACGAGATTTCCCACGCCATCGTCAAGGCCCTGAAATTACGGCTGCTGCCATCCGAGAAGAAGGCCATCGAGCGGCGCGGTACAGACAGCGTGGAAGCCCATGACCTGTACCTGATGGCGCGGCAGACGTACGTCAACAACCAGGAGGACCTGCGTTCCGCCCAGGCGATCGTTCGCCTGTGTACCCGGGCGACCGAGATCGATCCCCAATACGCGCCGGCGTGGGCACTCATGGCCATGGGCTTTCGCAGCCTGCGCGAGTGGGGTGTGCAATCGGAGGACGGCATGGCGGCGGCCGAGCGCGCGCTGGCCATCAACCCGGATCTGGCCGAGGCCCATGCGGTCAAGGCCTACATCCTGTTGATGAAGGACGAAACCGACGCGGCAGCGCAGGAAATAGACATCGCGCTGAAGCTGGATCCCGAGTCCTATGAGGCCAATCGCTCGGCGGGGCGCCTGAACTACCTTCTGCACGACTACGAAACAGCCATCGCGCGCTACGAGAAGGCCGTCAGCCTGATGGAAGCCGACCTCAATTCGGCGGGAATGCTGATCGCCTGCTACAAGGTGCTGGGCAACGACGCAGGTTTGCGCCGATCCGCCGAGTTCGCGTTGCATCGCGCGGAGGGCATCCTTGCCCGTGACCAGAACAATTCGAGCGCGCTGGTCTACAGCGCCTATGCGTTGGCTTCGTTGGGTGAGGGTGAACGCGCCAAGACCCGCATGAACCGCGCGATCGTGATCGATCCTGAAAACTGGGACATGCGCTACAACTTCGCATGTGCCCTGAACTGCTACCTGCACGAACAGGAAGCCGCGCTGGAAATGCTCAAGCCGCTGTTCGGCGAGATTACCGGTTCATTCCTGCGCTATCTGAAAGCCGATCCCGACCTCAAATCGCTCCACGGCGACCCGCGTTTCCAGGCTTTGGTCGCCTCCGCGGAGGCGCGTCTGGCGGCGGCGAAGGCCGGCGTGCCACCGGCACCGGAGACCGCCTGATGGTCGCCACCCGACCCGCGTGCCCGGCCTTGGCAATGGCGGACAGCGAAGGTAGAACCCATGGCTGATGTTTTCATTTCCTACGCCCGCGCCGACAAGGCGCGCGTCACGCCGCTGGTAGCAGCGATCGAGGCCAGGGGCTGGTCGGTGTGGTGGGATCCGGAGATCAGCCCGGGCAAGGAGTTCGACGACGAGATCGACGAAGCGCTGCAGGCCGCCAAGGCGGTGCTGGTGGTGTGGACGCCGATTTCGGTCGTGTCGCGCTGGGTGCGCGGGGAGGCGCGCGATGCCGCCGAGCGCGGGGTGCTGGTTCCGGTGAGGTTCGACCAGGCGCGGCTGCCGATCGACGTACGCGCGATCCATACCACCGACCTTGACGACTGGGGCGAGGATCCAGCGCATCCCGCGTTGCAGGAATGCCTGCACGCACTGGCCGCCATGATCGCGCGCACCGAGGCGCGTTCGGCCACGGCGGAAACCGCTACTGCCAAGTCCGGATCGCAAGCCGATTCCAGACGCTTCTCCGTATGCGTGCTGCCTTTCATCAACATGAGCGGCGATCCCGAGCAAGAGTATTTCAGCGATGGCATCACCGAGGACATCATCACCGACCTAAGCAAGGTGTCGGCGCTGGCCGTCGCGTCCAGCAACAGCGCCTTTACGTACAAGGGCAGGCACGCGGACATCCAGAAGGTCGTGCGTGACCTCAAGGTGACGCACGTGCTCGAAGGCAGCGTGCGCAAGGCAGGCGGACGGGTGCGGATCAACGCGCAGTTGATCGACGGTAAGACCAACAACCACGTGTGGGCCGAGCGCTACGATCGAGACGCCAGCGACATCTTCGCGATCCAGGACGAGATCTCGCAGGCCATCGTCAAGGCGCTCAAATTGCGCCTGCTGCCTGCCGAAAAGAAGGCGATCGAACGGCGCGGTACCGACAGCGTCGAGGCATACAACCTCTTCCTGATGGCGAGGCAAGCTTATGTGTCCAGCCAGGATTCCGACGCGCGCAACGCACAAACCATCATCCGGCTTTGCGCCCGCGCAACTGAAATCGACCCTCGCTATGCGCAAGCCTGGGCGCTCATGGCCATCGGCCACAGGGGATTGCGTGAAGCGCAGGGTGGTGGCGCCGACGATGGCATGCGGGCCGCAAATAAGGCCTTGGCCCTGGATCCCGATCTGGCCGAAGCCCATGCCGTCAAAGCCCAGCTGTTGCAAGCGGATGGCCATGCCGGCGAGGCGGCGGCCGAGGTTGCGGTTGCGCTCGACCTGGACGCAGGGTCCTACGAGGTCAACCGTGCGGCCGGACGCTTGAACTACTTGCTCCAGAGGTACGAGGACGCTGCCCGCTTCTACGAAAAGTCGGCAGGGTTGATGGAGACGGACATCAATTCGGTCTCGATGCTGATCAGCTGCTATACCGCAATGGGGAACGCGACGGGCGTGCGCCACGCGGCCGAACTGGCCGTCAAGCGTGCCGAAGCCATCCTGGCTCGCGACCAGAACAATGCCGGTGTCATGCTCTACAGCGCCTATGCACTTTCGGCACTTGGCGAAGGCGAACGGGCCAAGGCGCGCATGAGCCATGCATTGCTGATCGACCCCGACAATTTCAACATGCGCTACAACTTCGCGTGTGCCCTGAGCGTTCATCTGAAGGACAAAGACGCCGCACTCGAAATGCTTGCCCCGGTATTTGCGACGATGACCGATGCCTTCATGCCATTCGCGATCGCCGACCCGGATCTGGACCTGGTTCGCGATGATCCCCGCTACCAGGCCATGGTCGCGGCCGCCGAGGCACGCCTGGCGGCGGCGAAGGATCCGGCGGCACCGGCGGGCAGGCAGCCCGTCTAGCGAGCGGGTCCGACGCGGCTCGTGGACTTCGGCTACATCTTGCCGGCTTCCAGCGGCCGCTGGCGATGCATCACCGCCCACTCCACGTGTTCGGAGAGCGAGGTTTCGCCCAGCATGCGCAGGATCTCGCGTTGCTCCTCGAGGTCCTGGCTGGCGTCCAGCCGCTGGCGTGCATTGGCAAACACGCGTTCCATGAACCGGTACTGGCGGATCAATTCACGGTCGGCCTTGCGGAACGAATAGGCCTCGCGCACCGCGGCGAAGATCGAGAACACCGCCATCACCACAATCAGGTCGTTCTTGAGGTCGGTGGTCAGCCAGTGCATCAGCACGGTCAGCGCGACGCTGATGAAGATGCCGGCCATCAGGCAGATCGCGCCGATCATCTCGTTGATGCGGTGGGCGCGTTCGCGCTGTTCCGTCCGGCGGCGGTAGTAACCGAGCTCACCGCTGGTGTCGTCGCCGACCCATTCGCCGATCACCTTTTCCAGGGCGGCGGCGTCGTGCGCCGGGGCGTGGGCGCCTCCGGCGAGGCCCGCGCCGCGCATCACGTTGCGCACCCAGCCCAGTTCGATGTCCTGCTTCTGCATCAGGCTGTCGTGCGCGAACTCGGGATCGGTGGTCAGTGAAATCCCGACGCGCCGCCAGTAGCACTGCACCCTCAGGCCTTCGGCGAGCGCGCGGTAATCGAGGTACTTGCGGTGCCAGGCGCGCCGCCGCGCGATGCCGCTGATGACCACGCCGGATGCGAACAGGAACAGGAACACGTACAGCATGTGGTCCTGGTCGGGCAGGTTGTCGTACATCGTGAACGCCATGCCCATCACGAACGCGACCAGGTAGATCACCCGCATCGCCAGTTGCACGCGCTTCTGGAAGTGGATCGCCAGCCAGTCGGCGGCGCGGAACAGCGCCGCGGGCGTCGCCAGCGAATCGTCGTGGCCGGTCGCCGGGGCGTCGTCCTCGATGCCGGTGCTCCAGGCCGCGATGCGTTCTGCGTATTTGCGGACGTCCACGTTGAATTCGTCGGTGTGCGCGAATACGGTCCGGAAATCCTCCGGCATCGGGACATCGGGTTCGGATGCGCCGGTCTGGCTGTGCCAGATCACCTGTCCCGGCTGCAGGTGCGAATGCGGGGCGCCGTCGTCCGCGTCGCGGGAACAGACGATATGGCAGAGCAGGCGCTCGTCGCCGCCCGAATAAAGCTGTGGTCGGTGCGCGTGCCGGCGGTCGAATTCGCCCGGGAGGTCGCCGGTCAGGTAATAGTGGACGATCTGCGCCGTGCCGCCCAGACGGTCGGACGGCTTGCCGTCCCAGATCGCCAGCAGCAAGTGGCAATGGCGCGCGACGAACATCCCGGCGGTGGCGTACTGGCGGTTGCGTTCAAGGCCGTCGTGGCGCACCTGGTCGAAGGTGTGCGCGGGCAGCAACGGCAGCTCGATCAACCGGGCGCGCGCGCACAACCCCTCGAAGCGTTCGCGTGCCGCGGGGTCGGCGAAGTCCTGCGCATACAAATCGCGCGAAAACGGCAGCGGCGCCACCAGCTCGGCGCCGCACTCCAGGCCGACCTGCGCGACCAGCTGGTCGCCGCCTTGGGCCAGCGGCGACAACACCACCAGCGGCGAGTGTGGAAACTCGCGATTGAATTCCTCGAACAGCCCACGCACGCGCCGGCATATCGGTTCGACCTCGTCGGCGGCCAGGTTGCGATGGCTGGTGACGCCGATGACCAGCGGCGCCATCCCGGCTTTCGCATGGGCACCGCTTCCCGACGACAAACTATGCTCGCTCTCGGCATTGCCGGGCAAGGTGCCGTTCCCGAGCTGCTCGAATGCGGGAGGCGCTTCGTTGTTCATTGCCATCTCACGATGAAAAATGCCGCCAGCGCGCCTTCCCTGGCGCCTTTTCCTGCGGATAGCTCATCACCATTGTGCCCCCGAAGATGCCTGCAGGTGTCACCGATGCTCGATGCGCGTTTCGTATTGCCAACCGCTCGAGAGGTTTACAGCATCTTCAGCAGCCATCCAGCCTATCTCGTGGGCTTAGTTGCCGGGCATTT
>JAJXWZ010000146.1 GCA_021781345.1 Pseudomonadota bacterium
GTGCGCCGGCGTGGTGCCGCAGCAGCCGCCGACGAGGTTGAGCAGGCCGTCGCGGGCGAAGCCGCGGATCACGCTGGCCATCTGCTCGGGTGTCTCGTCGTACTCGGCGAAGGCGTTCGGCAGGCCGGCGTTGGGATGCGTGCTGACGCGGCACTCGGCGAGGTCGGCGAGGGTCTGGATGTGCGGGCGCAGGTCGGCGGCGCCGAGCGCGCAGTTGAGGCCGACGGCCAGTGGTCGCGCATGGCGCACGGAATACCAGAACGCCTCGGCGGTCTGGCCGGAGAGCGTGCGGCCGGAGCGGTCGGTGATGGTGCCGGAGATCATCAGCGGCACGCGTGCGCCGCGCTCGCGGAACAGTTCGGACAGCGCGTACAGCGCGGCCTTGGCATTCAGCGTGTCGAAGATGGTTTCCACCATCACGATATCGGCGCCGCCGTCGATCAGGCCGGCGGCGGATTCGCGGTAGTTGGCTGCCAGTTCCTCGAACGTGACGTTGCGGAAGCCGGGGTCGTTGACGTCCGGCGACAGCGAGGCGGTGCGGCTGGTGGGGCCGAGCACGCCGATCACGAAGCGCGGCTTGCCGGGCGTGAGCGCAGTGAACTTGTCGCAGGCGGCGCGCGCGAGTTTCGCGCCTTCCAGGTTCAACTCGTGCGCGAGGTGCTCGAGGTGGTAGTCGGCCTGGCTGATGCGGGTGGAATTGAAGGTGTTGGTCTCCACCAGGTCCGCGCCGGCCTCGAGGTAGGCCTCGTGCACGCCGCGGATGATCGCCGGCTGGGTCAGCGTGAGCAGGTCGTTGTTGCCCTTGAGGTCGCAGCCGCCACGATGTTCGTGGGCATGACCGTCGTGGTGGTGCGCATGCGCACCGTCATGGCCCTGCTCGAAACGCTCGCCGCGGAAGCCGGCCTCGTCCAGCCGGTGGCCTTGCAGCATGGTGCCCATGCCGCCATCGAGGATGAGGATGCGTTCGGCCAGCGCGGTTTCCAGCAGTGCGACGCGTTCGGGGTGCAGCCAGGGTAGGGCGCTCATCGGTGGTGTCTCACATCGGACAGGTCTTTCTGTGCGAGCAGGCTGATGACTTCGAAATGCGGCGCTTTGCGCTCGCGGCTGATGCGGTCGCAGCTGTGCACCTGCAGCCCGGCGGCCAGGGCGTAGTCGCGCAACTCGGTATCGGTGAAGCCGAGGTTGCGGTGGTCGAACGGCTCCACCACGGCGCGGTGGTCGTGCTTGCCCAGCGTCACCGCGAGCAGGCGGCCGCCGGGACGCAACAGGCGTGCGGCCTCGGCCACGGCCTGTGCCGGGCGCTCGGCGTAGGTCAGCGCGTGCAGCATCAGCACCAGGTCGAAGCGGCGATCGCCGAGCTCCAGCGCGTGCATGTCGCCCTGGTGCACCTCGACGTTGCGGTAGGCATGCAGGCGCTTGCGCGCGGCCTCGACCACGCGTTCGCTGGAGTCCACGCAGACGACCGAGTGCGCATGCGGCGCCAGCAGTTCGGCGGTGATGCCGTCGCCGGAGGCGATGTCCAGCACGTCGCCGGTGCCCAGCAGTTGCAGCAGCGCGCGCGCCAGGGTTTCCCAGGTGCGGCCGGGCGAGTAATGGCGCTCCATGTCGCCGGCCACGGTGTCGGCCCAGCCTTCGGTGCGGGCGCGGTTGGCCAGCACGCTGGGCAGGCGGGCGGCGTCTTCCCGCAGCAGGGCATCGTCGATGTTTTCGCGCAGCGAGGCGATCAGCGTGTGCTGGTGCGCGTCGCCCTCGCCATTGGCGCGGTAGTAGGCGGAGACCCCGGCACGACGGTCGCGCACCAGCCCGGCTTCCTTCAGTTTGGCGAGGTGGGTGGAGACGCGCGGTTGCGCCAGGTGAAGCACCGCCGCCAGCTCGGCCACGGTGAGTTCCTCGCCCTCGAGCAGGGCCAGCAGGCGCACGCGGGTGGGGTCGGCAAGCAGCCGCAAGATGCTGGACGCAGTGGCCAGATCCATAGTTATCTATCTATCGCGATATAAGGATGCATAAGGCTAGGCTGCGGATGCCGGCTCGTCAAGGCAGATCCGTCCGGGCGTACACTCGCGACACGCCAGGGCATGGGAGGACGTCGCGTGCAACGCATGGGTGGATGGATCTGCACGATGGCGGCCTGTGTCGCGTTGACGGCCTGCGGCTTGCCCTCCGATGGTCGCGTAAGGCCGGCGTCGAGCCTGTCGGAGCCGCTGGCCTGGGTGCCCGCCACGGCGGAGTCGATCTGCCCCAATGGCGAGCTCCGGTCGATGCATCCGTCCTGCCTGACGCCCGCTCAGCAGCGCGCGCAGGAGCGCAAGCAGACGGCGGAAGAAATCATGCGAATCCGGACGCAGGATCCGTTCGGCAAATAGGCGGGGCGTTGTGCTGCATCCGCACATGAGCCGTTCGGTGCGGAAGCTAAAATGGCGGGCTTTTTCCTCCCATCGGAGTCCCCCATGGATTTCAGTTTTACCGAAGACCAGTTGTCGATCCAGGCGATTGCCCGCGACTTCGCGCAGAAACGCATCGCGCCCGTGGCGGCGGAGCTGGACGAGAAGGGGGAGTTCCCGCTGGACAACATCCGCGAGATGGGCCAGCTCGGCCTGATGGGCATCGAGGTGCCGACGGAATACGGCGGCGCGGGCATGGATCCGATCGCCTACGCGCTGGCGATGATCGAGATCGCCGCGGCCGACGCCGCCACCGCGACCATCATGTCGGTCAACAATTCGCTGTTCTGCAACGGCATCCTCAAGCACGGCACCGAGGAACAGAAGCAGAAGTTCGTGCGCGCCATCGCACAGGGCGAGGCGATCGGTGCCTACGCGCTGACCGAGCCGCAGTCCGGCTCGGATGCTTCGGCCATGCATACCCGCGCGACCCGGAACGCGAACGGTGACTGGGTGATCAACGGCAAGAAGAGCTGGATCACCTCCGGCATGGTGGCGCGCTACATCATCCTGTTCGCCATAACGACGCCGGGCATCGGCGCCAAGGGCGTGTCGGCCTTCATCATCGACACCCAGTTGCCGGGCTTCCATGCGGGCAAGAGCGAACCCAAGCTGGGCATCCGCGCGTCGGCCACCTGCGAAATCGAATTCACCGACTACGTGTGCCCGAAGGAGAACCTGCTGGGCGCGGAAGGCAAGGGCTTTGCGATGGGCATGAGCCTGCTCGACGCGGGCCGCATCGGCATCGCCTCGCAGGCGGTGGGCATCGCGCGCGCCGCGTACGAGGCGGCGCTGCAATGGTCGCGCGACCGCAAGGCCTTCGGCCATCCGATCGGCACCTTTCAGATGACCCAGGCGAAGATCGCCGACATGAAGTGCAAGCTCGACGCCGCCACCCTGCTGACGCTGCGCGCCGCCTGGGCGAAGGGCGAGGCGGACAGGAACGGCGGTCGCTACGGCACCGAGGCGTCCATCGCCAAGCTCACCGCGTCGGAAGCGGCGATGTGGATCACCCACCAGGCGGTGCAGATCCACGGTGGCATGGGCTACTCGCGCGAGATGCCGCTGGAGCGCTATTTCCGCGACGCCAAGATCACCGAGATCTACGAAGGCACCAGCGAGATCCAGCGCATCGTGATCGCGCGCAACGAGACCGGCCTGCGCTGATCCAGCGATCCCCTGGCGACGAAAAAAGCCCCGGCGAGCCGGGGCTTTTTGCTGGGCCGTCCGTGGCCGTGCTGCGTCAATGCC
>JAJXWZ010000123.1 GCA_021781345.1 Pseudomonadota bacterium
TCGGCGGCGTGGCGCGCCTGCTCGCGTTCCTGCAACGCGGCGGCGGAGTCCTCCAGCGTGCGGCGTGCCTCGACCATCTTGCGGTCGACCTGCAGGCGTTGGTCCAGGCAAACCTGGCGTTGCTGCTCCAGCGCGGCGATCGGATCGCCGCCCGCGGCGAGGCGCGCATCGAGGTCGGCACGGTGTCTGGCAAGCTGCTCGCGCTGCGCGTGCATGCGCGACAGCGATTGTTCCAGCGCGGCCAGCGTGACGCGCCTGGACTCCAGCGCGATCGCATGGCGGTGCGCGGCATCGGAGGCTTCCTGCGCATCGGCGCGCGCGGCTTCGCGGCGCTCCAGCAGCTGCCGACGTTCGGCTTCCAGCGCGACGCGCGCCTGCTCGTGTTCGCCCATGTTGGCGACCGCCGCCTGCATGCGTCCGCGCGCGGCCTGCAGCAAGGCTTCGTTCTCGGCGAGCGTGTGTTCGATCCCGGCGTGTTCGGCTTCAATCGCCTCCAGCCGTGCCCTGGCGCTGTCGATGCGGCCCTGGCGGCTCTGCATCTCGCCGGCCAGTTCCGAAACGCGCCGGTGCGCGGCGTAGAGGTCGCGCTGCGCGTCGTCGCGGGCCTGCTCGGCGGCACGCCGCTGGTCGCGCACGTTGGCCTGGTGTTCCTGCAACTCGGCAATGCGCTTCTCGACCGCGGCTAGCTCCGCGCCGGCTTCCTGCAATTCGCGTTCGCGGCCGATCACGCCGACCTGGCCGCCCTCGGCGCGCCGCACGCGCGCGAACCCGGCGCCCAGCCACACGCCATCGCGCGTGATCACGGTATGGCCGGCCGCCAGCGTTGGCGCGATCGAGCGTGCCTCGCCCAGTGTCGCGGCGACGCGCACCTGCGCCAGCAGGGCGCGCGCGGTATCAGGCCCGCGCACCATTTCGGCCAGCGTGCCCCCGATGTCGGCGAGCGCGGGACCGCTGCTGCCGACCAGCGTAATGTCGGCGCCTGCGATGCCTGGGAACTCCTCCGCGTACGTCAGCGGGTCGTCTACCAGCACGCCTTCCAGCACGCCGGCCAGCACCGTCTCGACCGCGCGGTCCCAGCCATCCTGCACCTCGAGGCGCGCGCCGAGGCGCTCGCCGTCGGCCAGCCCGACCTGCTGCAGCCATTCGCGCGCGGCGTCGCGGTCGCGGCCCAGCGCCGCACGCTGCAGCGCTTCCAGCGACGCAATCCTGCCGCGCAGCGTTTGCCGTTGCGTGTTGGCTTCGGCGAGGCCTGCGTGCGTCTGGCGTTCGTCGGCCTGCAAGCGCTCGACTTCGGCCTTGTGGCCTTCCAGGTCCTGCGCGTGGGTTTCGACGCGGGTCTTGAAAGTCGCGTGCTCCTCGGCCAGCCCGCTGGTGGCGGCGGCCAGTGCGTCGAGGTCGTACTGCTTGCGTTCGTTGGCGAGCGCCTCGCGGCGGCGCGACAGGTCCAGCGCCTGGCGGTCGAGGTGGTCGATGTGGGTGCGCTCGACCTCGGCTTCGCGGGAGGTCGAGGCGGTTTGCCCGCTGTGCGCCTCCCAGCGCTGCTGCCAGGCCGCGTGCGCGGCTTCGGCCTCGGCCAGCGCCTGCGAGGCCTGCGCGTCGACGTCGCGCAGCCGCGCGGTCTCGGGTTCGGCATCGGCGATCGCTGCCCTGAGCTCCTCGCGTTGGGCCTCGTCGGTCCTGATGTGGTCGGCAAGCTCCGTCCAGCCGCGCTCGGATTCCTCGCGGTCCTGCTGCAGCCGATCCATCATCTCGCGATGGTGGCGGATCTGCTGCTCCACCCGCGCGAGTTCCGCGCCAACCTGGTAGACCTCGGCCTGCACCGCGTTCATCGCCTCGGTGTGCCGCTGGTGGGTCTCTCGGCCCTGCTCGATCTCGGCCTCCAAGTGGCGCTGGGCGGCGAGCTTGCCTTCCAGCGCGGTCTCGGCTTCTCGCAACGCCTTGCGATGCACTTCCAGTTCGACGCTGACCGAACGGTAGTTCAGTGCGCGCAGTTCGGCTTCGCGCAACGACCGTTCCTCCTTGAGCTTCTTCCAGCGCTCGGCCGCGCGCGCCTGCCGATTCAGGTGATCGAGCTGCTTGTCGACTTCCTCGCGCACGTCCTTGACGCGGTCCAGGTTCTCGCGCGTGGCCTTGATGCGGCTTTCGGTCTCCTTGCGGCGCTCCTTGTAGCGCGACACGCCGGCAGCCTCTTCCAAGTGCATGCGCAACTGCTCGGGGTGCGACTCCACGATGTCGGAAATCACGCCCTGCTCGATGATCGAGTAGCTGCGCGCACCGAGACCGGTGCCGAGGAACAGGTCGGTGATGTCGCGCCGCCGGCAGCGCACGCCGTTCAGGTAGTAATCCGATTGCCCATCGCGGCCGACGCTGCGCTTGACCGATACTTCGTTGAAGGTCGCGTATTCGCCGCCGAGGGTGGCATCGGAGTTGTCGAAGATCAGTTCGACCGTGCACTGACCGACCGGCTTGCGCCCGGACGACCCGGAGAAGATCACGTCAGTAATGGCCTCGCCGCGCAGGCGGCTGGCCGCGCTTTCGCCCATCACCCAGCGCAGGGCGTCGATGATGTTGGACTTGCCACAGCCGTTGGGACCGCAGATGCCGGTGAGGTTGGTAGGCAGATGCAGGACGGTCGGATCGGCAAACGATTTGAATCCGGCCAGCTTGATGGTCGAAAGGCGCATGGGTCAGAGTTCGGGTGGATCGACGGCAATGGGGCCGACGGCTGCGACGCCGGGCGAATGCGCCAGTGTGCCGAACCCCGGCAGCGGGTGCAACGGTCGCGATCCTGGTGCCAGAACGATCGGAGAAATACATTCCATGTATATGTTTTATATGAATTATATGCTTGCATCGAGCGACGTCGTCGCGGTCGCGTCGATCGCCAGCGCGTGGATGCCGCGGCCCATCAGGTCGGCCAGCGCCTCGTAGACCAGTCGATGTTGCTGAACGCGCGTCTTGCCGGCGAACGCGGCACTGGCGATGCGCACCCGGAAGTGGCCCGAACCCTCGCCCGCATGGCCGACGTGCAGGTGGCCTTCGTCGATCACGTCCAGCGAGTCCGGCGCGAACGCGCGCTGCAGGCGCGCGCGGATTTCCTCGATCGAAGCGGCGCTCACGGCAGCGTCTGGCGGAACGGCCTGACCGTCACTTCGCGGTACACGCCCGCCTCGCGATAGGGATCGGCATCGGCCCACTGCCTGGCTGCGGCGAGATCGTCGAACTCGGCCACGATCAGGCTGCCGCTGAATCCGGCCGGGCCCGGATCTTCCGCGTCGATCGCTGGAAACGGACCGGCCAGCAACAGCCGACCTTCTTCGAGCAACTTGTGCAGGCGCGCGACGTGCGCCGGACGCGCGGCCTTGCGCTTGTCCAGCGAATGTTCAACGTCGATGCCGGTGATGGCGTACCACATGATCGTGATTCCCGTCGTCTATGGAGTAGGGCATTCCAGCCATGGATTTGCCAGGATCCGGTGCCGCGCCCGGCAAGGCACTGCATTCCGGCCTTCGCCGGAACGACCAAACGCCAAGTCTAACTTTCCGGACGCATGTACGGGAACAACAATACATCGCGGATCGAGGCCGAATCAGTCATCAGCATCACCAGCCGGTCGATGCCGACGCCCAGTCCACCGGTCGGCGGCAGGCCGACCT
>JAJXWZ010000060.1 GCA_021781345.1 Pseudomonadota bacterium
GGCCTTGAGTACGTCCAGCGAATCGTCGCTGCTGGCGTCGTCGACATAAACCACTTCGTAGTCGATGCGCCCGCGCAGCGCCGCCGCGATCTCGGCCAGCAGCGGCGGAATGTTGTCGCGCTCGTTGTAGACGGGCACGACCACGGACAACTCGGGCATGCGTCGGGCCTCGGCGTGATGAAGCCGGGATTATCGCCGATGCGGCGGCAGAGTGCTTGCTCACCGCAATCCCTATCGGGGCGGTCGTCGTGAATTCAGGCGCAGCGCGACCGTTACTCGTGGTCGGTCGTGGACCGGTATCGTTGGTCCGACGCTCGCGCGAATCAGCGCAATCTCCGGAGGATGCCTTCGAGCTCGTCCGTGCTGTGGTAACGGATCACCAGTTTGCCGCGGCCGCCGCGGCCGTGTGCGATCTCCACGCGGGTGCCTAGCGTGTCGGAGAGTTCGCGCTCAAGCGCGGCAATGTCGGGATCGACGTGGCGCGATTTGCCCTTCGATTCAGACTTGGGCAATTGCGCGAGGCGCACGGCTTGTTCCAGTTCACGAACTGACCAGCCCTGGGCCGCGGCCTTTTCGGCCAGCGCGGTCGCACGCGGTGCGGGCAGGGTCAGCAGCGCACGCGCATGCCCCATTTCGATGCGACCCTCGTCCAGCAGTTCGCGGATCGGTTCGGGCAGCTCCAGCAGGCGCAGCAGGTTCGCGACCGACGTGCGCGAACGGCCGACCGCATCGGCGGCCTGTTGCTGGCTCAGGCGGAATTCGTCGATCAGGCGGCGCAGCGCATGGGCTTCTTCGAGCGCGGTCAGTTCCTCGCGCTGGATGTTCTCGATCAGTGCGATCGCCAGCACCGATTGCATGGAGATGTCGCGCACCACCGCGGGGATTTCCGCGAGGCCGGCCTTCTTCGCCGCGCGCCAGCGGCGTTCGCCGGCGATCAGTTCGTACTGGTCGCGCCCCAGTGCGCGCACCACGATCGGTTGGATCAGGCCTTGCGATTTGATCGATGCCGCCAGTTCGTCCAGCGCGGCTTCGTCGAAATGGTGGCGCGGCTGGTACTGGCCGGCGCGTATGGATTCCACCGGCAGGTTGCTGAGGGTTTCGCCGCTCGCGGATTCGTGAGCGGTGTCGGCCTCGGGGTTGCCCAGTAGTACGTCGAGATCGCGGGAACCAAGCCCCCTGCGTTTGGCTGCGCTCATGCGGAAACCTTCATGATGGGTGTGCGTGGCTGGCTGGTTGCCGGCGGCGTGGCCTGGGCGGGCGCATCCGCGGGCGCGGCAGCGTCGTGGCGCGTCGGGCCGAGTCCCATCCTGCGGATCATCTCGCCGGCGAGGCCAAGATAGGCGATGGCGCCGCGCGACTCGCGGTCGTAGAGGTTGATCGGTTGGCCGTGGCTCGGCGCTTCGGCGAGGCGCACGTTGCGTGGTACCACCGAGCGCAGCACCTTGTCGCCGAAGTGCCGGGTCAGTTCCGCCGACACGTCGTTGCCGAGCGCCGTGCGCACGTCGAACATGGTGCGCAGCAGGCCCTCGACCTCGAGTTGCGGATTGAGCCTGGCGCGCACCGCCTTGACGGTGTCCAGAAGGTCGGTAAGCCCTTCCAGCGCCATCGACTCGCACTGCACCGGGATCAGCACGCTTTGCGCCGCCGCGAGTGCGTTGAGGGTGAGTAGGTGCAACGAAGGCGGGCAGTCGATCAGGATGATCGCGTAACGGTCGCCCAGCTTCGCCAGTTGTTCCTTGAGCCGGGATTCGCGCGCGATCGCGTCGGCGAGCTTCAGCTCCGCCGCTGTCAGGTCGCGATTGCCCGGCAAGAGGTCGAAACCCGCCTCGGTGGTGACGATCGCGTCCTCGATCGCCGCTTCCTCCAGCAGCACCTCGCAACCGTTCGGCCTGGCCTCGCGTTTGTCCACGCCGGCGGACGAGGTCGCGTTGCCCTGCGGGTCGAGATCCACCAGCAGGATCCGCCGCTTGGTTTCGGCAAGCGCGGCTGCCAGGTTCACGGCGGTGGTGGTCTTGCCGACGCCGCCCTTCTGGTTGGCGATGGCGAGGATGCGGGTCATGGTTCGCAACGGATGCAACGTTGACGGTGAGCGGGCTAGCCTACCATCGCCGGCCCGGCCGTAGCGCGATCAGGTTCGCGCCAGTTCGAGCACGCAGCGCTCGCCATGCTCGCCGGGGACATCCAGCGGGTGTACCGCCAACAGCCGGAACCCCACCGGCACGGCCTTGACTTCAGTGGGATCTACGCGTCCCTTCAATGCCAGCCAGCGCCCTTGCCTGCCCAGCAAATGGCCGCCCCACGCCAGCATGTCGGGCAGGCTGGCGAAGGCGCGTGTCGTCACGGTATCGAACCGCCCGCCCGCATCCTGCACCCGCGCCTGGACGACCGTGACGTTGGCAAGGGGCAGGTTGCGTACGGCTTCGCGCAGGAAGCGCGCCTTCTTGCCGTTGCTCTCGATCAGGGTGACGGCCAGGTCCGGGCGGGCGATCGCGAGCGGGATGCCCGGCAGCCCGGCGCCGCTGCCGAGGTCCGCGAGCGTGCTTCCATGCAGGTACGGCAGGATCGCCAGAGAGTCGAGCAGGTGCCGTGCAACCATGTCTGTGGGATCCCGTACCGCGGTGAGGTTGTAGGCGCGGTTCCACTTGACCAGCAAGTCGAGATACGCGAGCAGCTTCCCCTGCGCGTCCGCCGATACGCCCAGTTGCATGGCCGCGAGGCCGTCGACGAGGCGGCCGGCAACGACGAGGGATGCCTTCTGGTTTTGCATACGGACCGAGGTGCCTTGACGGAATCGATGATGGCCGGTCGCGAGCGATGACGGATGGATCGACGCCGGCACGCAAGCGCAGCGTACACGGCGGTTCGCGGGCACGGCTGGGTTGCCGGAAAAGTCTTCGAGCGCGTAAGGGCGTTCGCGGTCCCGATAAAACAGGAGCCCGCAAACGCGGGCTCGCTGCTTCTCCCTGGCTGATTCCGGGTTACGCGGCCAGATCGAGTTCGACCCGTGTCACCAGCACCCCGCGTTCGCGCAGGCTGCCGTTCAGGGTTTGCTTGAGGCGCTGGTTGCGCGAGCGCAGGTCGTGCGCCCCGTTCATGTCCGTCCGCTGCATGGCATCGCGCAGCTGCAGGCGGATCATGTCGTCGGCGCGATCGATCACGGCGTCCGCACGCTCCGGATCGAGGACCTGCCACCAGACCCGGCCACGCAGGTTGCCGGAGCGCTCCGTGCCATCCACGAGTCGCTCGTCCACCGCAAGCGTGTAGCCGGTGATGCTGATCTTGTGGGCAATGCGTTCGATCAGGGGCAGCACCAGATGGGTGCCCGCCGTCAGCGTGCCGGCCGGCTTGCCCAGCCGGCGCAAGGTATAAACCTGTCCCTCGGGGATTCGCTTGACGCTCAGCGCGACGATCGCAGCGGCGAGCATCAGGGATACGAGGAGGGTCAGTGCTGAGATCATCGTAGTTTCAATAGCTTGTGATTAGTTCAAAGTCTCTGCCTTCGAAACATCACACATCTCTCGGATGTGATTGTGCATTAACTTGATTTTAACTGCAACCGCCTGACTCGGTGATGACTATGTCGTTTGTCGCAGAAGGCTGGAAGGCGGGTGTTT
>JAJXWZ010000148.1 GCA_021781345.1 Pseudomonadota bacterium
AATAACGTGTTACTGCTTCGCGCCGTCGACAATCCACTGCGCGATCATCTTGGCGTCCGCCTCGCTCAGCGTCTGCGGTGGCATCGGGATCGAACCCCAGGTTCCGGATCCCCCCTTGATGATGCGTGTGGCGAGCTCGCCGACCATGTCGTTCTTGCCGCCGTACTTCCCGGCGATTTCCTTGTAGCCAGGACCGACCAGCTTGTTGTCGCCGAGGCTGTGGCACGCCAGGCAGGCCTTGTCCTTCAGCAGGGCAACGACCTTGGCGTTCGGATTGCTCGCCGCGGCAGCCTTCTCCTTGGCCTGCTTTTCCTGCTCGGCCTTGGACTCGGTGACCATTCCGCGGATCGGACCCCACTGCCGGTACTGGTCGGCGAGGTTGCCGTTGTTGTTCAGCGCGTACTCGGGAATGAAGCTGGTGATCTTCGGAGTCGGAGCACAGTTTTTCATGCATTCCGTGTTGTGGGTATCCGGGATACCCCCATTTCCGATCTCCTTGCCCGGCCACATGCCATGATTCCAGATCATGCCGTTGCGGTTCGGCAGCATGTCCTGGACCTGCTGGACGTTGTCGCGGGTCAGCACGAAATTGCTCGGCACGACATTCGCGAGGTTCATCAGGTAGGCCACCAGTGCGTAGGTTTCGTCCCAGCTCAGTGAGTCGGGCGCGTTCCACGGCATGGCGCGATGGATGTAATCGAACAGCGTCGACAGGGTCGACAGCTTCTCGATGGTCGTGGCGCCGTCGTTGATGTCGCGCAGCTTCGCGACCCGGCCGGTCTTGATGTCCTCCTTGGTCGCCTGGTAGGCGCCGACGATGGGCGGGAACACCGAGTTGGAATCCGCGAAGTCGCCATGGCAGGCGGCGCACTTGGCCTCCCACACCTTGGTTCCGGTGGCGACACTGCCCTGCCCCGGGGGCAGACCCTGGAAGTCGGGTCGGACGTCGATGTTCCATGCCTTGACTTCATCGGCGGTCGCCGCACGTCCCAGCGTCGCGTCGAGGCGAACGTCTTTCGCGGTCACCCGTGCATTCGCCGGAACGCCGGCGGCGAACGCGCCACCCGCGAAGGCCCCGGCGAGAACGGTCGCCAGCGCGGCTTTACGAATTCGCGAGTTGAACATTGCGGACATCTCCATTTTCTTCGACTTGCCAGGTTTGGATTGCGTTGTTGTGGTAGACGGAGCGGTTGCCGCGCACCTTGCGCAGCTGCTCGTAGGTGGGTTGCACCATGCCGGTCTCGTCAACCGCGCGGCTTTGCAGGAATGCCACGTCCCCCTTCCAAACCCAGGGAATGTTGAACCGGGTGAGCGCCTTGTTCTGGATCGGCCCCTCGAGGCGCGCCGGCTGCCAGCTGACGCCGCCGTCGAACGACACGTCGACACGCTTGATCCGGCCACGGCCCGACCACGCCAGACCGGACACGTTGTACAGCCCCTTGTCGAGCAGAACCTGACCACCCGAAGGCGACGTGATGACCGACTTGACCTCCATCACCGAGGTGTACTGGCGCAGCCGGCCGTCGGGCATCAGATCGACATAGCCGACGGTTTCGTCCTTGGCGCCGAACGGCTCCGTCCCCAGCTTGATGCGGCGCAGGTACTTGATCTGCGACACGCCTTCGACCCCCGGGACCACCAGCCGCAGCGGATAGCCGTTCTCCGGGCGCAGCATCTCGCCGTTCTGGCCGTACGCCACCAGCACTTCGCCCGACAGCACCAGCGACATCGGGATGGTGCGGTTCTCGTGCGAGCCGTCGGCACCCTCGGCCATGATGAAGCGCACGCCCTTCAGGTCGGCACCGCAGTCTTCCAGGATGTCGATCAGCGGCACGCCGGTGAATTCACTGCACGACACCATGCCGTGGGTGTATTGCACCGTCGGCAGCGCGACGTTGCCCCATTCCGGCGCCGAGTTGGCCCCGCATTCGATGAAATGGATGCGCGACACCGGCTGCATGCGCATGATGTCGCCGACGGAATAGACCTTGGGCTGCTTGATCAGCTTGCCCTCGCCCATCACCATGAAGCGGAAGTCTTCGGGGTTGATGTCGTACCAGCCCTGGTGCGAGCGGTTGAAGTGCAGGCCCGACGGCGTGATGATGCCGAACATGCCCTGCAGCGGCGCGAACGCGACGTTGGCGCCGTTGACCGCGGACAGGCCCGGGCTGATCCGCCGGACGAGATCCTTTTCGTACTTCGACGGCATGCCGTACGGCGGTTCGTTCACCGGGCGGCCGAGCGTGGTCCCCCATTCGGGCTTGTCGAGGATGAGCTTGCTCCCCTTGTCGCCTTCCCAGTCCTTGCGGTCCGCGGCATACGCGCTCGACGCCCCGCCGGCTGCCATGGTCGCGCTGGCCGTCAGGAATGCCTTGCGCAGGAAGTCGCGCCGCCCGGCCTGCACCTGCGCGATCTGCTCGGCGGTCAGGAAGTTCTCCGGCGCCTTGCGCAGCCGGCCTAGTCTTTTTGTGTAGTCACTCATCCTCTTTCTCGCTCTAGTAGGCACGTCGGGCCAAGCGGTCGGACTGGGAAACCGAATCCGGATCGTCTAGCTCGATGGCGATCTGGGTGCAGACCGTGCGGCACAGTTGCACCGCCTTTTCACTCTGCACCCGGTAATAGACCAGGTTGCCGACGCGCCGCTTGGCGACGACGCCGGCCTGGTACAGCACCTTGAGATGCTGTGACACATTGGGCTGGGTGGAAGCGACTGCCTCCATGATCTCGCCGACGCTGCGCTCGCCCGTACAGATGGCATTGAGGATGCGCAGGCGCAGCGGGGTGGCGAGCACGCCGAACAGTTCCGCGGCGGAGTCGAACACCCGATCGGCATCGACCGAGAGATCGTCCGCGGTCGGGGCAAGCAGTTCAGTTCGCATGGTGGGCTGAGGCAAGTGAATTTGCTTATAAGCAATGACTGATATTTTTCGGGCCGAAGCAGCCCTTGTCCACATCTCCTGGCTAGGAGTTACCCTAGGATCAGGTCAAACCCTGAAATCCGCCCTCCGGGGCGCTGCGGCGACGAACAGGCACGTCGGACAAATTGCCGCACGCCCCTTGGCAGGCCGCTCCCGGCATGGTCACGTGCGCCAGCGCCGACCCAGCCGCAGGCCGGCGCGCAGCCGGAAATCAGGCCCCCGCGATGGCCGCCGGAATTTGATCCAGCGCAATCGGGTCTTCGAGCGTCGTCAGGTCGCCCGGATCGCGCCCCTCGCAGACCGCCTGGATCGCGCGCCGCAGCAGCTTGCCCGAGCGCGTCTTGGGCAGAGCCGAGACGAAATAGATGCGCTGCGGCCGCGCGACGGCACCAAGCTGGGCGTCGACGTGCGCGGCGATGGATTGCTCCAGCGCATCGTTGCCGCCCGAGGGCAACTGTCCCGGCTTGGGCACCACGAACGCCCAGGCGACCTGCCCCTTGAGGGCGTCATGCACGCCGACCACCGCGACTTCGGCGACCGCCGCGTGCGAACTGACGCTTTCCTCGATTTCACGCGTGCCGAGGCGGTGGCCGGCCACGTTGATCACGTCATCGGTGCGACCGAGGATGTAGATGTAGCCGTCGGCATCCTGCCGC
>JAJXWZ010000089.1 GCA_021781345.1 Pseudomonadota bacterium
GTCATGCCGCCAGTGTTTTGAGTCAACGAATGCACCAAGCGCGTCGGCGGTCGCCGACCCGGCGTGGCCGCTGCTGCGCAGCTGCGCCCATGCGACAAGTTCGCCCATGGTGCGAATCACGCCTTCCGCGCCGTCTTGGGCGGGATGGATGGCGCCGAAGTCGATGCGATCCTCGGCGGGCTGAAGCCCGCGAAGCACGTAGGACGACTTTCCCTGCTGGATCGGACGAAGGAAGGCCATCGATACGGACTGCATCCGGTGCATCGAGGCGACCACACGGTGCGCTTCGGAGCGCCAGGACGGTTGCGCGGCCACGAGGCGCGCGGGCAGCGTCGATGGCAGCGCTTGTTTGAGATCGAGCAGGTAGTTGCCATCGGGCGAGCCCTTGCCGCGGACGAGGACGATGTACCGCTCCACGCCCAGGCTACCGAGGCCGGCGATGCGCCGCGCGACGTCGAGCACCTCGAAGAATTCCGGACGACCTTCCTTGGCGGCGATGCGCCGGACGAGCGTCCCAACGCGCTCCCGTTCGTCCTGGCTGGCCGGCAGGGCCTTGCGACCATCGATGCGCAGCTGACGCTGTCCGGCCTTGCGGATCGTTCGCGTGTCCAGAAAACGCGGGCGTGCGCGTTCGCGCAGTCCGTCCAGGAGTTGGCGGACGCGTCCCGCCGCGTTGTCTCTCTCGATCCAGAACGGCTTGCCGAGCGCGACGGCATCGGCATAGGCCGCCACGAAGGTGTTGCACAGCCGGATCGCCGCCTGGCGATTACCCTGGCTCGACTCCGATGCGACGAGGATGCTCGCCTGCAGACGCACGAGATCGAGGGTGCATGGCCCGATCACCGCCTCGTCGAAATCGTTCAGATCGAAATATGCCAATCGGTTGTCGCCCTTGTAGCTGCCGAAGTTTTCCAGATGCAGATCGCCGCACAGCCACGCTGCGGGGGCGCGCGAGAGCCACCGCTCATCGGACAGCGGGCGATAGAAGAGGTGACAGGTGGCCCGCAGGAAGGCAAAGGGGCTCTCGCGCATCGCCCGATACTTGATGGCCAGGCACGCGGGATCGCGGCCCGCGTTGAACCGCGCAATGGCGCGAATGACATCACTCATGGTCGATGCGATGTGGCGGCGCGGATGCCGTGATCATGGCGTGGGACGCACGCACGCGGGGACCGCCTTGGCAATCGATACGAGCGCGATGCTCCGGGATCCGGCGCGGATGGCGCGAGCTCCGGTCGCGACCGCGGCGACTGCCGCCTGACCGAAGGTTCGCCGGCACCGCCGTTCGATCCACCCGCTCAGCGCGGTCCCTTCACGCGGTGCCGCGAACAGCGCGAGGAGTGCCACCGCAGCGCTCACGCGGTCGGCATCGGCATGCAGTGCCAGACGGCGCAGCCAAGCCTCACCCTGCAGTCCCGCCACTGCGGACAGGGCGTTCGCAACCTTGGACCAAAGGGCCTCGAGCCTATCCAGGTGCCGGGTGGACAACGCATCGGGCATGGGCCAGCCGCTTGCCGTGGCTGCACGATATTGCGCGAGCACCAGTGGCCACACCAGCGCGGCGTGCACTCCCCGCGGCACCAGCGGCGCCATCCGGGCAGCCGCGACGCCGACGGTCAATCCGAGCGCGCGCCATCCGCGATGCCGGATCCGCCGGTCGCGGATCCGGGGCCAGGCTGCGCAACCCGGGACCCGTCCCCAGATGATCCCGGGCAGCAGGGGCCCGTCGATCCCGGGTGCTTCGGCCGAGAGGCGCAGTGCGTCGACCGCACGCATGGCTTTTCCTCACTGCGGGTGCACGCCGTGTTGCGCCTCCCACTTCTGCGCCACGGTCACGTGCTCGCGCGCAAGCTTGTCGATGCCGGCAAGATCATGCGCCCGGCGGCTGCTTCCCGTGGGCGCCGTGTCGTAGTCGGCGATCAGCTGGTTCGCCTGGGCTTCGCGCTTCTTCTTGACGGCCAGTTCGTGCCCGACGAAGCAGCCGCCCAGGGCGCCGATCACCGCGTGGTGGCCTGCCACATGTCCGGCGACGGCTCCCGCTGCGGCGCCGGACAGGCAACCCACCGCATGAGCCGGTACCGCGGCAAGGCCGAGCGCGCCGAAAGCGGCCGTGACCGTGAGGGAACGAAGGATTCTTGACATCTTGGACTCCGAAGGATCAGGGGACCGGGGCGCGGCAGCCGCGTCGCGGCGCCATCCTGCCCGAATCGCGCCATATCGTGCCACAGTCGCGGGCCGATGGACCGGAGCGATGCACTCGCGGGCCGCATCTCCGCCTGAGGCGCCCGCTGCCGCACCGGCCTCGGAAGGGTGGCCGCCCCCGGCCGATGCTGTTGAAGGGCTCCGTTCCCGGCGCTTGGGACCCGACCTCCATCAACGTTTGACCGCTCGGATTCAGCCAGAGCGGCGATTGCCCTGTCGGTCGATCGGGGCGCCGACCCGGACTCGTCGCACCGCCATGGCAACAGCGAACTCCAGCTCAGCCAAGGCGGGTTGCAGCTGCTCAGTCTGAACTAAGTCTGCGCGCAGAGACTTCGGTCAACGCAATCGCCATTGCGCCGGTTCGGGATCAAGAACCGAATCACATCCCTGATGGAGCATTCCCATGAAACTGAGCAAGACCTTCCTGACTGCAAGCGTCATCGCACTCGGCCTGGGCGCGGCGGCGAGCGCACAGGCGTTCACCGGCCAACAGTACGCCAACCAGGCCAAGGTGTCGCTGGCCGAGGCCCGCCAGATCGCCCTGAAAGAGCTGCCAGGCGGCAGGATCACGGACCAGGAACTCGAGCACGAGAAGGGCGGCAGCGGCCTGCGCTACAGCTTCGACGTCAAGGTTGGTCAGGCCGAGCACGAGGTCGGGGTCGATGCCAAGACAGGCAAGGTGCTGGAAGACAGCATGGAAGGTCCGAACGCGGACTAACACCGGATTGTCCCGGCGGGTCTCCCTGCCGGGCGGGTGGCGACCGCCGCTCCGTTCGGCGTGAATCGCCCCGATCGGTCCACTCATTGAAGGAGTTGCCATGTTCAACAAGATCCTGCTGGCCGTGGTGGCCAGTGCCGCGGTGCTTCCCATGGCGCATGCCGACGAGCCGTTCTGGTCGGTGGCTTTCGGCGCGCCGGGTTTCGTCGGTCGCGTCGGCAACGTCTATGTCGCGCCGCAACCGGTCTACGTGGCTCCACCTCCGGTGCAGTATGTCGCCGCGCCGAGGCCGTACGACGGACCGGAGTACCGTGGTTGGCACCGTGACGGCTGGCGTGGTGACTGGCACGGGGGGTTCCGCGACCGCTGGTACCACCGCGAGGAGCATCGCGATGGCGGGTGGCATCGCGACCATTGAGCCGAAGCGTTGTCGGCCCGTCACGGGGAACGCGCGAGCCGGAACAGCGCAGGTCGAAGGCCCTGCATCACTGTTCCTGGCTCAGTCGCGGCGGTGCCGGTGGTCTGCGGGGCAATGCGCCCCGACGGCAGTCCGCTTGCTGAAGGCGCCGTCGAGCAGGATGCAGGCCCCGATCACCGCCAACGCACCGAACCCCAGTCCCAGCAGCCCAGGCCGTCGACGGCCGTGA
>JAJXWZ010000088.1 GCA_021781345.1 Pseudomonadota bacterium
AAACACGAAATACGGCGTGGGTCCACCGCGCAGCGCCTTCCACACCGCCACCGCGTGGTATTGCCACAAGCCGTCGACGATGACGGCGTCGTAGTCCGCGGCATGCGCAAGCAGCCAGCGCCGCAGGCGCGGCGCGTAGCCGAAGCGCCCCCGGCCGGGCCCCAGCGCATGCACCCGCGCCGGGCACTCGGCGCCATGACCGAGGTCGGGGTCGTCGAGCGTGGCAATGTCGACGTCCACCCCGCGCGCAAGGTATTGCGGCACCAGGCCTTCAACCCCTGCCGCAGGCCCGCCGCCACGCCGATCCAGCGAGGCGATCACATGCAGCAGCCTCATGCGTCGACTCCCGTGCCCAGCACCCGCGCGACCGCCTGCAGCACCTCGTCGACCGTGATCGATCGTATACAGGCCTTGGCACGTTCCTCGCAGCGCTCGAGGCTGCAGCCCTGGCAGGCGATCGAGTGGTAGATCACCTCGTGCCCCTCGCCGAACGGGAACCACATGCCCGGCGCCAGCCGCGCCGAAAAGATTCCCACGCAGCGGGTCCCGGCGGCGGCGGCAAGGTGAAGCGGCCCGCTGTCGTGCCCGATGAAGGCCCGGCAGCGCGACAGCACCGCGACCGACGCGGGCACCCGCAGCTCGCCGCAGAGGTTCAACCCTCGCCCCTGCCAGGGCGCGAGCAATGGGTCGACACGACCGGCTTCCTCGCGTGCCCCCACGGCGACCATGGCGTATTGCGGGTAGCGCGCGGCCAGCGCCTGCAGCAACGGCCGCCAATGCGTGTCTTCCCAGTCGTTGACAGGCATCTTGGTTCCGACGCTGAACGCCAGCAGGGGGCGCCCGCGTAGAGGCGCCAGCACCGCGTCGGCGTGGTCGCGCGCGGCATCGCCGGGCCACAGGCGGTAGCTTTCGGGGGCTCGGGGATCAAGGGTTCCGAGCGCATCGAGGCAGCGCAGCAGGCGCTCGCCCTCGCGCTCGACCCGCCCGTCGGGGCGGCGCAAGCCGGTGCGGCGCGATCCCCACGGCATGCCGACGACCCTCGGGTTTCCGCAGGCCGCGAAGAACATGCGGTCACGCAGCGCGGCGCCGAGGCCGCGCGGCGACGGCAGGTAGACCACCACCTCGGGCCTGACGGATCGGAGCTCGGCCGCCAGGCGCGCCAGGCCGCGCGCGCTGCGCAACCCGACCGGATAGCGGATGTAGTCGTCGATCAGTCCGGTTCCCTCGAGAACCTCCTGGGCCGGCGCCGCGCGCGAGCTGACGTTGAAATTGGTCAGCATGATCCGCCTCGCCTCGGGATAGGCACGCGCCACCAGCCGCAACGCCGGCAGCGCCACCACGGTGTCGCCGAGCGACCCCAGCCGGTGAATCAGCACGGTGCCCTTCATCGCGCACCCTTGCCGAGCGCTCCCCCGCGGCCGACCATCGCGAGCAGCGCGCGCGCGGCGAACAGGAGCACGGTGTAGAGAATCACCCGCTGGACGCAGTCGCGCACGCTGAACGCGACCAGATCGGCCACGTTGTCGACCCCGGTGGCCGCACTGGTGAGCTTGGCGGCATAGATGTACAGGGTGCAGATCACCATGGGATTGATCACCGGGGCCCAGCCCCCACCGGGCCGCGCCACCCGGGAGGTCAGGGCGTCCCCGACGACGAAGGCCAGCAACACCAGCGGCAGCAGGGCCAGAGGATAGAGCCAGCCGAAACATGCGTAGGCGGTGGCGAAGGTCGATCCGGTACGCTCGCCCCCGAGTGCATAGGGCGAGCCGGTGGCGGCGAAAAGCAGGAAGTCCCCGCCCGAAGCTCGACTCACGATGTCCTTGTGGGCATCGATCCCCAGTGCGCTCAAGACGGGCTGCGGCACGTTGCTGAGAACCTTGTCGAGCTCGCTCTTGCGCACCACCGCGTCCCCCGCGTCATCGAGGCTCAACGCCAGGTCGAGCGATTCGTCCGCGAACTTGAGGTTGCAAAGACGAGACAGGAAGGGATTGGACACATAGGTCTCGTCCCACGCTGCGTCGGCCGCCTTCGACTCGGACAGCCGGTAGGCCTCGAGAACCGTCTTCTCGTGATAGACCTCGAGCGTCTGATCCACCAGCGCCGACATCGAGTCGACCGCTCGATCCTTGCGCGCCACCAGCATCGCCGTACTCAAATCCGTCAAGGGACCGCTGACCAGGAAGAGCGCGGCGATGCCGAGGATCATGTTGCGCGGTCGCGCCAGTCGCCCGGCGACGATCCCGGCACGGGTGCCGTACAGATAGGAAAGGCCTATCGACGCCAGCCCCATGAACGCGGCCCCCCGGCTGTTGAGCGCCACGCCGAGCCCGAGCAGCGCGATCAGGTAGGCCCCGATCAGCAGCAGATACTTCGGCGTTGGGCGAGCACGATGCGGATCCCGGCCCATCAATTCCCCCACGAGGATCGCGCAGGGCAAATAGGCCATCGGCGCGAATCCGGCGAGAAATTTGCCCCCGATGCTGCCCGAATGCGCCGCCAGCAGGGTCGCGACCAGGGCGAGCCCTCCCATCACGAACAAGGTCTCGTCGCCCGGGTCGCCAAAGAAGCCAAGTGGGCGGCACAGACGCTCGGAAAACCACCAACGCCACCGACGCAGTATCCCGACCCTCGCGTAGAGAAACATCGCGAGCGAGTAGGTGAAGAACGCCACCAGGGCGTTGAACTCGACCAGCAAGGGATGATCGAGGTTGGTCGTCAGCGGCTTGAGCTCGGCCAGCGTGGCGAGCGGCGGCGCCCAGAAATAGTAGAAGGCATAGCCCAGCATCATCATGGTCGAAACCGGATGGCGCAAAAGCAGGTCGCGTCGCAAATAGATCAGGAACGCTGACACGCCCCCGACCCCCACCAGCAGCGAAGTCGCCAACCCGACCAGCCCCGCCGGGATCACGATCGCCTGCAGCACGACCAGCGCGAGCCACGCCAGCGCCGGCGGCAGGGCAAAGGCGAGCTCGCCGCGCCCCGCCTCAGCGACCGAGATCGCGGTCCGCGCCGCATCAGCCATGGCGAGCCGCCTCCAGGATGGTTCGGCACATATCTTCGTTGCCGACATGATTACTGCGCACTCTCGCCATTCCGGCCCGACGTATGCGCTCCAGCGCGGCGGAATCGTCGAGCAACGCACGCACGCGCTCCGCCGCCTCATCGACGCTGGACCAGAGTACCGCCTCGGCACCGTCCCGATAAAGAACTTCGTGTTCAGGCGTTCGTTGCGCCAGCAATACCCCGCCGGCATAGGGAATCTCCATGCTGCGCGTCGTGTGCAGGTCGCGATTGCCCTTCGACAGGAGGCCAAGGCACAGCTTGGCGCCGCGGATCGCCGTCACGTAATCCGCGCCGCCGATGGCGGGCCCGCGCCACAGGGGTCTGAGCTTGCGCCAGCCCGGAGCGCGCTGCCAACGCCCCCCCCAGACCGCGACGTCGATGCCGCGCCGCGCCAGTTCCAGCACCACCTTTTCCCGGCCCTCGCCGCGCATCCAGGTTCCGATGAAGCAGACTTCGGAGCGGAATTC
>JAJXWZ010000208.1 GCA_021781345.1 Pseudomonadota bacterium
GAACAGCACCGTGGGCCGGGTCCGCTCCCAAAGGCCGAGCAGCTCGTTGGACATGATGGCCCGGGTCTGCACGTCCAGCGCCGAGAACGGCTCGTCCATCAGCAGCAACGAAGGTTCGTTGATCAGCGCTGCCGCCATGCTGGCACGCTTGCGCATGCCACCCGACAGTTGGTAGGGGTAGTAGTTCTCGAATCCCGCCAGGCCAACCAGTCGCAGCCATTCGCGTGCGCGCTCCTGCGCCTCGTTGCGGCCCATGCCGCGCAAGGTCGGCCCCAGCGCGACATTCGCCAACACCGGTTTCCACGGCAGCAGCACGTCGTTCTGGAACATGAAACTGGCGCCGCGGGGGATGCCGCGCACCGCTTCGCCTCCGACGCGAACCTCTCCGGCACTGGGCTGGTACAGACCGGCGGCCAGGGTCAGCGTGGTCGACTTGCCGCATCCGGTGGGCCCGACCACGGCGCAGAACACGCCCGGTTCGACCGTCAGCGTGACGTTGCGCATCGCCAGCTTTTCTTCGCCGTCGCGCGTCACGAAGCGCTTGGTCACGCCGATGAACTCGACGCCGCCTCGTCCTTCAATCTCGTTTGCCATGGTCGTGGCCCTCGTTTGCTCCATCGAAACAGCCCCGCCGCAGCGGGCGCGGCGCCCTGCTCAGAAATGCCAGATGCCGCCGAACTCCACCCGCGACGCGTTCGCGGGTGCCAGGCCGGTCGAACTCTGGAAGGTCTTGCGCCCCCACATCAGCTCGACGCCGAGATCGAGCGACGGCACCGGCTGCTCGATCAGGTTCACGTGGACGGTTTCGGTCCGGGTCGCGTTCTGCGAGTCGGCTGGCAGGAACGAGGCAAGGGATTGCCGGTTGTAGCCAAGCGCCAGGTTGGAGCGCAGCTTGGGCGTCCACCAGTGCTGCGCGAACACGGTGAGACCGGCGTCGGGCTGCACCTCGATGGCCGATGCCGCCGTCCCCGGATGGGTACCGTCGTTGATCGCCAGCACCGAGGCCACGTTGGCGCCGAAGTCGTCCGGCAGATAGCGTCCCAGGGCGCCGTACCAGGCCTGGAAGCCGGCGTTGTCCTTGCTGTAGCCGCCGTGGCCATCGGGCATGTTCAGGGTCGTGCCGACAATGCCGGCGCCGTCCCACTTGCTCCAGCGCTGGCCGGTGTCGTCGGTGAAACCGAGCTCGCGGATCACCCCCGAGACCTGGAAGTGGCCCCAGTCGCCGCTGCGCTGGTAGCGCGCGGTGAGATCGGGGAAGAGGTTGGTCTTGGTCGCCACCTCGATGTTGTCGCGCGTGTCCTGGTAGCCGGTCTGCGGGTTCTCCAGCGAGAACGACAGTTGCGTACCCTTGTGCAGCGGAATCGTGTAGCGCACCTGCGGTGCGTGCCCGCCTGGCACACCCGCGGGTCCGGCGTTGTCGAAGGTCTCGCCCTGGTCGACGTTGTCGAGGAAGTTGGAATTGGCCTGACCGAACAGCCAGTGTCCCAGCGTGCCGTAGGCGTAGACGATGCGCGCGTCCCAGTTGTTGTTCTGCAGCGCCTGGTTGTTGTCCCCGCCGTTGGTGAAACCGTAGAAGTCCAGCGAAATATTGGTGCCGATGGTGCCGTAGCTGCTCGGCGTGCTGGTGGCGAATATGATGCGCGACACTTTGTCCTGGGCGTGGAACGTGCCGTGGGACTGTTGACGGTTGGTGGACCCGGGCGGTGTCATGTTGCCGATGGAAAACTTCGGCCCGAGGTTCTCGGTCGGGTCGTAGATCGCCTGGAAGTTGACAAAGCCACCGAGGTAGACCGAGGTCTTGGTACCCGGGACGATGAACGAGCCCGGCATCGTGCCCTTGCTCACGTACTGGCTGCCGCTGAGAATCTCGGCGCGCGTCGGGGTCATGACCACCCCGGTCCTGGCCGGCGTGCTGACCGGTGAGGCGACGACCTCCGGATGCTTGGCCTCGCTCTTCTCCAGGGCCTGGAGCTTCGCGTTCAGCGCGTCGATCTCCGATTGCAGGCGACCGATCTGGTCGGCCCGGGCAGCAGGGGCAGCGAAGGCGCAGGTGAGCACGGCGAAAGCGAGCGCCGCGGCAAGCGGAGCCTTGCGAACAGCCTGGCTTCGCGCCGCGCGAACAGCGTGACGTTGCATGAGCGATGTCTCCTACATTGTTGTGATGTCGCCCCACCGCGCACCGTGCTCGATGGGGTGAGACGATCGTAGAAATGGGTAGCTGGCAATTCGCTGGCAGTCGCGTTGGCAAAAGCTGCGTGTTTTCCCCAGGGGTCGACTGGCAAGGAGCGCGCGGCTCGGATGCCCTGTCGGGCATAGCCAACGCGCGGCACAGCACGGTGGACGGCCATATCGCCGCAACCGCCGCCCCTGGAGCCGCCGCGCGGAGGCGCAGGCAAACGACGAAGCCCGGCACTTGGCCGGGCTTCGTCGTTCAATGTCGGGGGCGGGGTAGAACGAAGGTGCGAAAGGGGCGGCTACGTCGACCCTATGACGCCGCCGACCCCGCGGCGTGACACAAGCCCCGCCAAGTGCCCGGAAGTCGGCCAATGCAGGCGCTTCCGGATGGCGTCCAACCACCCCCGAGCGCGCGGAAGGCCGCGACGACCGCCCGGGCTCGATTCGCATGCGCCTGCGCCAGGCGCTCCCTCGCCGCGAACAGTTCTCGATCCGCGGCCAGAACCTGCATGAATCCGGTTGCGCCTGCCTCGTACCGCTGCATGGCCGTACGTCGCGCCGCGTCGTCCGCATCGACCTCCCGGTGCGTCTGGACGTATTGCTCGCTCAGTCCCGCATAGGCCAGAATGGCGTTTTCGACGTCCTCCGTGGCGAGCAGCATGGATTGGCGATAGGCCGCGAGCGCTTCGGCGTTCGCGCCCCTGGCGCGGGCCACTTCAGCGTCGACTCGTCCGAAATCGAAGAGGCGCCAGCGCAATCCTGCCAACGCGCCTGGCTGGAACGCCGAGGAGTCGAAGGCCGTGCCCGCCCCGAGCGCCTCGAAGCCCAGGAGCGCGGACAGCGTCACCTTGGGGTAGTACTCGGCCATCGAGACACCGATGCGAGCGCTCGAAGCCGCGAGCCGCCTCTCCGCCGCGATCACATCGGGCCGACGCCGAAGCAACTGCGCAGGGCCCTGCGACGCGTCGATGGCCGGAATCACATAGCCGCCCGGCGCGGACAACACCTCGCGGTCGTAGGTGCCGGGCGCAGCCCCCATGAGCACGTCCAGCCTGTCCATCTGCTCATGGAGTTCGGTTCGCATGGCCGGAATCCGCGCCGTGGTGCGGGCTAACGTCGCTTGTCGTCGGGCGAGATCGGCATGGGTGGCCACCCCGTCGGCCAGCCTCCGGCGCACGAGTTCCACAAGGGCGCGATCCGTGCGAACCCGGGCCTCGGCCCAGTGGATGCGGGCTTGCGCGGCACGCACGCGCAGGTAGGCGTCTGCTGCTTCCGCGGCCAGTGAAACCCGCACGCCGGCTCCACTTGCCGCGGCTGCCTGTGCCTCTGCCTGGGCGGC
>JAJXWZ010000147.1 GCA_021781345.1 Pseudomonadota bacterium
GGCCTTCGCCGAGGAGACGCTGCGCGATCTGCTCTCGGTGCACCAGTTGGCGGTGACCGTGCCGAATATCCAGAAAACCGTCGCCGACTATTTTCAGGTGCGTCTGTCGGACCTGCTCTCCAAGCGTCGGGTGCGTTCACTGGCGCGGCCGCGACAACTGGCCATGGCTTTATCGAAGGAATTGACCGAACACAGCTTGCCGGAAATCGGCGAAGCCTTTGGCGGGCGCGACCACACCACGGTACTGCATGCGTGCCGCACGATCAGAGCGTTGTGTGAAAAGGACGCGCGCATGCACCAGGATTGGGACAAGCTGATCCGTATACTCACGGGATAATTTCCTGTGGATAACTCGAGGCGCATGGCTTGCGCGGCGGTTATCCACAGGACGTTCCCGCCGGAAACACAGTGCTCGCGTCAGGCTGAAGCACGTAACAAGTTGAAAAAAAAGGGTTTTCAAGGTTCTGCACAACACGCACAGGACCTACTACTACCGCCGTACAATCTCTATAGAACAGGAGCGGATCGCACCATGCGCGCCAGTCTGACCCGGGACACATTGCTGCTTCCCTTGCAACGCATCATCGGTGTTGTGGAACGTCGCCAAACCATGCCGGTGCTTGCGCATGTACTGGTCGAAGTCGACAACCAAGGCCGAATCACGCTGACCGGCACCGACATGGAAGTCGAAATGATCGGTAGCGCTGCGGCGGAAAGCAGCGACCCAGGATCCTGTACGTTGCCCGCACGCAAGCTGTACGACCTGCTGCGAGCATTGCCCGCCGATATGCGCATCGACTTGAAGCTAGAGGGCGAACGCGCTCTTCTGCGCGCCGGACGCAGCCGCTACACGCTGGTGACATTACCCACCGCCGACTTTCCTACCCTCGACAATATCGAGGTCATCGGCCGCCTGCGCATCGGTGAGGCGGCGTTGAAGACGCTGATCGAGCGCACGCAATTCGCCATGGCTAGCCAGGACGTGCGCTATTACCTCAACGGCATGCTGTTCGACCTGCATGGAGAGACGCTGCGTTGTGTGACGACGGATGGCCACCGCTTGGCGATGGCGCAAACAGCGCTGCCTGGGAACGGCAACCAGGCGCGCCGGCAGCTAATCGTCCCGCGCAAGGGCGTGCTGGAATTGGCCGGGCTGCTGGAAGCGGGCGAGGGCGAGGTGGAACTGGAGTTCGCGCGCAATCACCTGCGTGTACATCGCGAAGGCGTGCGCTTCACCAGCAAGCTCATCGACGGCAAGTTCCCCGACTACGAAACAGTCATTCCGATCGGCGCGGACCACCATGTCATTGTCGATCGCAACGTGCTACGCGAGACCCTGCAACGTGCCGCGATCCTGTCCAATGAGAAGTACCGCGGAGTCAAACTGGAATTGGCGCGCGGGCGCATGCGCATCGTTGCCCACAATCCCGAGCAGGAAGAAGCCGTGGAGGAAATCGAGGTCGAAACCGCGGTCGACGATCTCTCGGTAGGCTTCAATGTCGGCTACCTGCTCGATGCTCTGGGTTCGCTGCGCGGCGAACGGGTCACCTTGCGCCTGCGTGATGCGCAATCGAGCTGCTTGGTCGAGGGTGTGCCCGACGAGCACGCGTGCCATGTGATCATGCCCCTGCGCTTGTGAGCGGCCGGGCCGCGCGCGTGAAGCGGCACCAGCAGCGGACGACGCGAGGATGTACGTCGAACAACTCGTATTGACTGATCTGCGGTGCTTCGAAGCACTCAAGCTGGTGCCGAGCCGCAGCGTCAATGTGTTGCTAGGCGACAACGGGAGCGGTAAAACCAGCATTCTCGAGGCACTGTACGTGCTTTCGCACGGGCGTTCGTTTCGCGCCGGCGGCGGCGTGGCGTCGCTGATACGGCGCGGGCAGACCGCATGCACTGTGCATGCCGTGTTGGGCGGTGCGCAGCAGCGCCGACTTGGCCTTACGCGAACGGCGCATACTTGGCGTGCCCGCATCGATGGGCAGCCAGCGGTTCGTCTCAGCGCGTTGCTTGGGCTTTGCCCGGTGATTTGCGTGGAACCCGGCAGCCAGGCGCTGATTGCTGGCCCGGCCGAGTTGCGCCGGCGCTTCCTGGACTGGGGCGTGTTCCACGTGGAACCTGGTTTCGTCGATGTCTGGCAGCGACACCGACGCGCCCTGCAACAGCGCAACGCGCTGTTGCGCACTGCGGTCGATGACCGACAGATGCGGATCTGGGAGCAACATTTGGCGCAGGCCGGGCAGGAACTCGATGTGCTGCGGCGGGCGTACCTGGAGCGCTGGCGAGAGCCGCTCACCCGCTATCTGTCACGCTGGCTGCCCGAACTGGGCGCCCCGCAGTACCAGTACCAGCGCGGCTGGGCGGCTGCGAGTGAACTCGATACAGCGTTGCGCAGCACGCGCGATCGCGATCGCGTTATGGGGTTCACCCGCGCGGGGCCGCAACGCGCCGACTGGGCATTGACCTTCTCCCGCGCACCCGAACGGCACCAGCTCTCGCGCGGGCAGACCAAACTGGTCGCGCTGGCGTGCATGTTGGCCCAGTTCGAGGTGTATCGCAGCATGCGTGGCGACGTCCCGGTTTTGCTGCTCGATGACTTGGCGTCGGAGTTGGATCGCGCGCACGGCGAACGCGTGCTGGATCAAGTGCTCGGCTGCGGTGCGCAGGTCTGGATTTCTGGGACGACGTTTCCCTGGTGGAGGCAGTTCGCGGGACGTGTGTTCCACGTGGAACATGGCGCCGCCCGCTGCGCCGATGGTCTCGTGCTGGCGCAAGAGGCGGGCTGTTAGAATCGAACGATTGGCCGCAACGCGGCGCCCCCTCGACCGGCATGAACGACCCTGCACCGCAAAGTTACGACGCCAGCAGCATCAAGGTTCTCAAAGGGCTGGAGGCGGTGCGCAAACGTCCCGGCATGTACATCGGCGATACCGATGACGGCACCGGATTGCACCATATGGTGTTCGAGGTGGTCGACAACGCCATCGATGAGGCGCTGGCTGGTCACTGCGACCACATCCGCGTCGATCTGCTGGAAGATGGCTCGGTCAGCATCGAGGATAACGGCCGCGGCATTCCGGTCGACATTCATCCGGAGGAGGGCCGCTCCACCGCCGAGGTGGTGATGACCGTCCTGCACGCGGGCGGCAAGTTCGACGACAACGCCTACAAAGTATCTGGAGGTCTGCACGGCGTCGGTGTCTCGGTGGTCAATGCGCTGTCCGAACACCTTTGGCTGGAAATCCACCGCGAGGGTCACGTGCATCGCCAGGAATACCGCATGGGCGAGCCGTTGTTTGCGCTGCGCCGCGAGGAGGTCAGCAGCCGACGCGGCACCACCGTGCGGTTCCTGCCTAGTACAGCGGTTTTCTCGACTACCGGGTTCCATTACGAAATTCTGGCCAAGCGTTTGCGCGAGCTGGCGTTTCTCAATTCCGGCGTGCGTATCGAGCTGGTCGACCGCCGGCCTGGACAGGAGCACGAGGAAGTCTTTGCCTACGAGGGCGGCATCCG
>JAJXWZ010000149.1 GCA_021781345.1 Pseudomonadota bacterium
CAGCGCCTCTTCGCTCAGCCGCCAGTGCGGAGGCTCGAGCCGCACCAGGCGCGGGATGCCACCGGCCTGCCGGATGATTGGAAGGTAGGAATCATAGACGGGCTGGAAGACGACCACTTCGTCACCGGGCTCTACGACCGCCAGAATGGCTGAGGTCAATGCCTCGGTGCCCCCCGAGGTAACCATCACCTCGGTCATGGGATCGAGCTTGAGGCCGTGCCAGTGCTGGTAATGCGTGGCAATCGCCTGCCGCAACTCCGGGATACCCATCATCGAGGGGTATTGGTTATAACCGTTCAGGACGGCATCGGCGGCGGCCTTGCGGATATCCTCCGGACCCGGGTCGTCCGGAAAGCCCTGACCGAGATTGATTGCGTTGTTGTCGCGGGCAAGCTGCGACATTGCCTCAAAGACGGTGACCGGCAGATCACCAAACACCTTGTTCACGGAAATCATTGGAACGATCAACCGCCCGGATTCGTCGGCAAACCAGCGCCTTTCCAGGCCAGCATCCCGCCCGCGAGATGCTTGTCGTAAGGCAGGCCCGCGGCCTGGGCGGCCAGCGAGGCGGTGACTGACCGCTTGCCGGAGCGGCAGGCAAAGACCACTTCCTTGCCCTTGGGATCGGGAATGGCGCGGGGGTCGAAGTTCGACAACGGCACCACGACCGCGCCGGGATAGGCGTCGACCGCGACCTCATTGGGCTCACGGACATCGACCAGAAGATAGCGCCCTTCGGACATTCCGCGGGAGACTTCTTCAACCGCCAAATCGTGAACCCGGTGCCCCTGATTCGTCACTTACTTCTCCACTCGAACGCCGCGTCTATTTGCCGCCAACCTCGCGCTTGGCGCGAGGAAAATCAAGCGTCTCACGGATCGATTGCCGCCGGAGCCGGCTCAAACGGTCACCTGGGTTCCGACCTCAACCACGCGGCCGCTGGGGATCTGGAAGTAATCTGTCGCGTCGTTTGCGGTCCGGCTAAGCGCGATGAAAAGGTGATCCTGCCAGCGCGGCATTCCCGAATGCGCCGCCGGCTTAAGCGCGCGGCGGGACAGGAAGAAGGAGGTCGACATGATGTCGAACTGCCAGCCGAGTTTGCGTGCGATCGCAAGGGCCTTCGGCACGTTCGGCGACTCCATGAATCCGAACTTCAGCGCGACCTTGGTGAAGGTATTGCTGATCTGCTCCAGCCGTACACGTTCCGAGGGATCAACGCGCGGGGTCGCAGCGGTCTCGATGGTGAGGATGACGTTCTTTTCGTGCAGGACCTTGTAGTGCTTTAGACTATGCATCAGCGCGGTCGGCGCGCTGATCGGATCGCTGGTCAGAAACACCGCCGTGCCCGGGACGCGCTGCGGCGGCCGCTTCTCGAGCATCGTCACGAGTTCGGCCAGCGGGAACTCGAGCTTGCGCGATTTCTCGAACAGCAGCTTGGTGCCGCGGCGCCAAGTATACATCAGCAGCATCACGACCCCGCCAAGGGCGAGCGGCACCCAACCGCCCTCCAGCACTTTCAGAAGATTGGCGGCAAGGAACGTCAGATCGAGAAACAGGAACGGCGCAATCAACGCAGCTGCGGCAATCGGCGACCATCTCCATACCCGCCAGATAACGACGAATCCCATCATGCCCGTGACCACCATGGTGCCGGTCACCGAGATGCCGTAGGCCGAAGCCAGCGCACTGGACGATCGGAACATCAGCACGAGGAGCATGACCGCAATCAAAATCAGGATGTTGATGCGCGGAATATAGATCTGGCCGAACTGCGATTCGGAGGTGTGCCGGATCTCAAATCGCGGCAGCAGACCAAGCTGAATAGCCTGTTGCGTCAACGAATAGGCGCCCGTGATCACCGCCTGGCTGGCGATCACGGTCGCAACAGTCGATAGCCCGACCATCGGGATCAGCGCCCATTCCGGGAACATCCGGTAGAATGGGTTTTCGATCGCCTTTGGATCGGCGATGACAAGGGCGCCCTGCCCGAGATAATTGAGGGCCAGCGACGGCAACACGATGAAAAGCCAAGCCGTCTGGATCGGCCGTTTGCCAAAATGGCCAAGGTCAGCATAGAGCGCTTCCGCGCCGGTAACGGCCAGAAACACCGCGCCCAGCGTCACGAATCCGATGATGCCGTGATGAAGCATGAAGGACACGGCGTAAACGGGATTAAGCGCCAGGAAGATTTCCGGCCGGCGCATGATCGGCATGATCGCTCCGATCGCAATAACGCCGAACCAGACGCACATAATGGGACCGAAGAAGGCCGCCACCCGGGCGGTGCCGCGCGACTGGGCGGCAAACAGCGCCACCAGGATGAGGACCGTGAGCGGCACCACATAGGGGTCGAGCGCCTCTGTCACGAGCTTGATGCCTTCGATCGCTGACAGCACCGACAGCGCCGGCGTGATCACCGCATCGCCGTAAAACAGCGCGCCGCTCGCAATCCCGAGCAGGACGATGATGGCAGCCGCCCTGGTTGTGGTGGTGCCGGCCGCCTTGGTGACAGCGCGCTGCGCCAGCGCCATCAGCGCCAGCGTGCCACCTTCCCCGTGGTTGTCGGCACGCAGGAGGATCAGCACGTACTTCAGCGTCACCACGATGATCAACGCCCACAGGATCAGCGAAGTGACCCCCATTACGGCGAACGAGGTCACCTCCCCTCCGTTGCTGGCGGCCACGACGGCTTCCCGCAACGCATAAAGAGGGCTGGTGCCGATATCGCCGTAAACGACGCCGATACTGCCGATCAGCAGGGCCTTGAGGCCAGCTGTGGAATGGGCTTCCCCATGCCCGTTGGCCGCCGTCGTTTCCGACGCGGGAGCTGCAACATCACTGGTCATTCGGCGGAGAAGCCTCAACGAGGTTCATTGCGCAGTCGCAAAGCGACGCGGCTTATAGCCGTGCGCCCGGTGCATAGCCTAGCCCTATTTTGGGCTCATGGCATGCAAAAATGCATGGACAATCAGATAGTAACCTGCGTGCCGACTTCAACCACCCGGCCCGTTGGAATCTGAAAGTAGTCGGTCGCGTCGTTGGCCGATCGGGACATCGCGATAAACAAATGGTCCTGCCACCGGGGCATTCCAGACTGGGCGGATGGCTTCAATGCCCGCCGAGAAACGAAGAACGACGTCGACATGATGTCGAATTGCCAGCCAAACTTCCGCGCGACCCCAAGCGCCCTGGGAACGTTTGGTGTTTCCATGAAACCGAAGCGCAGTTGGACAGCCGCAAATCTTTCGCTGATGGTTTCCATCCGAAAGCGTTCTGTCAGGTCGACGCGAGGCGTCTGCGCCGTCAGGATCGTCAGGATAACGTTTTGTTCGTGCAGAACCTTGTTGTGCTTGAGATTGTGCAACAACGCGGTCGGCACATAGCTCGGGTCGCTGGTCAGAAAAACCGCTGTGCCCTTGACGATGTGTGGTGGGCGCTTTTCGAGACTCTTGAGCAGATCATTCAGCGGTACTTCAATGCGCCGGGTTTTTTGAATCAGGATTTCTGTCC
>JAJXWZ010000242.1 GCA_021781345.1 Pseudomonadota bacterium
CCAGGTCGGTGAAGCATCCGCCGGCTTCGCCGACGATGACGCTCAACGCCGCGACGTCCAGTATGTTGACGTCGGATTCGATCACGATGTCCAGTGCTCCGCGCGCCAACAAGTGGTAGTGGCAGAAGTCTCCGTAACCGCGCACGCGATCGAGCTCGCCGACCAGGCTTGCAAGCCTGCCCCAGCGCTCGCCATCCCGGGCCAGCGACTTGAGGTTGCCCAGCGACAACACCGCACCGGACAAGCCGACCGTATCGGCGACGTGCACGCGCGTGCCGTCGAGGAATGCGCCGCCGCCCCGGCGGGCCCACATGGTCTCGCCGTACAGCGGCGCGTGCGAAACGCCCAGTACCAGCTCGCCCGCGTGCATCAGCGCGATCTGGACGGAGAAGAACGGCGTGCCGCGCACGAAGCTCTTGGTGCCATCCAGCGGATCGACCAGCCACAGGTACTCGCCGTCACCCTCGCGCCCGTGCTCCTCGCCGAGGATGGCATGCCCGGGGAAGTGGCGTTGCAGGATGGCGCGAATGGCAACTTCCGCCTCGCGATCGGCGACGGTGACGGGCGTGGCGTCGGGCTTGATTTCAACCGCCACGCCCTGCTCGAAATGCCGCAGGATTCCGTCGCCCGCCGTGCGCGCGGCTTCCAGCGCTACTTCGAGCGCGCGGTCCAGCAAGGCGATTTCAGCAACCTTGGCCATCAGAATCAGCTTACCCGCGCTTGAGCCCGCGCGCCTTGACCGCGATCATGTCGCGATGACCGACCCGCCCTCCCGCAACGCCGAACTGGCCGCCCGCGACCTCGCGCACGTCTGGCATCCCTGCACGCAGATGCGCGAGCACGCGTCGCAACTGCCGTTGATCCCGATCGTGCACGGCGACGGTGCATGGCTGGTCGATGCCGACGGCAAGCGCTACCTTGACGGCATCAGCTCGTGGTGGAGCAACCTGTTCGGCCACGCCGACACGCGCATCGCGAGCGCCATCGCCGAGCAGGCCGCCAAGCTCAACCATGTGATGCTGGCCGGCTTCACCCACGAACCGGCTCTGCAACTGGCCGAGGAACTGACGCGGATCGCGCCGCCGGGCCTCACCCGCGTGTCCTATGCCGGCGACGGCGCCAGCGCGGTGGAAATCGCGCTGAAGATGAGCTTCCACTACTGGCACAATCGCGGCCAGTCGCGACGCCGGCGCTTCGTCGCGCTGGCAAATGCCTACCACGGCGAAACCCTGGGTGCGCTGGCGGTCAGCGACCTGCCGCTATACCGCGCGGTATACGGACCGTTGCTGTTCGAGCCGCTGGTCGCGCCTTCGCCTGACTGGCTGGACGCGGAGCCCGGCGAGAGCGCTGCCGACGTGGCGCGCCGCCGCCTTGCCGATATGCGCGTCCTGCTGGAATGCCACGCCCAAGAGACCTGCGCCGTGATCGTCGAGCCACTGGTGCAATGCTCGGGTGGCATGCGCATGCATGTGCCCGCGTACCTGTCAGGCCTGCGCAAGCTCTGTGACGAATTCGACGTGCACCTGATCGCCGACGAGATCGCGGTGGGATTCGGCCGAACGGGCACGCTGTTCGCATGCGAACAGGCGTCGATCACGCCCGACTTCATGTGCCTGTCGAAAGGACTTACCGGCGGGGCGCTGCCGCTGTCGACGGTACTGACCACCGACGAGGTCTATGCAGCTTTCCTGGGCGACTATGCCGCCAACAACGCATTCCTGCACTCGCACACGTTCAGCGGCAACCCGATCGCCTGCGCGGCGGCGCTGGCTTCACTGGCGATCTTCCGCGACGAGCCGGTGCTCGCGCGCAATCGTACGCTGGCCGCGCACCTGGCGCGGCGTCTCGAGCCCCTCGGCCGGCATCCGCACGTCGCCAACCTGCGCCAAACCGGCTGGATCGCGGCCTTCGACCTGGTCGTCGACCCGGATTCGCGCCGACCCTACCCGGCCGCCGAGCGTCGCGGCCTGCGCTTCTACCGGCGCGCACTGGAAGGCGGCGTGCTCCTGCGCCCGCTGGGCGATACGGTCTATTTCCTGCCGCCCTATTGCATCGACGAAGGCGACATCGACCGGATGGTCGACGCCGCACGCGATGCCGTGGACGCCGCGACCAGCTGAGGCCCGATCAGTGTCCGCCGCCGCGTATCTGGACCGAGGGATCCAGCATCTGCAGTGCCTGTCCGACACTGGTTGCACCGGTGCGCTGGATGTCCTTCTGGCTGTAACTGTTGCCGGCCACGGGCAGGCATTGTCCCTTGGGGGGCGGGATGTGGCTGCCGGTGTCGCGGATGCACATGCGCGAGTCGAGTGGCGGAACCGATCGTTTGCCGGCCTGAGTACCGGACGCGGCGGGCTTGGCGTCCTCGCGGGCCGTTGCCCTGCCTGATGCCTGTGCGTCGCCCGGTCTGGACTGCGCAAATGCGGGCATGGCTATTGCCACTCCGGTGCCCAGCGCGAACAGGGCCGCGAAGAAAATCTGCTTGTTCATGATCGGCCTCCTTGGTGGTACCGATGGCCCATTGTGCGCCCCTCGAGGCGTGCCGGCCAGCACGGTACGCGCAGACGACAGAGTTCGTTCATACTTTGGACCCTTGTCGTGGACAGGGATTCACCGGAAATGCGCCTGGCCAGGCTGTTCGTCGATGTTGCGTTGCAGCCCGGGGACGAAATTGCGTTGCCCGCGGGCGCGGCGCGGCACGCGTTGCGGGCATTGCGCCTGCAAGCAGGTGACCGCGTGACCTTGTTCAACGGGGACGGCCTGCAATATCCCTCCCGGCTGGCGGCAGGCGATCCCCGCGCACCGCGGGTTCGGATCGAAGGCGCCGAGTCGCCGCTGCGCGAATCGCGGCTGCGACTGACCCTCGTTCAGGGCGTGGCCCGTGGCGACAAAATGGACTGGATCATCCAGAAGGCGACCGAGCTGGGCGTCGCTCGCATCATGCCCGTGCTGAGCGAGCGCAGTGAAGTGCGGCTGCAGGGCGACCGCGGTGAAAAGCGGCTCGAGCACTGGCGTGCGGTTGCCGTCGCCGCCTGCGAACAATGCGGGCGCAACGTGGTGCCTGGGATCGACGCACCCGCGACGCTCGCCGCGTGCATGGCCCCGCTCGCGGACACGGATCCGTCAAGCCGCTGGGTCCTGCAACCCGGTGCGAGCACCCGCGTGCGGGACATCAGCCCGGAGCCCGCGTGCATGATCCTGGCGATAGGCCCCGAGGGGGGCTTCGGCACCGAGGACCTCGGGATACTGCGCGATGCCCGATTCCGTGAACTCGCGTTGGGACCGCGAATCCTGCGCACTGAAACTGCGGGCCTAGCCGCACTGTCCGCGCTGCAGGCTGTCCACGGCGATTCTTGATCAGCAGCGGGGGGGCTGCAACGCCGGCCGGCCCGCTTCCCCGCAGGCTCAGGCGGCGGCCGTCAATGTGCCGACGAGTAGCTTCTCGACCATGGCGAGGTCGGGAATCCAAGATC
>JAJXWZ010000118.1 GCA_021781345.1 Pseudomonadota bacterium
AAAAGGGTGCGCTTGGCACGCCCGCCGCCACAACCCGCTCAGGGCTGGTCGGCGGAATGGTCCGACTGCTCGGCCTGTTGCGCAGCGTTGTCCTCCAGCGCCTGCAGTTCGGCCGCCGCCTGCGCGGCACGATCCGCCTGCTCTGCTGCGTCCTTCGCCTTGCGCGCCTGGTGGAACGCCAGGCCGGTACCCGCCGGGATCAGCCGGCCGACGATGACGTTCTCCTTCAAGCCGCGCAGCTCGTCGCGTTTGCCCATGATCGCGGCCTCGGTCAGCACTCGCGTGGTTTCCTGGAACGAGGCTGCAGAGATGAAGCTGTCGGTCGACAGGCTGGCCTTGGTGATACCGAGCAGCAGGTTGGTGAAGGTTGCCGGCAACTTGCCGTCACGGGTCAGCTCGTCGTTCGTGGCGAGCACCTCGGAGCGCTCGACCTGTTCGCCGGCGATGTAGGTGGTGTCGCCCGGATCCTTGATCTCGACCCGGCGCAGCATCTGCCGCACGATCACTTCGATGTGCTTGTCGTTGATCTTCACGCCCTGCAGACGGTAGACGTCCTGGACCTCGTCGACGATGTAGCGCGCCAGTGCTTCGACGCCGAGCAGGCGCAGGATGTCCTGCGGCTCCGCCGGGCCGTCGACGATGAGCTCGCCCTTGTTGACCACCTGGCCTTCGTGCACGAGGATGTTCTTTTCCTTCGGGATCAGGAACTCGTTGGAGTTGCCGTCGAGGTCGGTGATCACCAGCCGCACCTTGCCCTTGGTCTCCTTGCCGAACGACACGGTGCCGGTGGTTTCCGCCAGCATGCCGGCGTCCTTGGGCGAGCGTGCCTCGAACAGCTCCGCCACACGCGGCAGACCGCCGGTGATGTCGCGGGTCTTCTGGCCTTCCATCGGGATGCGGGCGAGCACTTCGCCAGGGCCGACGTCCTGACCGTCGCGGACCTGGATCAGCGCGCCGACGGTGAAGCCGATGGTCACCGCGTGATCGGTGCCCGGAATCTTCACTTCCTGGCCCTGCTCGTTGAGCAGCTTGACCTGCGGCCGCACCACCTTGGCCGAGCCGCGGCGCTTGGGATCGATGACCACCAGCGTCGACAGGCCGGTGACTTCGTCGACCTGCTTGGCGACGGTGACGCCCTCCTCGATGTTCTCGAACTTGATCTGGCCGGCGTACTCGGTGATGATCGGGCGGGTCAGCGGGTCCCAGTTGGCCAGTGCCGTCCCGGCCTTGATCGCCATGCCGTCCTTGACGAACAGCGTTGCGCCGTATGGCACCTTGTGGCGTTCGCGCTCGCGGCCATGGTCGTCGGTGACCAGCACCTCGCCCGAACGCGAGATCACGACCTGCTCGCCCTTGGTGTTGGTGACGTAGCGCATGGTCGAGGTGAAGCGCACCGTGCCGGCGCTCTTGGCCTCGACGCTCGACGCAACCGCAGCGCGCGACGCGGCACCGCCGATGTGGAAGGTCCGCATCGTCAGCTGCGTTCCCGGCTCGCCGATCGACTGCGCCGCGATCACACCGACTGCCTCGCCCATCGTCACCAGCGAGCCACGGCCGAGGTCGCGGCCATAGCACTTGGCGCAGATGCCGTAGCGGGTTTCGCAGGTCAGCGCCGTGCGCACCTTGATCTCGTCGACGCCCGCGGCCTCGACGCGGTCGAGCGCGTCCTCGTCGAGCATCTCGCCGGCGGCGACGATCACTTCCTGGGTCTCGGGGCTGACGACGTCGATCGCCGCGACGCGGCCGAGGACGCGGTCACGCAGGCTCTCGATCACCTCGCCGCCTTCGACCAGCGCGCGCATGTTGGTGCCGTTGGACGTACCGCAATCGGTTTCGGTGACGACCAGATCCTGCGTCACGTCGACCAGGCGCCGCGTCAGGTAGCCGGAGTTCGCCGTCTTGAGCGCGGTATCGGCCAGGCCCTTTCGGGCGCCGTGGGTCGAGATGAAGTACTGCAGGACGTTCAGCCCCTCACGGAAATTCGCGGTGATCGGGGTCTCGATGATCGAACCGTCCGGCTTGGCCATCAGGCCCCGCATGCCGGCGAGCTGGCGGATCTGCGCGGCGGAACCGCGGGCGCCGGAGTCGGCCATCATGTAGATGGAGTTGAACGACTCCTGCCGCACCTCCTTGCCGTGGCGGTCGACCACGCTCTGGTTCGACAGGTGGCTCATCAGCGCCTTGCCGACCTCGTCGCCGGCGCGGCCCCAGATGTCGACCACCTTGTTGTAGCGCTCGCCCTGGGTGACCAGGCCCGAGGCGTACTGCTGCTCGATCTCCTTGACTTCCGTCTCGGCTCGGGCGATGACCTTGTGCTTCTCTTCCGGGATCAGCATGTCGTCGATGCTGATCGAGATGCCGGCCTTGGTCGCCAGCGAGAAGCCGGACTGCAGCAGCTTGTCGGCGAAGATCGCGGTCTCGCGCAGGCCGCAACGGCGGAACGAGGCGTTGATCAGGCGCGAGATCTCCTTCTTCTTCAGCGCCTTGTTCATCACGCTGAACGGCAGCCCCTTGGGCAGGATCTCCGACAGCAGGGCACGGCCGACCGTCGTCTCGACGACGCTGGTCCGCGGGGTGAACGTGCCGGTCGCCTTGTCCTTCTCGTACTCGGTCAGGCGCACGCTGACGCGGCTGGTGATCTCGACCTGCTTGGAATCGAGGGCGCGCAGCACTTCGCCGATGTCGGCGAACACCATGCCTTCGCCGCGGCCGTTGATGCGCTCACGCGTGGCGTAGTACAGGCCCAGCACCATGTCCTGCGACGGCACGATCGACGGTTCGCCGTTGGCCGGGAACAGCACGTTGTTCGACGCCAGCATCAGCGCGCGCGCCTCGACCTGCGCTTCGAGCGAGAGCGGCACGTGAACGGCCATCTGGTCGCCGTCGAAGTCGGCGTTGAACGCCGCGCACACCAGCGGGTGCAACTGGATGGCCTTGCCTTCGATCAGCACCGGCTCGAACGCCTGGATCCCCAGGCGGTGCAGCGTCGGCGCGCGGTTGAGCAGCACCGGATGCTCGCGGATCACGTCTTCGAGGATGTCCCAGACGATGGGGGTCTGCGATTCGACTTCCTTCTTGGCCGCCTTGATGGTGGTGGCCACGCCCATGACTTCGAGCTTGTGGAAGATGAACGGCTTGAACAGCTCCAGCGCCATCAACTTGGGCAGACCGCACTGATGCAGCTTGAGGGTCGGGCCCACGGTGATCACCGAACGGCCGGAGTAGTCGACGCGCTTGCCCAGCAGGTTCTGGCGGAAACGGCCGCTCTTGCCCTTGATCATGTCGGCGAGCGACTTGAGCGGACGCTTGTTCTGGCCGACCATGGCCTTGCCGCGACGGCCGTTGTCCAGCAGCGAGTCCACCGCCTCCTGCAGCATGCGCTTCTCGTTGCGCACGATGATCTCGGGCGCGCTCAGCTCTAGCAGCCGCTTGAGACGGTTGTTGCGGTTGATGACCCGGCGATACAG
>JAJXWZ010000161.1 GCA_021781345.1 Pseudomonadota bacterium
CTTGGCGGCGATAGCGGTGTGGTCCCACCCGATCCCATCCCGAACTCGGAAGTGAAACGCACCTGCGCCGATGGTAGTGTGGCTCTAGCCATGCAAGAGTAGGTCACCGCCAAGGGCTTTATCCCCTCAGGGCCGATCCTCACCGATCGGCCCTGCGCTTTTGCGGCCGCCCCTGCGCCCGGCCCGCTTGCCGCTCAGGCCTTGAGGCGCGTCTCGCACCAATCCGCTAGCGCGGCGAGATCGGAAAACTCGAGGTCCGGGGTGCTGCAGCATCGCGGATCAGGTGCGCGGAACAGTCACGTTTTCCGCCGCGCCCCCACCGCAGCGCATGTCTTGGCCGTCATTCTGGCGCGGAACCGGCAGTCTCGCGGCGGAATACGCGCAGCGCCACCAGGATGCCCGCCATCGGCAGCAGCGTCATATAGAACGCGTGGCTGCCGCCGATGTGGGTGAACAGGAAGGCGACGATGAATGAGCCGAGCGTACCGCCCAGCGCCGAGAAGACCACGATCAGGCCCGTCATTGCGGCGTGCCGCTCTTTGGGCAGCGCGCTGAGCATTACCGAATTGATCGCCGGATAGATCGGCGCCATCAGCAGGCCGATCAGCGGGAACGCATAGGCCACGAACGGCGCATCCAGCCAGGTCACGTCCGGCCGCAGATGCACGTGTGCCGCCAACGGCAGCACCGCGACCACCAGCACGATCATGCCGAGGAGGCAACCGCTGAGCAGCGTGTACCAGGAGATCCGCCGCAGCACGTAGCCGGCCAGCAGCCGGCCCAACGCCAGCGATCCGGCGTAGATGCTGGCCATCTGCACACTCATCGCCGCGGGCAGCTGCAGAACTTGGCGATTGAAGGTCGGCAGCCAGGTTCCCAGCCCCTGCTCGATCAGCACGTAAAGAAAGATCGAGACGATGAAGGTGTAGATCATCGGTCGCGTCAGCAGGCGCAGCATCCCGGCGAACGCGCCGCCCGTGTCCGCCTGCGCGGGACGCGCTGCGGATTCGTCAAGCCGTGCGCATGCCAGCAGCGCCACCACGAGCACGCCTGCGCCGGCCAGTACCCAGTAGACATGCACCCAGACCAGGCGTGCCGGCGCGGCGGAATCGATGAAGGCGCCGAACAGCCAGTAGCCGCCGAGCACGCCGACCATGAACAGCCCCTCGAGCACGTTCATCAGACTGGCGTGGCGCCTGGCGTCGGTGGTCAGCAGTCCGATCGTGGAGTAGACGCTGACCTTGATCAGGGCAAAGGTCACGCCGATGGTCGCGAACAGGATTTTCGCGGTGCCGAAGCCCGGATTCAACGCCATCAGCACGCAGGCCGCAGCCACCAGCGCGTGGCCGAGCATCATCGCGCGGCGGTAACCCAGCCGCGGCAGGTAAGACGCGGTCACGAAGGAGACGCCGGCGATCGAGAAATCCTTGCAGGCCTCCAGAATGCTGCCGCTCTCCTTGCTGATGCCGAAGCTGAGGATCGACTGCAGGATCACCGTGCCGACGCTGTTCAGCAGCACGGCGTAGATCATGTAGCTCAGGCACAGCGAGGCCAGCATCATCCAGCGTCTCACCGGCGGTCTCCCTGCCGTGTCGCGGTCGCAGTTCCGGTGGTGCCGTCACCGCCGATCGCAGAGCGCAAGGACGCTGCCCGTGCTGGCCCCGCTTGCGCCGGCAGCCGCTGCAGTACCGTTTTCCCTGCGGCATCGCGGTGCACGGTGATGTCGAGCCGCTGGCCGCGGAAGCGGACGTTCTTCAGCGTCAGTGACGTCCATCCCGGTGGCAGCACCGGCGCGTAGGCGCCGACCAGCCCCTGGTCTTCGATGCGCAAACCGGTGAGTCCGTACAGGAAGCTCTCAACGAAACCGGCCGAGGTCGACAGCAGATAGCCCGCGTTGTTGGCCACGGTCTCGGTGCGCACGTTGAACGGCGGCTTGAGGAAGCCGACCAGGTTGCGCCGGATCCATTCGTCCGCGACCTTGGCATCACCGAGTTCGGCTGCGGCGACCGCCATCATGACCATCATCATCTCGTTGGGGTCGTTGCCGTGCACCTCGAGCTCGCGGAGCTGGAAGTCGAAGTCGTTCCTGCGCACCTGCGGCGACATCGGCAGATCCAGATTCGGATACATCAGCCAGACCAGCGAGGAACCCATCCAGGTGATCTTGTCGTGCAGCACCGAGGCGTCGAAATCGAGGTGGCGCTGCTCCCGGTCCGAGAACGGGATGTACATCTTCGCGGCGATGTCCGCCCAGTGCGGATCGGGCGCAGCGCCCACCGCGGCGGCGGCCGCGACGGCTATGCGCAGGGACTTGGCCGCCGCCGCATTGGTAAACGAGTCGTTGGGCACGTCGTCATAGGCCTCGTCCGGCGAGGTCACGTGCAGGATCTCGTAGCGTTCGTGCTTGCGATCGTAGGTGACGCGGCTGGTCCAGAACCTCGCGACGTCGCGGATCACCGGCCAACCGTGCCGCACCAGCCAGTCGCGATCGCGCGTGGCCAGGTAGTACTGCCACTGCGCGATCGCGATGTCGGCGTTGACGTGGATCTCGCGCTGCACCCCGCGCGCAAAGTACGGCGTGTTGTCCACGCCGGTCTCGGGATCCGCCTCCCAGGCAAACATCGCGCCGCGCACACCGTATTGCTTCGCACGTGCCCTGGCCGCGGCCAGCGTGCGATCGCGGAACATCACGATCGACCGGGCGCGCTGCGGATGCAGCAGCAGCAGCGCGGGGAACACCCAGGAATCGGCATCCCAGAACACGTGTCCCGCATAACCCGGAGTCAGCGAGCACGCGCCCACCGACCAGGAGGTCCCCGCCGTCGTGCCCGACAGCAGGTAGTACAGATCCGAGTGCAACGCCTTCTGCGCTCCGGCATCGCCGTCGACCACGATGTCGGATTCCCACAATCTGTGCCAGGCCGCCCGGTGCCCGGACAGCAATGCCGCGAACCCGCGTCGGCGTGCCGCCTCGGCCAGCGCGACATCCGCTTGCGCGGCACCGCCCCAGCCTTGCCTGGACAGCGCCACATACTTGCTGAAGCGGTAGGTCCGACCCTTCTCCACGTGCGCCGTCAGATTCAGCGACAGCACGTCGCGGCGCTGCTCCAGCCGCACCCGCGTCAGCGTCAGACCGCGCGGCAGACCGAGCGCAAGCGCCTCGCCCATGCGCGTGCCGTTCACGGCACGGCCATCCAGCCACAGCGTCAGCCGCTTCGCGTCGCCGCCATCGGCCACGATGCGCGTCTGCCCGTAGTACCAGATCGGAGCGCGATCCGGCGTCGGCACCGGCTTGTTGTCCAGGTTCTGGCCGCTGGCGATCACCGCGTCCACCATCTGCGGCCCGCTCAGTCTGGCCAGTGCGAAGCGCGGCTCATGCCCCGACCACAGACGGATCGGGAACCTCAGCCGCACTTCACCATCGAATCGAGGTGTGATCTCGAACTGCGTCGCCGCGAGGTGGCTCTGCGCCTGGCTGACGAAGGTCGTCACGCGCACGTCGGTCGCTTTTCCGGCGTAGGCGAAACGGTAGCGCGTCGACAGCGTGCCGTCGTGCATGTCCAGTGTCTGTGCGTAATCGGCAAACGTCCTCTCGTTCAGCGGCGTCGCATTCAGCCAGCCGCCGCCCGGGTTGTAGTCCACCTCGCTCCAGCCGGGAACCGCCGCAGGGCGCGATACATCTCCGGGCGTGTAATCCATGAAGGCCACCAGGTACCCCGGGCTCGGCTCGGTTCCGCGCGGCGAGGTCATGATCGAAAAGTAGCCGTTGGCCAGATAGGTCGGGAAATAGGCGCCCCAATCCGCTGCTGTAGCCTGGAGCAGGAAACTCGGATCGGTGGCCGCAGACACCGGCATGGCAAGCGCTGCGGCGAGCAGGACCGGAACGGCGCGGACGAGACGGGGAAGTTTCATGGTGGCTCCAGGAGTCGATGTCGACAGCACACTTCCAGGCGCGAGAGGCGGGCTCCGCATAGCGACGGGAGAGTGCATCGGCCGTCGGAGCGCCGCGCGGTGGTCGCAGAAACCGCGGTCCGGAATGGCCTTGTGGGCCACCCGGACCGCGCTCGGGGCAGTGCTGCATGTTCAGAACTTGTACTTGACCTGGAAATTGACCTCGCGGCCCTGCAGCGGACGGGCCAGGATCACACCACCGGAACCCGCCGCGGCGCCGAAGATGCGCGAATTGCTCTCGGTCAGACCCAGCGCATTGGTCAGATTGGTGCCTTGCAGACGCAACTCCCAGTTGCGGCCGATATCCGCGACCACGCCGAAGTCCCACGTGCTGTAAGTACCAAGCTGCTGAAGTCCGGACTGGTCCTGGGTGTGCGGACCCACGTACGTGTAGGTCACCCAGGCCATCACATCGCCCCACGCAGTCGGAATGTGGTAGCTGGGCGTGAACATGTAGCGGAACTTCGGCTGGCGCTGCAGCTGCTGGCCATTGATCACCGCACAGCCGTTGCCGGTCACCTGGTTGATGTAGGGGATGCAGGCGGCATAGTGGGTGTAGTGCCCGTCCAGATAATCCGCGACCAGCTCCAGCCGCAGGTTGCGGGTGGGCGTGATGGCTCCGCTCAGGTTGATGCCCTTGGAGTCCGACCCGTACAGCAGGGGGCTGCCGACCGGAGCGCCCTGGGCATTGGTCGGCTGGTACGGCAGACCGCTGAACTGCCGGTGGTAGACGGTGATATTCGCGTAGAACAGCGACGACTGGTATTTGAAGCCGCCTTCGAAGTTCTGGATCTTCTGCAGCGGCGGGGTGTTGCCGGTGGTGTTGCCGCGCAGGGCGTTGTCGAAGTCACCGAAGTGGGCGCCGCGGTTGGCGCGCACATACACGCTCATGTTGTCGGCCAGCCTGTAGTTGACTCCGATCGTCCATGACGGGTGCGTCTTGTTGTAGCGGGTGGTCGAATAGGTGCCGTTGCAGACCGGTACCGAGTTGTTGTAAAGCGTGTACGGGTTGTTGTCGAGATTGACATTCTGCAGGTTGCACACGTTGAGGAGGGCGTTCTCGTTCTCGATGCGCCCGGACACGTCGAACAGCCAGCGGCCGTAGCGCTGCACGTCGGAGAGGTAGAAGGCCTTGTTGGTTGCCGTGCCGTTCTCGGCGATGTTGTAGGCGCCGTTGTCGAGGAAGCCCTGATTGTCGGTGAGCTGGTAGGTGTTGCCGCCACTGACGTAACTGACCGTGATCGGACGCGCGTTGGGCGTGTTGGTCATCAGCATCTGGTTGCCCAGCGCCCACTTGTCGCTGTCGGTGTAGTGCGCCAGGTACAGGCCGGCGGTCAACGTATTGCCGGCGAACAGCTCCTTGCTGATGTGGAAATCATTGCTGACGTTGGTCAGGTACTTGTGGATGAACCACCAGCCCTGATGGATCACGCTCTGGTTGGGATCGACTGCACCGCCGCCGACATAGGTGGCCGTGGCCGAGCCCGGGGGCAGCGCGAAGCCGCCGAGGTTGGTCGGGATGTTGTACAGCTCGTCCGTCAGCGAGGCCGGGTTGGAACCCGAGAACAGCGCGTTGGTGTCCATCGTGCCGCGATCGATCAGGAACTTGTCGGACAGGCTGATGCCGTTGTCGAAATCGAAGTTGATGTTGCCGCCGAAGAAATTCATCTTCGCGCCGCGGCCGTTGGCGAGGTTGGCGTTGGTGCCGCCACCCGGATATCCGGCCAGGAACACGTGCTGGATCGCGTGGCTGTAGTAGGTGCTGGTCAGCGGATCGAAGCCGGGATAGGCGCTGAACTGGTCGGTACCGTTCTGGATCAGCGGGATCGGCGTGATGAACTGGTTCTTGTCGTCCAGCACGCGGGCGTAGAACATCATCGAGCCGTTGTCCATGTCATGCGACAGCGTGGCCGTCAGCTGCCCGCCCTGGTCGGCCTTGAACTGCGGGTCGCGTACGCCGTTGGACGTCCGTGCGAAGCCGCCGACGCTCCCGTACCAGCCGTCGGCGACCTTGAAACCGTAGAAGCCGTCGAGCCGCCACAGGCCCTCCGAGCCGTAGGTCAGACCGATGTCGCCCGAGGGCTTGGCCGTGCCCTCGCGGAGGATGAAGTTGGCGACGGCGCCGATCTGGCCGCTGCCGTAGACCACCGAGGGGCCGCCCTGCAGGATTTCGACGCGTTGGATCGTGTCGTCGAGACGGAAGGCCGACGACGTCTCGAAGAACGACAGCGTCGGCATGCCGTAGATCGGTGAGCCCATGATCTCGGTGGTGAAGAACGGCGCGTCACCGCCGCCGGGGAATCCGGCGATCTCGATGTTGGCGCCGGTCTGGCCACCGGTCGATTCGGGCCACAGTCCGGGGGCGATCTTGAGCAGATCCGCGGTGCTCACCGGGTTGGCCTCGCGGATCTGCTCGCGAGTCGCCGTGGTGATCGAGTAGCTGGCGTCGATCTTGCGCACGCCGCCATAGACGGGCGTGCCGGTGACCACAACCTGCTCCAGTGTCTTGACGTCCTTCTTGCCGGTTTCGTCAGTCTGCTTCGCGGCCGTCGCGCCCGTCGCGGGCGCCGTATCCTGTGCGTAGGCGGCTCCCGATATCAGGGCCGAGATGATCGCTGCCGAAAGCACAGCGCGTTGCATGCATTTCCCGTTCATAGGCTCCTCCACCCGTGGTTTGTTGCGGTTGTTGTTTCCACTACGGACTTCCGTACGCGGGTCGCGTACATCCGGTCCTCACTCGTTCATGAAAGTCGCCACATCAAAGTCGGCTATGGTCGGCAGCACGACGGCAGCGCCGCCGAGGGTGACCGGATCGCCGATGCCGATCGCCGTCATCCCGGCGGCGCGGATCGCCGCGATGCCGGCAGCTGCGTCCTCGACACCAAGACAGTCGGACGGCGCCAGTCCGAGCCCGGCCGCCGCATCCAGGAAGAGCGCCGGATCGGGCTTCGATCGGGCGATCGCGCCGGCATCGACGACGTAGTCGAAGAGTCCGGTGATGCCGAGGCGATCGAGCAGCAGCGGCGCGTTGCGGCTGGCAGAAGCCAGTGCGACGCGCAGCCCCGCGGCACGTGCCGATTCGACCGCCGCGCGCGCACCCGGCAGCAAGCTTTCCGGCCCGAGCTGCGCGATGCGCGCGCGATAATCGCGGTTCTTGCGTTCTTCCAGCTCGCGCTTTTCATCTTCCGAACAGGGGCGTTGCGCGCGTTCGAGCAGGATCTCCAGCGAACCGCGCCGGTCGACACCTTTCATGCGCTCGGCAATCACCTCGTCGAACGGCACGCCGATCTCCTGCGCCAGCTGATGCCAGGCTGCGCGATGCAGCACGGCGGTGTCGGCGAGCACGCCGTCCAGGTCGAAGATCACCGCCTTGAACCGGCGCGCCGTGCTCGCGCCCGCCGTCGCGGCAGCGTGAGCAAGACACAGGGTCTGGCCGGTGACCAGATGGCGCACGCCACCGTCGTGGCGGAACGTCAATGCGGCGCCGGCTCCGAGGGTGTAGCGGACGCCGTGGCTGTCGACCTCGACGCGCAGTTGCGCGCCACGCCAGCGCAGGCCGAAACGGTAGCCCTGCCACGCCGGGGGCAGGATCGGCGCCAACGTCAGCTCGCCACGGGTGACGCGCAGACCGGCGAAACCCCAGGTCAGTGCCAGCCAGCTGCCGGCCATCGCCGCGAGATGGACGCCATGGGCGGTGTTGCCGTGCAGGTCGTCGAGGTCGACGCGCAGGGTGTCGCGAAAATAGCGGCAGGCCCTGTCGATCTGTCCGACCTCGGCCGCCAGCACGGCAAAGGTCGAAGCCGACAGCGTCGAATCATGCACGGTGACGCCTTCGTAGTACTCGAGATTGCGCTGTTTCGCTGCGCGGTCGACGTCCTCGCCCGCGAGCACCAGCGCCAGCAGCGTGTCGGCCTGCTTGCAGACCTGGTGCCGATAGAGCGTCAGCGGATGCAGGCGCAGCAGCAGCGGCTGGCCGACCCGGACTTCGCGCGGGATGTCGAGACGCGGCTTGTCGAGGAAGGTGTCGTCCTGCGGAAATATTCCCAGCGCCGCGTCGACCGGAAGGTGCATGGCGGCGGCGGCGCGGCGCCACAGTTGCGGCTCCTCGGCGCCGAGGCCGATGCGGGCAACCAGTGTCGCCATCGCGTCCGGATGGCTGGTCGTCATCCATTCGGCCACCATCGCCGCATCGCGCAGATGCCGCTGCGCCATGCGATTGGTGTAGTGATTGTTGTCCACCAGCGCCGAGTATTCGTCCGGCCCGGTCACTTCGTGGATGCAGAACGCCCCGTCGCGTCGCGGGTTGAAGTGTCCGATGGCGAGCCAGATGCGCGCCGTCTCGAACAGCATTTCGGCGCCGCGATCGCGCAGGAAGGCGTCATCGCCGCTGGCATCGACGTACAGGCGGATTGCCCATGCGACGGCGGCGTTGATGTGGTATTGCGCCGACCCGCTCGGGAAATACGCCGAGCACTCGTCGCCGCTGATGGTGCGCCACGCGTAGAGCGCGCCACGGGCATGATTCAGTTCGCGCGCATGCGCCCGCGCACGATCGAGCGTGCGATACCGGTACTCGAGCATGCTGCGCGCCAGCCCCGGCGCCAGCGTCGCCAGTACCGGCAGCATGAAGGCCTCGGCATCCCAGAAGTAGTGCCCCTCGTAGCCCTCGCCGGTCAGCCCCTTGGCCGCGGCCGAGCCGTGGCCGTCCCGCGACGCGGACTGGAATACATGGAAAAGGTTCAGTCGCAGCGCCTGCTCGATGTCCGGCGCGCCGGCGATGGCGAGATCGGCCTGCTCCCAGAGCTCCGCGAGTTGCCGCCGCTGCCGCTCGCGGAGCTGCGCATAGCCCTGATCCGCCGCCTGCGCCAGCGTCGCCCAGGCCTGCTCGCGCAAGGCCGAGGCGGTGGGGCCGCCGGCCGGTGCGGACCAGGCATAAGCGACGTACTTCTCCAGCACGATCTCGGCGCCGGGCGTGAGCAGGGTCGTCATCGTCTGGGTGACGCCCACGGCTGTACGCGATCCATTCCCCAGGCACAGGCTGGCATCATCGATGCGGTGCCGCTGGGCACACACCAGATGGATGTCGCTGTGGGCGGTCTGCTCGTGAATCCATGCGCCCTGGGCATCGCCGCCGGTGGCGACGATGCGCAGGCCGCCGTCGAGCCGCGCACCGATGCGCGGATCGTCGCCCTGTGCGGCGCCGCCGGGAGCTGCATCGATGGACGAATCCAGGCTCAGCGCGCCGTGGTAGTCGATCGAGCGGACGCGATAGCGCATCGCCAACAGGCCGGGGACATCCAGCATCACGATGCGCTCGGCCACGATCTCGAGCGTGACGCCACCGGGTGCGCGCCAGCGCAGCGTGCGTCGGTAGCACCCGTCGCGCAGATCCAGTTCACGCCGCAGAGCCAGCCAGGTGCCGGCACTCAGGACGACCGGCGTGTCACCCAGCCGCAGACGGATCCGCGTACCGTCCGCAACCGGCACACGCGTGTCGCTGCCGCGGGCGAACCCCGGGAAGCGTTCGTGGTAATGGATGGCCGTGCGCTCCCATACCGAGGCGAGGAAGACGCCCTGGCTGGGGCTGTCGCCCTCCTCGAATCCTCCGCGGACGCCCAGCGCACCGTTGGCCAGCGCGAACAGGCTCTCCGCGTGCTCGAATCGCGTCGGATCCGTGTCCTCGCTGACCAGGCACCACGGATCGGGGGCGCTGCTGTCCGCGGCGCGCGCCACGGCTGGCATGTCATGTTCAAGCATTTTCACGTGGCCTCCCCGGCACCGTGGCAGCGAGCCTAAAGGCAATTGGTATCGATATCAAGATATCGATACCAATGCTGTGCTGCAGCACGTATGCTGGCGCCCGCAGGGATCCGCCACGTCCATCCCGCCGCGCCGTCATCCATCCGACGTTGACGCTCACTACCTGCGCGCGGAGACTGCCGGTTCATGAACGGCGACCTTGCGCGGGAAGCGGCGCGTGCCGGTCAGCGTCGGATGGGAGCGTCGATTGAGTCGGATCAGCAAAACAGCCGCGGATTCCGCGGCAGCCAACAATCCGACCATGGCGGATCTGGCCCGCCTGGCGGGCACCTCGAAGATCACCGTCTCACGGGCACTGGCCGACAGTCCGCTGGTCAACCCCGATACCCGCACCCGCATCCAGGCGATCGCCCGGGAACACGGCTACAAGCTCAACGTCAGCGCGCGCAATCTGCGGTTGCGTCGCAGCCACATGATCGCGGTGATCGTCGAGATGAAACCCTCCAGCGACCGCCCGATGCTCGATCCCTACCCGCTGAATCTGCTGGGCGGCATCACCCAGGAGCTGACGACCGCCGGCTACAGCGTGCTGCTCACGACCCGGCATGAAGCCAATGCGGCTGCCGTGCATGCCGCCGACGGCCTGATCCTGCTGGGACAGGGCGCGCACCAGGACGCCGTGCGCCGCTTCGACAAGCTCGGGCTTCCGATGGTGGTCTGGGGAGCGCCTTCGAACCATGACACCCACGTCGTGGTCGGCAGCGACAACCGGCTGGGCGGCGCGCTCGTGGCCGAACATTTCGTGACGATCGGCCGCAGGCATCCGGTGTTCGTCGGCAACCCCAGCCATCCGGAAATCCTCGATCGCCTCAACGGCTTCGTCGATACCCTGGCGGAGCACAGCATCAAGCCGCTGCTGATGCGACGCGACGAGTTCACCATGGCCGCCGGCATCGATGCCGTGCACTCCTTGATCGCCCGCGAGGCCGAGTTCGATGCGATCTTCGCCTGCAGCGACCTGCTGGCCATCGGTGCACTCCAGGCCCTCGAGGGACTGGGCAGACCCGTACCCCGCGACGTGTCGATCATCGGCTATGACGACTCCCCGCTGAGTGCCAGCTTCCTGCCGGCGCTTACCACGGTACGCCAGGACTGGCAGGAAGGCGGCACCCTGCTCGCCCGCAAGGTGCTGGCCCTCATCCAGAGACAAACCGCGCAATCCGAGGTGTTGCCGGTGACGCTGGTCCTGCGCGCGACTTGAAGCCGCGGCCGGCACGGACGCGTGCTGGCGGGCCGCGTACCCCGGTTCGGCCGCGATCGACGCCGCCCACCGCGAGGAAATGCCAGGCTTGTCTCGCAGGCAATGATCAGGAACCCGTCGATGACGGCTGGCTGCCGATAAGAGACGACCCGCCCGGGCCATGCATCAGCGGCCGGACGTCTCCACGGCGCGCTCCGCGGCCGCCGGCGACGGTCCGCTGGTGTCCCTGCGCGGCAGCCAGCGGTCGGTGCGACGCGGCTCGAACGGCGGCTTGAGGCGCGGCTTGTAGGGCGTGGGTGGCTTGATCTCGAACGTGGAGCGAGAGGTCGCCGCGCCGCGCGTGATCTGCAGCGTGTATTTGCCGGGCGTGATGTACAGCCGCTGGCCCAGATCGATGGCCTGCGCGACCGGGCGCTCCGACCAGTTGACCGTGGCCGGGTCGAGGTGCTCGCGTGCGAGCCGGGCGTTTTCGGCGGCCAGTGCGCGCTTCGGGTCCAGCAACAGGTTCCATTGCCAGCGGTTGATGCCGCGGATCGCGGTCGCCGTCCAGGACTGCACCGGCTGGCCGTCCGAATCGAGGACGCGCAGGGTCACCGGACCAGCGGCATCCGACCAGTAGCTGCCGCTGAGCTGCGGCAGTTCGGGCGTTTCGTCGAACCACAGTGCCGGCCGGCTCCACCAGTCGCGCTGCGCCTGCAGGTCGGAGACCGGATACAGGTGCAGCGCCTCGTGCATCAGTGCCGGCGTCAGCTCCTCGATCGGCAGCGCGTCGAGGATCCACACGCTGCGGCCGTGAGTGCCGGCGATCAGGTCACGATCACGCGGCTGGATGGCGAGATCGTGCACCGGCACGTCCGGCAGGTTGGCCTGCAGCGACTGCCAGTGATCACCGCGATCCAGCGAGACGTACACGCCGCGATCGGTCCCGACGTAGATCACGTCGGGATTGACCGGATCCTCGCGCACGACGTGGATGGCCTCGGCGGGCAGGCCCCTGGCGATGTCGGTCCAGTGCCTGCCCAGGTCATCGGTGCGATACAGATAGGGCGTGATGTCGTCATCACGGTAGCCGTTGAGCGCGACATAGGCGCGCTCGGGATCGACATGCGAGGGCTCGACGCGGCTGACCCAGCGCTGCGGCAGGCCGGCATCGACATGGTTCCAGGTGGCGCCGCCGTCCGGGGTCACCCAGACATTGCCGTCATCGGTGCCGACCCAGACCACGCCGAACTTCGCCGGCGATTCGGCCAGCGTGGTGATGGTCGCGTAGGGCACGTTGCCACGCTTGGCCGACGTGGTGAGGTCGGGACTGATCGCCTGCCAGGTGTCGCCGCGGTCCAGGGACCGGTACAGCCGGTTGCTGCCGAAATAGACCACGTCGGCGTTGTGCGGTGACAGTTCGATCGGCGTGGTCCAGTTGTAGCGCAGCGGCGGTGCCGCCAGCGGCGGCCGCGGCCGCACCTCGTGCACGCCGTGCGGGCCGCTGCGCTGGTACCAGCCGAACTGGTAGCCGGTATAGACGCGCTTGTTGTCGTGCGGATCGACCTGCACGTACATGCCGTCGCCACCGCCGATGCTCTTCCAGTCGTCGCCGACGGCGAGATCGGTCGCGCTCGAGCCCATCATCGCGCCGTTGTCCTGCAGGCCGCCGTACACGTTGAACGGCTTGGCGAAGTCATAGGCCACGCTGTAGAACTGGCCGACCGCCTGGTGGTTGAGGTTGGTCCAGTGCGTGCCACCGTCGTAGGTGATGGCCAGGCCGCCGTCGTTGCCGACGATCATGCGTTGCGGATCGGCGGGGTCGATCACCAGTTCGTGGTAATCGACATGCACATTGGGCGCATTCAGGCCGTGCCAGGTCTTGCCGCCGTCACCGGAGGTGATCAGCGGCAGGCCCTCGGCGTAGACGCGATTGGCATTGTCGGGGGCGACGCGGATCTGCCCGAAGTAGTAGCCGTAGGTGTAGTCGACGTCACGCAGCGGCTTTTCGTTGGCGCGCGTCCAGTGCGCGCCGGCGTCATCGGAGCGGTAGACCTCGAGCCCGCGGATGTCGGTGGCGAACAGGTCGGCATTGGCATCGCGCAGCTTGTCGCGCAACTGCACGAGCGTGACCTTGCCGCTCTTGACGTCCGCGATCAGCGCTTTCGCGGTCAGCGCGGTGTCGAGATCGTTGTTGCGGATGAAGGCCTCGATCGCCTGCGGGCTCTGGCGCAGGAACTCGGCCTTGGTCATGGTCTGCAGGCGTTGCGGCGACAGCGGGCTGCCGCCGAGGTCGCGCTCGTCCGGGGGCAGCGTGGCCCAGTTGTCGACGCTGGCGTAGACCACGTCGGGTTGGCTCGGCGCGATGGCGAGGCCGATGCGGCCCACGTCCGCGCCGACCGGAAAGCCATCGGTCAGGCGCAGCCAGTGGTCGCCGCCGTCGGTGGATTTCCAGATGCCCGAGCCGGGGCCGTCACCGCGGAAGTTCCAGGCGCTGCGCTCGCGATCCCAGAGCGCGGCGTAGAGCACGTTCGGGTTGCGCGGGTCCATGGCGAGGTCGATCGCGCCGGTCCACGGGGTCGAGCCCGCCAGCACCCGCTGCCAGGTCCTGCCGCCGTCGCGCGAACGGTACACGCCGCGTTCGCCGCCGGTCGAATAGAGCTTGCCCAGCGCGGCGACATAGACCGTGTTCGAGTCCTTCGGGTCGACCACGATGCGGGCGATGCGGTCGGAGCTGGCCAGGCCCATGGCCCGGAAGGTCTTGCCGCCGTCGTCGCTGCGGAACAGGCCCACGCCGCCGAAGGACGAGCGCGAGGAGTTGGCTTCGCCGGTGCCCACCCAGAGGGTATCCGGGTGCTCGGGATCCACCGCGATCGCGCCGGTGGCCGTGGTCGGCAGGTGATCGGTCAGCGGCACGAAGTGCTGGCCGTTGTCGGTGGTCTTCCAGACGCCGCCGGTGGCGTAGGCGACATAGAACGTGTCCGGTTGCCCGGGCACGCCGGCGATGGCGACCACCCGGCCGCCCTGCGAGGTCGGCCCGATCGAGCGCCAGTGCATGGCGCGAAACGGCGAGTCCGCAGCCAGCGTCCGATGCGCCTGCCAGGCCGCTTCGCGCTGGGCGG
>JAJXWZ010000029.1 GCA_021781345.1 Pseudomonadota bacterium
CAAGCCCGCGCTCGAAGTCCGCGCGCACGCCCGGCGCCAGCGCATCGCGCCGCGCCTGCCAGGCGGCGCGCTCGGGCGCGCCGCGGCGCCCCGCGGCACGCCAGGCCTCCAACACCACACCGGGCATCTCGAACTGCGCATGGGGCCATCCGAGCAGTTCCCGCGCAGCCGTCGCATCCTCCGGATACAGGCGCGCGCTGTGGCCGCCGCGCTGGCCCTGCAGGCGCGCAATGCCCTTGGCGATGACCGTGCGGCAGGCGAGCAGCGACGGCCTCGGGTCCTGGCGCGCTTCGCGCAAGGCCGCGTCGACCGCGTCGATGTCGTGCCCGTCCACCTCGATCACATGCCAGCCCGCGACGCGGAATCGCTCGGCGACGTCCTCGCTGATCGACAGCTCGGTGCTGCCGTCGTCGGTGATGCGGTTGTCGTCCCACAGCAGGATCAGCCGGGACAGGCGCAGGTGCCCGGCCAGGGAGATCATCTCCTGCCCGACCCCCTCCTGCAGGCAGCCGTCGCCCACGAAGGCATAGGTCGTGTGCCGCACCAGGCCATCGCCGAAGCGGGCGTTCAGGAACGCCTCGGCCACCGCCATGCCCAGGGCGTTGGCAATGCCCTGGCCGAGCGGTCCGGTGGTCAGCTCGATCCCGTGCTCCGGCGCGATCTCGGGGTGCCCCTCGCAACGCGAGCCGAGTTCGCGAAAGCTGCGGATCTGCGCCAGGTCGATCGCCGCGTAGCCCGTCAGGTAGAGCAGCGCGTACAGCAGCATCGAGCCGTGCCCGTTGGACAGCACGACGCGGTCGCGATCGGGCCAGGTCGGGTCGGCGGGATCGAAGCGCAGGTGCCGTGTGTACAGCGCGGTGGCGATTTCCGCCATGCCCAGGGGAACACCCTGATGGCCTTCGGTGGCGCGCACGATGGCATCGATCGCGAGCATGCGGATCGCGTTGGCGAGGGTCGACGGAGCGGGCATGGACATGGCAGTACAAGGCCTGCGGGCCGCCGGACCGGGCGGCGCGCTGCGGCCAGCAAGGAGATGGAGGAAGCGGCGAGCGCGGGAGCCTGCGGGCCGGCTCAATCGAGCCAGCGCTTGATGCTCGCGCGCATCGCCGCCACGGAAATGCCGTAACGATCGTGCAGGGTGGGCAGGGCTCCGGCGTCGAGGAAGGCATCGGGCAGCGCGATGCGTCGAAACCGCGGGGCGATCCCCTGCTCCAGCAGGGCCGAGGCCACGGCCTCGCCCAAGCCGCCGATCACGCTGTGGTTCTCGGCGACGACGAGCAGCCGGCCTTCGCGCCGGGCCTCGCGCGCGATGGTCTCGACGTCCAGGGGCTTGATGGTCGGCACATGCAGCACGCCCACGTCCACGCGGTCGGCGCGCAGCGCATCCGCCACCTCCAGCGCGCGCATGGTGAGAATGCCCGAGGAGACGATCAGCACATCGCGGCCGTCGCGCAGCAGCGCGGCCTTGCCGAGCCGGAATTGGTAGCCGTACTCGTCGAGCACCAGCGGCACCTGCCCGCGCAGCAGGCGCATGTAGACCGGGCCCTTGTGGGCGGCGATGGCGGGGACGGCCTGCTCGATCTCCAGCGCGTCGCAGGGATCGATCACGGTCATGCCGGGCATGGCGCGCATCAGCGCCAGATCCTCCGCCGCCTGGTGACTGGGGCCGTAACCGGTGGTCAGCCCGGGCAGCGCGCAGGCGATCTTCACGTCCAGGCCGTCCTCGGCAATGGCCTGGTGCATGAAGTCGTAGGCGCGCCGCGTGGCGAACACGGCGTAGGTGGTGACGAAGGGCAGCGCGCCCTCCTTGGCCATGCCGGCCGCGGCTCCCATCAGCAGTTGCTCGGCCATGCCCATCTGGTAGAAGCGCTCGGGGAAGGCCTGCGCGAACACGTGCAGGTCGGTGTACTTGGCCAGGTCGGCGGTGAGCCCGACGAGTTCCGGGCGCTGCTCGGCCAGACTCACCAGCGCGTGGCCGAACGGCGCGGCGCGCGTGCGCTGGCCCTCGCCGGCGATGGAGGCGATCATCGCCGAGGTCTTCAGGCGCTGCGGCGCCTCCTTCGTGGTGGTGTTCATTCCTGGCTCCTGGCGTAGCCGGCGTCGAGGGCCTCGAGCGCGAGCGTCCATTCATGCGGATCGACGCGGATGAAGTGGTTCTTGTCACGCTGCTCGAGGAAGGGCACGCCACGGCCCATGTGGGTGTCGCAGATGATCATGCGCGGCCTCGCCCGGGCATGCCGGCGCGCCTCGTCGAAGGCTTCGATCACGGCGTCGAGGTCGTTGCCGTCGATGCGTTGGGTGAACCAGCCGAAGGCCTGCATCTTGTCGACCAGCGGCTCGAAGGCCATGACCTTGCTCGACGGGCCGTCGGCCTGCTGGTTGTTCACGTCGACGATGGCGATCATGTTGTCCAGCTTCCAGTGGGCGGCCGACATCAGCGCCTCCCAGATCGAACCCTCGTCGAGTTCGCCGTCGGAGAACAGCGTGTAGACGCAGGACGGCGAGCCCTTGCGCTTGAGGCCCAGCGCATGGCCCACGGCGATCGCCAGCCCCTGCCCGAGCGAGCCGCCGGACATCTCCATGCCCGGGGTGTAGCTGGCCATGCCCGACATCGGCAGGCGGCTGTCGTCGCTGCCGTAGGTCTCGAGTTCCTCGGCGGGCACGATGCCGGCCTCGATCAGCGCCGCGTACAGCGCGATGGCGTAGTGGCCGTTGGACAGCAGGAAGCGGTCGCGCCCCTCCCACTTCGGGTCGTCGGCGCGGTATCGCATCGCGCCGAAGTAGGCCACCGCCAGCACGTCGGCGATGTCCAGCGCCTGGCCGATGTAGCCCTGTCCCTGGACCTCGCCCATGCGCAATGCCAGGCGGCGGATGTGGTAGGCGCGCTCGGCGAGCGCGGCGTGTCGATCGATGGCGACGAGACTCACGGGTGTACTCCGGTTCAATGCAGGAAGCCGATGGAGATCCAGGGCACCGCCGCGACCACGAGCAGGCCGAGCAGGAGCGCCCCGAGGTAGGGCCAGATGCGGGTCATGGCCACGTCCGGGCTCACGCCGCCGATGGTGCAGGCGGCGTAGTAGCCCAGGCCGAAGGGCGGCGCGAACAATCCGATGCCCATGGACAGGATGACCACCATGGCGTAGTGCACCTCGTGGATGCCGAGCTCGCGCGCAACGGGAAACAGCAGCGGCGCGAACAGCACCATCGCCGGAATGCCCTCGAGCACGCTGCCCAGCACGATGAAGGTGACGATGGAGATGCCCAGGAATCCCCAACGACCGCCCGGCACGCTGGCCATCATCTGCGCCAGGCTGGCGGAGAAGCCCGATTGCGTGAGCGCCCAGGCCATCGCCGTGGCGGTGCCGATGATGAACAGGATGGCCCCCGACAGCGCCGCGGTCTCCACCAGTGCCGGGTACAGCCGGCGCCAGTTCATGCGCCGGTACAGCAGCGAGCCGAT
>JAJXWZ010000231.1 GCA_021781345.1 Pseudomonadota bacterium
GCGCAAGCTGCGCGTGTTGCTCGCGGCGTTCGGTGTGGCGTGGTTGGTCAACGCCGGGTTCCAGGCTTCGGCCTGGCTGGCCGGCGGTGATGCCGGTGCCTCGCTCGTCCGCGCGTTGTCGAAGGCCGCGTCGGCGGTGCCGGGCTGGATCCAGCCACTGTTGCTGGCAGGCGTGCACGGCACGCAAGCGATCGGTGCCGGGATCGTCGCGGGCGTCATGGTCGCGATCGCCGTCCTGCTCGGCGTCGCGTTGTTGATCCGCAGGCAGGTCGCCCTGGCCGCGCGCGTCGGCATCATCTACAGCCTGGTCTGCTGGGTGTTCTTGAACGGCTTCGGATTTCCCTACGCCGGTGGCCAAACTGACCCCGGCGTTTTCATCGCGTACGCCATCGCCTTCCTGTTCGTACTGTCGGTGGTGCCCGTGCTGCAAGGTCGCGACATCGATGCGGCCGGGCCGGACCCGCGTGCGTGGCGCGTGGCGTGCATCGCATTCGGCCTGCTGTGGTTGTTCGATGCCGCGCTGAAATGGCTTCCGGCGTTTCTGTTGTATTTCAGCAGCCAGATCACGTCGGCGATCCCGGGCCAGCCGCACTGGGTGGCGGCCTGGCTCACGTTCGTCGCCGCGGTCATCCATGCGATCGGGCCGGTCATCGTCGCGGTCGTCGTGGCGCTGGCCGAGACCGCGATCGCCATTGGCCTGCTGAGCGGCAAATGGATGCGCGTGGTCATTCCGTTCGGCGTGCTGTATTCCCTCGCGGTGTGGGCGACGGCGGAGGCTTTCGGTGGCCCTTATTCCGCGGCCGGCACGGGCGTACGCGGCGACGTCCTCGGCAACGTGCTGATCTACCTGGTCCCGTTCGTGTTTCTGTGGATCGCCGCTGGCCGCGGCGGATCGAAACCGGCACCGCTGCCGAGTACCTGATCCGACTGACCGGACGGATCTTCGTTGCAAACGCGCGCGACGCCGTCGCGTCGATGCGCGGTGTCATGCCCGACAGCCCCCCCGGATTCACAGCCCCAGCAATTTCATGGCGACCGGCTTCCACCCAGGAATCACGTAAAGCCAGACCGAAACGGCCTCGCAAGTCAGCCCGAATGCCGCGCCGAAAATGAAGGCCGGATGCAGGCGGCGGCGGGTGATGAGGTCGTAGATGCCCATCAGGAGCACCAGCAGGAAATCGCCCAGGAACAATCCAACGGCGTTTGCCCAGTACCCGGCGAAACCATGGCTGTTGCTCAACAGCGTGGTGAGGGTGCTGCCCCACCAGCGGCCGTAGCCGGCATCGGCGATGAAGATCGTCGCGAGGATCATGAAACGTTTGTGCGCCGACGGAATGCGGCGGAACCAGAACGCGGCGCTGGCGAGCGTGGCGAAGTTCAGCATGTCCGCCAGCTGGATGCTGATGAAACCGGGATCGAAACGCGGCGTGCCGACCTCGCTGCGGTTCACGGCGACCGCGGCGGCGACACCGAGCACGACCATCAGCGGGAAGAGGTACATCCCGGCGATGCCCAGCCGGCGGTGCAGGTCCGTGCGTTTGACGCGGACCAACAGGATTTGGGTCGTCAGCAGGCACAGCCAGGCGACCATCGCCGCGGCATGGAAATGCACGATGATCGGGTAGGGGCGCGCGTGGGTCTCGAGCCGATGGACGATCTGGGGCACGAAGCCCATCACGATGCCCAGCCAGACCAGGCCGACCATCAGCAGGAAAAAGTTGCGGTCCCACTCGTGCGTCCCGGCGAACTTCGCCGGTCCCCAGTTGATGCGCATGGCCAGTCTTCCCCTCGATGGGCCGTGCGCAGCATAGCCCTTTTCCATCGACCGCGCGGGGCTCGGATGAAAATCGCGAAGGCGGCTAGCGCTTTTGGGCCGCCTCGATCTCCGCGGTCAGGCGCAAGTCATCCTCGCGTGCGTTGGCGAGCGCGTAGTGGCTGACCTGCAATATCGCCATCCAGGCGCGCAGGTTGTCCAGCAGGGTGGGTGATTGCCGGTACCCGGCCAGGATCGCGGCCGCCTGCTGCTCGCCGATCGGCGACGGGCAATCGATCAACTGTTGCGTCATGACCTCGCTGGTTTCGTTGAAGCAATGGCTCCAGATGTATTGCTGCACCGGCCACGGCGTCAGCCCGCGGACTTGCAACCGGTAGACCGGGTCATGGCGGAGGAGGTTGGCTACGACGCCGGTGCCCGACAGGCGGTAGTAGTCCGCCAGTTGCTTGCGCAGGTTCTCGTCTTCGATCAGCGCCAGGTCGCCGCCACTGCGCATCTCGTTGTAGGTGGTGTCGGACAACTCGAACGGCATCATCTGGCCGGCCTGGTACCAGGCCAGCACCGTCTTCCACTCTGAACCGTCGGCCAGCTTGCCGGTCTCTCCGTTGGCCATGGCTGCATCCCCGTAGCGGCCGACCTTGGTCCAGAAGGCCTGGGTGAGGTCCATGGCCCGGCGATCGGCGAGCAGGTCGGCGTGCAGCCGCCGGTAGTAGGACTGCGCGCGCTCGTGGTCCACGCGATCCTGGTTCCAGTTGCTGACCTGCAGCGCGATCAGGATGCCGACCACGACGATCACCAGTTCGATCACCGCTGCCAGCCAGTCGTGTTCGCGCAGGCGTGCCACCAGTCTTGCGGTTCGCATCGGAGTGCCCGCGTTGCCGGAGTTGCCGGCCATGATCGGGCAAGGCGCGCCGGAATGGAATAGCGGGTCGGCGTCCCTCCACTCCGCATGTCGTTGCGCCCCTCACGATCATTGCCGGTAATGGCGCGCAAGCCGGTCATGCTCTGGCGGCAGATGCTCGCGCAGGACATGGCGGGCCGTTCGAAGAACGCCTCGCCGACCACCGCGAAGCACTCGGCCTGACCCTCCAAGGCTTGCGGGGCGATCCGTGGGCGCCGGCGGCAGCCGGACAGGCCCGGCGCCGCATCACTTGAATTTCAAGAATGGCGGGAAGCCGGTTACCGCGACTCGCTGCGGGTTGATTGGCGTCAAGTCCGGCATCCGGCGGGTACCGGAAGATGGCACTTGCAAGGAGACATCGATTGTCGGTGTTTCCCGTACCTGGAGGATTCCCACCATGAAAGGTAATTCCCTGCACGTGGCAATGGCCGCGTTGCTGGCACTGGCATCGGCGGGCGCCGTCCACGCCGCGCCGCCGGTTACCCCATTGATCTGGAAGACGGTCGCCAACAACGGCGATTACATCCCGTCGGCCACCTGCAATCCGGCCCGGCCCGTGGTTCCGCCGTGCCGCACCTTCAACAGTTACAACCAGCCGTCGGTCAACATTTCGGGCCTGGTCGTGTTCCGTGCGCGAAGCCGCGGCGGCCAGAGCGCCGGCGAGCCATCCCACGGCGTCTACACCCGCAACATGGCCAGCGGCGGCACGCTGCAGATGGTGCTGGACCGCGATACCCTCGTGCCGCAGCCGAACAATCGCGAGACGCTGTTCCGCGAACCG
>JAJXWZ010000254.1 GCA_021781345.1 Pseudomonadota bacterium
ACGTGGTCGCCGCGGGACTGGCCGACAAGTGTGAGGTCCAGCTCTCCTATGCGATCGGCGTGGCCGAGCCGACCTCGATCTCGGTCACCACCTTCGGTACCGGCAAGATCAGCGACGACAAGATCGAGAAGCTGATCCGCCAGCACTTCGACCTGCGGCCCTACGGGATCATCAGGATGCTGGACCTGATCCACCCGGTGTATCAGTCCACCGCGGCCTATGGCCATTTCGGCCGCAAGCCGTTCAAGCTCACCTATAGGTGGGAAGAACGCGATGGCGGCAAGCTGGTGAAGAAGTCGGAGACCGCGACCGCGTTTTCGTGGGAATCCACCGACCGCGCCGAGGAACTGCGCAAGGCCGCGAAGATCAAGTAATGGAATCGGCTTCCCCTTGCGCACGCGCACGGGGAAGCATCCGCCGAGGGGCGCTGCAACCGTGTCGCACGGTCAGGCTCGGCATCCTTTCCAAACAGCGCCCGCGAATCGGAGTAACGACATGAACGCAGTAGCCAAAGAAGCCGCCCAGAACGATTACAAGGTGCGCGATATCGCCCAGGCCGACCTCGGCCGCAAGCGCATCGCGATGGCCGAGCAGGAGATGCCGGGACTGATGCAGATACGCGCCCGCTACGCCCCGCAGCAACCGCTGGAGGGCGTGCGCGTGACCGGTTCCCTGCACATGACCAAGGAAACCGCGGTACTGATCGAGACGCTGGCGGCGCTCGGCGCCTCGGTGCGCTGGGCCTCGTGCAACATCTTCTCGACCCAGGACGACTGCGCCGCCGCGATCGCCGCCGCCGGCATCCCCGTGTTCGCCTGGAAGGGCGAAACGCTGGAGGAATACTGGCAGTGCACCCTGGACGCGATCACGCATCCCGGCATGCACGGCCCCGAACTCATCGTCGACGACGGCGGTGACGCCACGCTGTTGATCCACAAAGGCGTTGAAATGGAGGACGGCGACGCATGGGTGGATTCACCCGGCGCAAACCACGAGGAGCAGGTGATCAAGGACCTGCTGAAGAAGACCCGCAGCGAGCGCCCCGGTTTCTGGAAGAAGGTCGCATCGGAATGGCGCGGCGTGTCCGAGGAAACCACCACCGGCGTACATCGCCTGTACCAGCTCGCCGAGGCCGGTAAGCTGCTGGTGCCCGCGATCAACGTCAACGACTCGGTGACCAAGTCCAAGTTCGACAACCTGTACGGGTGCCGCGAGTCGCTGGCCGACGGCATCAAGCGCGCCACCGACCTGATGGTCGCGGGCAAGGTCGCGGTGGTGTGCGGCTACGGCGACGTCGGCAAGGGTTGCGCGCATTCGCTGAAAGGCTTCGGCGCACGCGTGATCGTCACCGAGATCGACCCGATCTGCGCGCTGCAGGCCGCGATGGAAGGCTTCCAGGTCGCGACCGTCGAAGACACCTTAGGCATCGGCGACATCTACGTCACCACCACCGGCAACCGCGATGTGATCACGCTGGAGCACATGCAGCGCATGAAGAACCACGCGCTGGTGTGCAATATCGGCCACTTCGACAACGAGATCCAGGTCGAACGCCTGCAGAAGGCCGCCACCCACGTGAACATCAAGCCGCAGGTGGACCTCTACACCTTCGATGGTGGCAACTCGATCTACCTGCTGGCCGAAGGCCGCCTCGTCAACCTCGGCTGCGCACACGGCCATCCGTCGTTCGTGATGTCCAACAGCTTCAGCAACCAGACCCTGGCGCAGATCGACCTGTGGACCAACAAGGACAAGTACGAGAAGACGGTCTACCGCTTGCCCAAGAAGCTCGACGAGGAAGTCGCGCGCCTGCATCTGCAGCAGATCGGGGTCAGGCTCACCCGGCTGACCGCATCCCAGGCCGACTACCTCGGCGTGCCGGTGGAAGGGCCCTACAAGCCTGAGCACTATCGCTACTGATAGCCGGCACTGGCATCGGAGCTGTGCCCACGGGGTACGCGTCGCAGCGTGCCCCGCGGGCCGATGCGGAAAGCACGGACTCCGTTCGATGTTTGTCGAAACCGGTAGCGGCCGCCAGCACCCGTCAAGCCTCGGGGAAGTCCTCCAGTTCGGGCAGGTACGGGGCGTAGTGGCGCCAGCGCCCCACCGACGTCTGGTAGACGGGTTGGCGGACCTGCCAGAGGCTGGACGTGCTCACCGCCGACGGTTGGCCTGGATGCCGGACCGTGGCCTCCGGCAGGTCCAACCATCCCCCGAGCTCATCCAACGTGCGCCCGGGGTCGGCCACCAGGTCCTCGTACCGCACTTCGCGAATCGACGACGGATGCTCGCCGCAAGCCCGCGCCATGAGCGTCCGGCAATCGTGCATGACCGTTGCGATGGTGGCGAAATCATGCGTGAAACCGAGTGTCTCGTCAGCGAACAGGTGCGTCCACAATGACAAGGCGGTGTCGCGGGGATTGCGATGGCAGCAAATGATCCGCGCGTGGGGAAACATGGCTAGCAGCAACCCGATGTAGCGAAAGTTCAGTGGCTGCTTGTCGATGAACCAGCGCGCATCGCCGCCATCATCCTGCCGGCATTGCATCTCGTAAGCCGCGGCAGCTTCCGCAAGCGCTTGGCGCGAGCCCCCGACCCCGACCGCGAGGCCCATCGTCCGGACCAAGCGGTCGATCCATGGCAATTCACCCCGGTTGCAGACTGACGGGTTGCGGGAAAGCAGATCGGCCAGCAGGGTGGTTCCCGACCGGGGCATTCCCACGATGAAGACCGGGATGAAGTCCGGACGCAGGGCGGTCGTTTCCGGAATACGCATTGCGACCGGCCGCCCGGCGATCTCGCGTTTCCAGGTTTCACTCGACCAGCGCGCGAACGAACGCGCGATCTCGTTACCACTGCGGAATTCACGCGCGGCTTGTTCGTATAGCGCCAGGTCGTCGTCGGCCTTGCCAATGGCGTACCAGAGCTCCGCGCGGGCAAGCTCCGGCAGGTTCCCGCGTTGCAGGCCGGCGCGGAAAAGCGCGAGGTCGGGATCGTCGGCATCCGTGTATCTCCGCGTATGCGCAAGACCGATCGCGGCATGCCACTCCCAGCCCTTTTCGCTATGCCGCATCACCGACAGGTAATGCTCCCTGGCCCGGCCGAAATCGCCGAGCTGCATTTGCAGCATGCCGGCATAGGCGTGCAGGCGCTGATCATCCGGATGGTCCGCCAGCGCCATCGCCGCGATGGCTGCGGCGGCCTGCTTGCGCCCGCAATCATCCAGCAACTCGATAGCGTGGATGGCCAGGTCGGCGTCCCGACGGCCCCCGTGGCTCCCGAAGCAGGCGCCCATGACTGCAGCAGCAGCGGCATTGCGTCCCTGGTCGGTCAGCAGTCGGGCGAGCGCAAATGCGGACGCGGCATCCGCTGGATCCTCCCTTGCCAGTTCCTGCAGCGATGCTTCCGCTTCGGCACTGCGCCCGGATTGCTGCAGGATGCCGGCTTGCG
>JAJXWZ010000204.1 GCA_021781345.1 Pseudomonadota bacterium
GATCTTCTTCGGCGCGACCTTGAAGGTCGAAAGCGTCGACAGCAGCGTGATCCACACCTACCGCATTGTCGGGCCGGACGAGACGGATGCGAAGAAGGGCTGGATCAGCATCGACTCGCCACTCGCGCGCGCGGCATTGAACAAGCGCGTCGACGACGAGTTCGAGGCCGAGCTGCCCGGCGGCAGGCGAAGGTTCGTCGTGGCGGGCGTGGATTATCCGCAGGGCGGATGACCTGCCGGGTCAGCCCAGCGCGAGCAACTGCTGGCCGACGTACACCACCAGGAACAATGCCATTAGCACGAGGATTGCGGCCAACAGCTTTTCCCCCATCGTGCCCGCATAGGGAATCGTCCTCTCGTCGTCGATGTTGCGACGGGCGCGCAGGAAACGCAGGGTCGCGAGCAGGATCATCAGCGCGCCGAAGATGATCAGCAGTAGTCCGGCCCATTCCGCCCAGCGCAGGTGCAAGCCGGCCAGTGCCTTGCCCGCGATGCGCGACAGAGAGGCGAGGAACAGGTCGAAGCGTTCGATCAGGAAGCCGAATGCCATGATGGCGATGGCCGTGCGTACCCAGGCGAGGTACGTGCGCTCGTTCGCGGCGTGGTCGCTGAAGTGCGGAATCATGCTCGACTCCCGGATATGTTCAATCGATGGGGTTGCTGCGCATGGCACCTTGACAACGCGTGCTTCGCGTTACGCCAAGCGCGCCAGCAAATCGTGCTCGTCCGAGGCTTCGACCACGACCTCGGCGAAATGTCCGGGCTTGAGTGATTGCCCGTCGGCGATCCGCACCATCCCGTCGATTTCCGGTGCGTCGGCGGGAGATCGCGCGAGCGCGCCCTCGTCGTCCACTTCATCCACCAGCACGGTCAGCGTTCGACCGATTTTCTTCTTCAGTTTCCCGGCGGATATTTTCGCCTGTACCTGCATGAAGCGCTCGAGCCGATCCTCCTTCAATTCCTCCGGCACCGGATCGGGCAGCTCGTTGGCCTTGGCGCCACCCACCGGCGAATAGGCGAAGGCACCGACGCGGTCGAGCTGCGCTTCGCCGAGGAAATCCAGCAGCTCTTCGAACTCGGCGTCGGTTTCGCCGGGGAAGCCGACGATGAAGGTGCTGCGGATCGTCAAATCCGGACACGCGCGGCGCCACGCATGGATGCGATCGAGCGTCCTGTCGATGTTCCCGGGGCGCTTCATCAACTTGAGGATGCGCGGACTGGCATGCTGGAACGGGATGTCGAGATACGGCAGGATCTTTCCTTCCGCCATCAGCGGGATCACGTCGTCCACGTGCGGATACGGGTACACGTAGTGCAACCGCACCCACACGCCCAGCTCGCCAAGTCCGCGGCACAAGTCGGTCATGCGCGTCTGGTAGGGCTTCCCGCGCCACGCGCGTTCGGCGTATTTGACATCGACGCCGTAGGCGCTGGTGTCCTGCGATATCACCAGCAATTCCCTGACGCCGGAGCGCACCAGTTTCTCGGCTTCGACCAGCACCTCGTCGATCGGGCGCGAAACAAGGTTCCCGCGCATCGACGGGATGATGCAGAAGCTGCAGCGATGATTGCAACCTTCGGAAATCTTCAGGTACGCGTAATGCCTGGGCGTCAGTTTGACGCCCGTGTCCGGCACCAGGTCCACGAACGGATCGTGCGGCTTCGGCAGGGCCGCGTGCACCGCGCCCATCACGCTGGCGTAATCCTGCGGACCGGTGATCGCGAGCACGTCCGGGTATGCCTCGCGGATCAGCGCGTCGCGCTTGCCGAGGCAGCCGGTGACGATCACCTTGCCGTTCTCGTGCAGCGCCTCGCCGATCGCGTCCAGCGATTCCTGCACGGCTGCGTCGATGAAACCGCAGGTGTTGACGATGACCGCGTTGGCCTTGTCGTAGCGCGGCACGATGTCGTAGCCCTCGGCCTGCAACTGGGTGAGGATGCGTTCGGAATCGACCAGCGCCTTGGGGCAACCGAGGCTGACGAATCCAATCTTGGGCGAGCGGGCGCTCATGCAAGGCCACCGGACGGGCAAACGCGTATTGTATCGGTGCGGGCGGTTTCAGACCCAGTGGCACCCGCCGCGGTTGACTTGCACCGGCAGCGGTTTAGTCTGGCCGGAACGCGATTCCCGGGGACGCCGCGTGGGCGAACGGATCAACCTCAATACCGCCGGCACGCATTGCATCGGGGCGTACGTCGCCAAGCCTCCCGGCAAGCCCAGGGGCGGCGTCGTGGTGGTGCAGGAAATCTTCGGCGTCACGGCGCACATCCGCGCCGTCGCCGACCGCTTCTCGGCGCAGGGCTACACCGCGATCGCGCCGGCGTTCTTCGATTTCGTCGAGAACGACGTCGAACTCCATTACGGCGAGGACGGACTGCGGCGCGGCCGCGAACTGGTGATGGAGGTCGGCATGGCGCGCGCGGTCGAAGCGGTGGCCAGCGCCGCTGAATCCATCGCATCGGCCGGCAGGATCGGCGTGGTCGGTTACTGCTGGGGCGGAACCGTCGCGCTGCGCGCCGCGCAACTGCTCGCAATGCCGGCGTCGAGCTATTACGGCGCGCGCAACGTGCAGTACCTCGACGAACCGCTGCAGGCGCCGGCGATCTTCCACTTCGGCGCGGACGACCCCTCGATTCCGCCGGCCGCGATCGCCAGGCAGCTCGCGGCGTGGCCGGACGCACCAATGTTCGTATACGACGGCGCGGGCCACGCCTTCAACCGCGACGTCGATCCGCACGTCTACAACCGGCCCGCAGCCGACCTGGCGTGGCAGCGCACCCTGGCGTTTTTCGACCGCGAGTTGGCGGGCAAGCCATGAACCATGATGCCGAGGCCGGGTTCCGGCTGGATCCACGCCTCGCGGCGGACACGGTGTTCGTTGCCGACTGGGAGCTGTGCCGCGTGTTGCTGATGGACGACTCGCGGTTCCCCTGGCTGGTACTGGTGCCGCGGCGTCCGGGCCTGGTCGAAATCGACGACCTCGACGACGACGGCTTCGCCGGATTGATGCAGGAAACCAGGCGCGCCATGCAAGTCCTGCGCGGCGCGGTCCAGTGCGACAAGCTCAATGTCGGCGCACTCGGCAACATCGTGGCCCAATTGCACGTGCACGTGGTCGTGCGCCGCACGGGCGATGCCGCGTGGCCGGGACCCGCATGGGGACACGGACCGGCGCAACGCTACCTGCCGGGCGCACGCGACGAACGGGTCGAGTCGTTGCGCAGGCAAGGCCGCGAGCACCCGCGCGGCCGGGACCGAACCAGGCACGAATACGGGAATGGCTGAATTTTCCATCGAACCCTTGTCCGAGGATTCGTTGCTGCTGCGCTTCGGCGAAGGCATCGATGCGCGGACCAACGCACGCGTGCACCAGGCGGCGCGTATCCTGCGCGCGGCCGGCCTGGCCTCGCTCATCGACATTGCTCCGGCGTACGCAACCCTGCTTGTGCGTTTCGATCGTTTCGCCGCGGACGGAGAGGCGCTTCCCGCAACCGTCGCGAGGGTCCTTCATACCGGTCTTCGCCGGGATGGCGGATACGCGGTCGATTCGGGGTCGACTCCGCGCACGCTGGAAATGCCGGTCTGCTATGGCGGTGATTTCGGACCGGACCTGGCTGCCGTTGCCGCGCACGCCAACCTGGCGATGGACGAAGTCGTCGCGCGCCACACCGCCGTCGACTACAGCGTGGCCATGCTAGGGTTTGCGCCCGGATTTCCTTACCTCCTCGGTCTCGACCCCGCCCTGCAACTGCCGCGCCGCGGCAGCCCGCGCACGCGGGTACCCGCCGGATCGGTCGCGATCGGCGGTGCGCAGACCGGCATCTATCCGCGCGAATTGCCGGGCGGCTGGAATCTCGTCGGACGCACCCCATCGGTGTTGTTCGATCCGTTGCGCGACCCGCCCTGCCTGCTGGCACCCGGCGATCGCGTGCGCTTTCGTCCGATCGACGCGGATGCATTTGCGCGCCTCGCGGGGTCACGCGTATGAGCGTGGCAATCCTCAAGCCCGGCCTGCTGACGACGCCGCAAGACCTCGGACGGCGCGGATGGACGCATCTCGGCATCGGTCGGGCCGGCGCCTTCGACACCGCCGCGTTGCGCATCGCCAATGCCCTGTGCGGGAATCGACGCGGGGCATGCGCACTGGAAATCACGCTGCTCGGTCCGACCCTGCGCTTCCAGAGCGAGGCCTGGATCGCGGTCACCGGCGCGCCGGTGCGCTTGCGCGTGGATGGCGTCGAGCACGCGACCTGGGCCCCCATCCACGTGCCGGCCGGGTCGACGCTGGAGCTCGGCCCGATCCGCAACGGCTGCCGCAGTTGGGTTGCCGTGCGCGGCGGGTTCGACGTGGAACCCGTGCTCGGCAGCCGCAGCGCGGACGCCAACGCGCGGCTCGGGCCACTTGGCGGGCGGCCCTTGCGTGCCGGCGATGTCCTCGAGACGGGATCCGAAACGGTACCGGGCTTGTGCTTCGGGCCGGACCGGCGCACCCACCGTGACCGCACGAATACGGCGTCAGGCCACCCTGCGACGCGCTGGCGCGCCGACCCGCGTCCATGGTTCGTGGACGATCCGAACCGACCACTGCGCCTGCTGCCCGGCCGTCATATCGACACATTGGCAAAAACATCACGCATGCATATGTTTTCAAAAGCATTCAAGGTGAATGTCGACTCCAATCGCGCAGGCCTGCGCCTGGCCGGGCCGACGCTGGAATGCGTGGCGCCGGTCGAGATGGTCAGCGAAGGATGCGTGCCGGGTCTGCTGCAGTTGCCGCCCTCCGGGCAGCCGATCGCCTTCGGACCCGAGGGGCCGGTCAGTGGCGGCTATCCGCGCATCGGCCAGGTCGCCGCCGTGGACCTGCCGCGCCTCGCGCAACTGAAACCGGGCGATACGCTACGCTTCACGCCGTGCACTTTCGACGACGCCGTGCACGCGTTCGAGCAACGCGAACGCGCGTTGATTCGACTCGAAGCCAACATCGCCGCCCGGTTGTCCGCATGAACCAGATCGACCTCAACGCCGACCTCGGCGAATCCTTCGGCCCGTGGCGGATGGGCGACGACGCCGGCGTGATGCCGTGGATCACGTCCGCCAACGTGGCCTGCGGATTCCACGGCGGCGATCCCGTGATCATGCGCGCCACGGTGGCGCTGTGCGCCAGGCACGGCGTCGCGATCGGGGCGCACGCCTCGCTGCCGGACCTGCAGGGCTTCGGACGCCGCGAAATGAAGGTTTCGCCGCACGAGGTCTACGCGCAAACGCTTTACCAGGTCGGCGCGTTGAACGCCTTCGCGCGCGCCGCCGGGACCCGCCTGCATCATGTCAAACCGCACGGCGCGCTTTACAACATGGCGGCGCGCGACCACGACCTGGCCGAGGCGATCGCCCGCGCGGTGCGTGACTTCGACCCGAGCCTGATCCTGGTCGGCCTTGCCGGCAGCGCGCTGGTCGGGGCGGGCCGCGCCAGCGGGCTGCAGGTGCGCAGCGAAGGATTCTGCGACCGTCGCTACCGTGCCGACGGCTCGCTGACGCCCCGCTCCGAGCCCGGCGCCGTGCTCGACGACCCGGACCAGGCGGTCGCGCAAGCCGTCTCCATCGCGACCCGCGGCGAAGCCGTGGCGGGCGACGGCAGCACGGTATCGATGCAGGCCGACACGCTGTGCGTCCACGGCGACCGCGCCAATGCGGGCGCCTTCGCCGAACGCTTGCGTCGCGCGCTGGAATTCGCGGGCGTCAGGGTGGCGGCTTCGGAACGCCCGGCATGATCCGGCGGTCGTCGTCGCGATGAGCGTCCTGTTGCATTACCTGCCCCTGCTCGGCGTGCTGGTGGTCGTTGCAGGCTTCGCGCTGCGCTTCAACCCGGTGCCGGTGGTGGTCGTCGCCGGCATCGTCAGCGGACTCGCGGCCGGCAAGTCGATCGGCGACATCCTCGCCCTGATCGGCACCAGCTTCGTTTCGGAGCGCGCGCTGCTGCTGTTCGTGCTCACCCTGCCCGCCATCGGCGTGCTCGAGCGCGCCGGCCTGCGCGAACACGCGCGCCACTGGATCGCGTCGCTGCGCGGGCTGAACGTCGCGCGCCTGCTGATCGCCTACCTCGGCTTGCGCCAGATACTTTCGATGCTGGGCTTGACCAGCGTCGCCGGCCAGGCGCAAACCGTGCGGCCGCTGTTGGCACCGATGGCGGAGGGCGCTGCCGAAAAGCGCGGTTCGCCGCTGACTCCGCAGGAGCGCAACGACGTGCGCGCGTTCAGCGCGGCCACCGACAACATCGGCCTGTTCTTCGGCGAGGACGTGTTCATCGCGCTCGGCGCGGTATTGCTGATCCAGGGCTTCTACGCGCAGCACGGCATCGAGCTCGAGCCGCTGCAGATCGCGCTTTGGGCACTGCCGACCGCGATCGCGGCGTTCGTCATCCACGCGATCCGCGCGGTCCTGCTGCAACGCCGGCTGCAGCGGCAAGTCGGCGCAGCCGCAGACGCCCGCGAGGAAGCAGACTGACATGCTGCGAATCGAGCAAGCCTACTGGCTGATGGCGCTGTTCCTCGCGGGTGCCGCGATCCTGAATCTGCGCGACCGGCGCTGGTCGCACGCGGCGTTCTGGGGCGTGCTCGCCATGCTGGTCGCCGGCGGCAAGTTCGTGCTGGCTGCCGCGGCCGCGCACGATAACCTGCCCGCGCAACTGGCGGGCGCGGGCGTGATCGCCCTGGCCGCGCTTTCACCGCGCATGTCGCGCGGCCACCTGCGCGAACGTCCTGCAGACGAACGCGAGGCCGACGCGAAAAAGTTGCGCCACCGCCTGTTAGGTCCGGCCTTGCTGATCCCGCTGGTGACGTTGCTGGTCGCGCTGTTCGGTGATTACCTGGCGTTCGACGGCAGGCGTCTGTTCGACGCGCACCAGATGACCCTGACCGGACTGGCGCTCGCCTGCCTGGTCGCGCTGGTCGCGGCGTTGCGGGTCACCCGTGCGGATCCGGCCTCGGGCCTGGTGGAAGGCCGTCGACTGCTCGACACGCTCGGCTGGGCGGCCTTGTTGCCACTGACGCTGGCGGCGCTCGGCGGCGTTTTCGCGGCCACCGGCGTCGGCACCGCCGTCGCCGACCTGGTGCGCATGTTGATTCCCGTGCACAGTGCGCTGGCCTGCGTCGTCGCGTTCGGGCTGGGGATGGTGCTGTTCACGGTGATCATGGGAAACGCCTTCGCCGCGTTTCCGGTACTGATGGCGGGCATCGGCATTCCGCTGCTGATCCGCCTGCACGGCGCGAACCCGGCGATCCTCGGCGCGATGGGCATGGTCACGGGCTATTGCGGGACGCTGTTCACGCCGATGGCGGCCAACTACAACATCGTGCCGGTGGCGCTGCTGGAACTGCCGAACCAGGGCGACGTGATCCGCGCGCAATGGAAAACCGGCGCGCTGCTGCTCGTCGTAAACTTGGCGCTGATCTATCTGTTGGTCTTCCGGTTTTGAACACATCCAGACGACGTCGCGAGCGCATCGTGCTGCTGACGGGCTTCGAGCCGTTCGCGGGAGAGACGGTCAACCCGTCGTGGCAGGCGGTGCGGTTGCTGGACGGCACGCTGGTCGAGGGCCATCGCGTGGCGGTGGCGGAACTGCCGTGCGCGTTCAAGGAATCACTGCCGGCGCTTCGACGTGCCCTGCGCAAACATGAACCCCGCGTGGTGGTCGCGACGGGCCTGGCCGGCGGCCGCGAAGGCATTTCGTTGGAGCGCATCGCCATCAACGTCGTCGACGCGCGCATCCCTGACAACGCGGGCGCGCAACCCATCGACGTGCCCGTCGTGCGCACGGGTCCGGCCGCGTATTTCTCCACGCTGCCGGTCAAGGCATCCCTGCAGGCACTCCTAGCGGCCCGGATTCCCGCGCACGTGTCGCAGACTGCGGGGACCTACGTCTGCAACCAGGTGTTCTACGGCTTGATGCATGCGCTGCGCCACCGGCCCGCCACGCGAGCGGGATTCGTGCACGTGCCGTGGCTGCCGGACCAGGCACGGGCGCATCGCCAGCCGGGCATGCCGCTCGAACAAACCGTGCGCGCGTTGGAGATCATCGTGCGTACCGCCTTGGCCACGACCGGCGATATCCGGATGGCGGGCGGCCGGGAAGCGTGATGTCGCGGGCGGCGTCCCGCCAGCCACGGCCCGGGCAGCCGAACGAAGTTCGCGCCGGGTCCGGGCCGAACCGGCGGTGCAATCCTATTTGTCGCTCTTGGCTTTCTTGGGCGCTTCCACCGCACTCATCAGGGTCAGCTTGCCCTTGTGCTTCACGTAGCCGGTGAAATGGAAGCTCAGTTGCAGGTTGGCGAATTCCTCGAGGTCGGCGTTGTTGATCTTGGCCGAGTCGGTGTCTTCCAGCAGCACGGTCTTGGGCAGCTGTTTCTGGTCCTGCAGGTAACGGAAGTGCGCTTCCAGGTCCGGTGCGCTCAGCACCGCGCCGTCCAGCATGAACTGGTTGTCCTTGTAGGCGCCGATCGTCATGTCGTACGAACCGGGCACGTTGACGGTGGTCTCGCCTCCGCTGCGGACCGTACCGTTGCAAGCCGCCAGCGCGAACATCGTCGCGAGCATGGCCGCTCCGCCGAGACGCACAACAATCGAACGCAGGTTCATGGGATCGGTCTCCGTTGCTTGGTGGATGCAGGCCATGGCTGCATTCTGGGAAGTCTGCCACAAGCCGGCTGAACGTGTCGGCTTGTGGTGGAAGGTCAGGACATGGATCTCTTGGCCATCGATGGCAGCCTTGGCCGCTGCGGTGCCGCCGGCCGGACGACGATGCATTGGCACCCGGTGCGGCTTGATGCAGCGACAAGGGGCGACCGCATGGCTATGTTCTCGGCAGGGTCACGCCCTTCTGGCCCTGGTACTTGCCGCCGCGATCCTTGTAGCTGGTCGCACAGACCTCGTCCGATTCCAGGAAAAGCATCTGCGCGACGCCCTCGTTGGCGTAGATCTTGGCCGGCAGCGGCGTGGTGTTGGAAAACTCGAGCGTCACGTGTCCTTCCCATTCGGGTTCGAGCGGCGTGACGTTGACGATGATGCCGCAACGCGCGTAGGTGCTCTTGCCCAGGCAGATGGTCAGCACGTTGCGCGGGATGCGGAAATACTCGACCGTGCGCGCCAGCGCGAAGGAATTCGGCGGAATGATGCAGCAGTCGCCGTTGAAATCGACGAAATTGCGCGAATCGAAGTCCTTCGGGTCGACGATGGTCGAGTTGATGTTGGTGAAGATCTTGAACTCGCCCGCGCAGCGCACGTCGTAACCGTAGCTGGACGTGCCGTACGAGACGATCCGGCTGCCGTCGTGGTGCTTGACCTGGCCGGGCTCGAACGGCTCGATCATGCCGTGCTGCTCGGCCATGCGGCGGATCCATTGGTCGCTCTTGATGCTCATGGGGCACGGGTTTCCGGGTGCGTAACCGGGCAAGCGTAACGTCGCGCGGGCCTCCGCATCAATCATTGACCACGCGGATGTTCGGCACGCCGGTCATGTCGCGCTCGGCCTGCAGCGCCAGCATGGCCGCGGCCTTTCGCGCAATTTCGCGATAGCGCAACGCCAGGTCGGATTCGGGCATCGCCGACACGGTCGGGTTGCCGCTGTCGGCCTGTTCGCGGATGCGGATGTCGAGCGGCAGCGATCCCAGCAATGGCACGCCGTAGCGTTCGGCCATGAGTGCGCCACCGCCCTCGCCGAACACATGTTCCTCGTGCCCGCAGTTCGAGCATACGTGGGTGGCCATGTTCTCGATGATCCCGAGTACCGGCACCTGCACCTTCTCGAACGCCTTCAAGCCCTTCTGCGCGTCCAGCAAGGCGATGTCCTGCGGCGTCGTGACGATCACGGCGCCCGCCACCGGCACGCGCTGGGTGAGCGTCAACTGGATGTCGCCGGTCCCGGGCGGCATGTCCACGACCAGGTAGTCGAGGTCGTGCCAGCGCGTCGAATGCAGCAGTTGCGTGAGCGCCTGCGTCACCATCGGACCGCGCCACACCATCGGCGTGTCTTCCCCGACCAGGAAGCCGATCGACATCACCTGGACGCCGTGGTTGGCCATCGGAATGATCGACTTGCCGTCCGGCGATTCGGGCCTGCCCTCGATGCCCAGCATGCGCGGCTGGCTGGGCCCGTAGATGTCGGCATCCAAGACCCCGACGCTGGCGCCCTCGGCGGCCAGCGCCAGTGCGAGGTTGACCGCTACCGTGGACTTGCCCACGCCGCCCTTGCCCGAGGCCACCGCGATGATGTTCTTGACGCCCGGTAGCGGCGTCAGCTTGTCCTGGACCGCGTGGGTGGCGATGCGCGAGGTCACGGATACCGTGGCTTGCGCGATCTCGGGATCGGCTTCCAGCAGGGCCTTGATCCGGACCGCGAAGCCATCCCGCCAACCGCGCGCGGGATACCCGAGGGCGATCTCCACGGCCACCTTGTCGCCATCCACGCCGACCGCGCGGATCGTGCTCCCCTCACCGAGTGACGCAGAATTGTGCGGGTCGACCACGCCCGCAAGGAGTTCGCGGACGCGCGCTTCTGTGATCGGGGGCATGGCGAGGCAAAGGTACGGAAACGACCCAAGATTATGCCAGACGACCGCGAGTGCGCCTCGGTGCCGGTCAGCCGCGGGCTTCGGCAAGCGCCAGTTGACGGCTTCGCAAGCAACGCGCAGTCTAGGCGCACGCCCCGTGGAGCCCTGCCATGCACACTGTCCTTCGTTCCACCCTGATCGCATTCACCCTGCTGTTGGCCACCGCGGCCTGGGCCGCCAGCGACACCCCGGTCGGCATCTGGACCCAGGTCGACGACGCTACCGGCAAGCCGAAGTCCATCATCGAGATCACGCAACTCCCGGACGGCACCCTGCAGGGCGTGGTCAAGCAGGTGCTGTTCTCCGACCAGGGCACCCACCCCATCTGCGACAAATGCGACGGCGAACGCCACAATAAACCGGTGGTCGGCATGGCCATCATGTGGGGCGTGAAGAAGGACGGCGACGTCTGGGACGGCGGCCGGATACTGGACCCGCACAACGGCAAGGTCTACAAGGTCAAGCTTTCGATGGAGAACAATGGCCGGAAGCTCGACGTGCGCGGCTACATCGGCTGGTCTTTGTTCGGGCGCACCCAGACCTGGATCCGAAAATCCGAGTGATCGGGTGATTCGCGAAAACGCCACCTGAACCAGGTTGCCCGGACTCCCTCCGGATCGAATCGCGGGCACTGGCGGATTGACCGGGTCGGGAGCAGAATCGGCCACGAACACGTGCCGCGCCTCGCGCATCCCGCGCGTGCCGGCCATGTTCGATCAAGGAGGATTGGCCATGAAACGCTTCTTGTCCGTGGTCGCCGTCATCGCATTCCTGGCGCTGCCGATCGCGGGTCGCGCGCAACTCGTCAACGGATACCTGAACGCCAGCGTGACGATGCGCGCAGGCCCGTCGCCGGAATATCCACCGATCGTTTTCCTGCCATACGACACCTGGGTGTCCGTGCAGGGATGCCTGAACGGATGGGAATGGTGCGACGTGATCGCCAACGGCTATCGCGGGTGGATCCCCGGCAACTACATCCTTTACGACTATCAGGGCGCGCCGGTGTTGCTGCCCTACTATGGCCCACGTATCGGGATTCCCATCATCGTGTTCTCGATTGGCACGTACTGGGGCGCCCACTACCGCCACCGGCCGTTCTATCGCGATCGCTATCGTTGGTATCGCCGTCCACCCCCCATCGCGCGACCGCCGGCGCCGCCGCATCGCCCGCCGGGTGGCTGGGCACGTCCGCCGCGGCCGCCCATTGCTGGACACCGGCCACCGGGCAGCCATCGCCCAAGGCCGCGTCCGCCGGCCAACGTACCGCGCCCGCCCGCCAACATACCGCGCCCGCCCGCCAACGCACCGCGCCCGCAACCCCGGGGATCAGCAAGAGCGCCAGCGCACGAGCGGCGTAGAGGACCGCCACCTTCCAGCGGTTGAAGGTCAACCGTCCGCACCGACTGCGGATAGTGCTCTGCAGTCGGTGATGTTATTCGAATGTAATCGATAGTCGCTGAGATGTTCCGGACTCAACCGACGGATCGGACGGATCGAACCGCACTGTCAACAGTCGTTGTCGAACTCAGTGACATGCCAAAACTCTTCCGAGTTACTCGCAAACAAGCCATTCAGCCAAACGACGAAAACAGGGGATTGGTTGCGATTGACAAATCCTTCACTAATCCAAGGCGTTGCTGCCAATTTGGGGGCAGCCAATCTAACCTCGACTGCGGAGAATCCCAGTCCCCTTGCAGCACGGCACAGAGTCCGAATCGCGGCTCGTCCGATTTCATATGGGCCGCCGTCGGCCCAGAAATCTTGCACCATCAGGATGTCATGATCGAAACTGTTAGTATCACACGCGAACCAAGCGAGCAGTGCACCGCTGGGGGCAGACTCCACCAACAGATAACGCCTTCGAATGGATGGCAGTTGGTCCAGACGCCAGCGTAACATCTCCACATCCCGCACAGCATTCCAGCCCCCCGGTAGCGGAAACGCCGCCCAGAGTTGCGCCATGCGTGGGTCAACACCATCCACCCATTTGAATCTCGTTGCGACGTTTCTGCCGCCCAGCAAGTCCCTGCATCGCAACGCAGTATCCGCAATCTCACCGGCCACACTTGCCAACGAACGCGGAAGGAAGCGGGCAGCGTACTTGGCGTGACGCAACACTTTGACACGGCGGTTCACGGTGCACGCGTAAGTCATCCTGGCCAACTTCCCTATAAAGGCAACCGACTGCGGCGTGGCTGGCATGCCGTACAGCACGTCGTACCGCGTACGGCATGCGTCGACCACCGCTTTCAACAGGAATTTGGCCGGCTTGATCTTTCGGTGCTCGGCAATCACACAAAAATGAGAGAGAACGCCTACCCGTATTTCCTTTTCGTTCCATAGAACGCGACGCGGGATTACACCCAGCGTACCAACTACCTTGTTCGAGGGTACGTGACGAAGGAACTTCAATTCCGCCTGACCGACGGGACACGACAGATAGCAGCTACGGTACATTTCGACAGGCCTGTCTGGCCATCCGATACTGCCGCCCCATACTGCGACGGCAATCTCGCATGCACTTGTCAGGTCTGCATCAACGACTTCGTAACCCTGGAGAGTCGTTAAACCATCCCATGGAAAAACTGGCTGCATGACCGACATCCCATCCCCCAATTGGCTCGCCTAGCAGGCTGTTGAGAAACTCCGGCGCGTCGATTTTGTCATAGACGCCACCTATCGCTGAAGGGTATCAGGATGCGTGGAGCGGACGTGCAGCGTTGGGGATGTTCTCGCGACGTCCACCGGTTCTGAGTAGCGCAGCGTTTGGAGGCCAATCCCCATCCGAAGGAGATTGGGCATGAAGAAGCGGCTTGCCGAAGAGCATATCTTCGGCTTCCTGCGTGAGGCGGAGGCCGGCGTACAGGTGAAGCAGCTGTACCGCAAGCATGGCTTCAACGAAGCGTCCTACTACCTATGGCGCAGCAAGTTCGGCGGCATGAGCGTGTCTGACTGACCTGCCGAGGTTCGCCAGAACCGGATCGAAACCGCTACCATCGAACCGAGACTCATCGCCTGAGTGGCTACAAAAACCGCCTCAGGTCACATCCACTCAGAGTGGACGGACTTTACCCACTATCGGGCGTTGCGGATGGCGGGGAACGATTCCCTAACATGGTGTCCGCGATACCGGCAGCAGCTCAGCAGCCCAGACATTGACTCGCACCAGCAATGAAGAATCCATTCGTGACTATCAACCGGTTGCGTGCCCAATATCGAAGCAAGCGATTCTTGATCCGCGAGCTTATTCGTAGCCGCTTCACAACAAGCACACCACTCAAAATACTTTTCAGCGCCCGCGATGGCTGGGTAGAACCTCTCGCAAGGAAGTTCAGCCTGACTCGCCATCAAGTTACCTTTGGCGACATCCAGAATTCACCCTCGATCATTACGACCTC
>JAJXWZ010000086.1 GCA_021781345.1 Pseudomonadota bacterium
CCGCTCGCGAGCATCGCCTGCGCACGCGCCCATCGGATCAGGCTGGCGCCCGCCTCGGCCACCGCCTCCCGGTGCAGCCGGCGGAACTCCGCAATCACCTTGTGATCGGGCACCAGCCGGCCCAGCAGCCACATCACTTCCACGTTGCGCCGGCACTCCGCCTCCAGCCGGCGCGAGGAACGGACCTGTTGCAGGTAACCGTACACATACAGCTTCAAGAGATCGCGCGGATCGTAACCCGGACGTCCCGTGCCGGCCGGCTGGCTGCGTGCAAACCCCAGCGCTTCCATCGCCAGACTGTCCACGAAGGCATCGATCACCCGGCATGCGTGATCAGCGGGGATCAGATCCTCAAGGCACAACGGAAACAACGCGCTTTGTCCACGCCCTTCGCCAATGATGTGGCCCATAACGACAATGCCCTCGGAATCCCGAGGGCATTGTCCTTCAATCACTCCGCTTTGGCTGCATCAAATTGAGTTTTGACACAGCCTGGAAAGGCGGGGTTTTCGCATGGTGGCGATTGCTCGGGTCGCCGTCGATCCGACCGGATTCCGGCCACGCCACCTCGCTTGTCGCGTGCAGCGAGCAAGGCATCCGGAGAGCTTCCCTGCGCGGACCAACCAGGACGGGCGATCACGAGCTCGCCGGCTTCTGCATCAACTTCACCAGCTTCGCGCGAACCGAGCTGTCGGTCTCCGCGACCATTGCAATCTGCTCGTAGCGATGCAACGAAAGATGGTGGCTGCGCACGGCGGCCTCCATTTTCTGCTCGGCCGCCTTTTGCAACTGGGTACGGGTATCCGGGCTTTTTGCCTTGGATATCTGGGGTTGTGCGGCCTGCCGGATGCTCTGGACATCCAGGGCGGCGTGTGCGAAGTGCTGCAGCTCCGCATTGGTCGGCGTCGGACCGGCCGTGGGTCGTTGCAAGGTCTTCGGACCCTGGTTCGGGACCTGCTGCTGCGGCGGGGGTGTGGTTTGCGCGAATGCTGCGGGCTGCAGCATGCCGAGGCCAAGCGCCACGGCAGCCGCGGCACCGATCCTGTTCAGATGTAGGGTCATGAGGCTTACTCCTGATGCGAAAGAAAACGGCGTCTTCCGACGCCGCAAACCCACCCTACCGGGCCACCTCGGATCGATTCAACCGTGCCGGGGACTGCGGTTCAGGTTTCGCTTCAGGAGTATTCAGTCAGCAAGCGTCAGCAAGCTGGCATTGCCGCCCGCGGCGGTGGTGTCGACGGTGAAGCAACGCTCGACCGCGAAGCGCTGCAGGTAGTGCGGACCGCCGGCCTTGGGGCCCGTGCCGGACATGCGTTCGCCGCCGAACGGCTGCACGCCGACCACTGCGCCGATCTGGTTCCGGTTGACGTAGACGTTGCCCATGTGCGCGCGCCTGCGGATATACTCGACTGTCTCGTCGATGCGGCTGTGGATTCCCAGCGTCAATCCGAAGCCGGTGGCGTTGATCGCGTCGATGACCTTGTCGAGCTCGCTAGCCCTCCAGCGGATCACGTGCAGGACCGGGCCGAACACTTCGCGCGTCAGTTGCGACAGCGATGAAATCTCGTAGGCACGCGGTGCGAAATAGGTACCGTGTTCGCATTCCGGCGGCAACTCGACCTTGCGGATCAGTCGGGCTTCGCGGTCCATGCGCGCGGCGTGGTCTTCCAGCAGCTTCAGGGCGTCGTGGTCGATCACCGGGCCGACGTCGGTGGAAAGCAGGGCGGGATCGCCGACCTTCAGCTGGTCCATGGCCCCGGCCAGCATCTCGATCACGCGATCGGCAACGTCTTCCTGCACGAACAGCACGCGCGCCGCCGAGCAACGCTGGCCGGCCGAATCGAAGGCCGAGGCAATGACGTCGCGGACCAGTTGCTCGGGCAGCGCCGAGGAGTCGGCGATCAGCGCGTTCTGGCCGCCGGTCTCGGCGATCAGCGCGGCGATCGGCGCATTGCGCGCGGCTAGCGAGCGGTTGATGGCCCACGCGGTATCCGTGGATCCCGTAAAGGCCACGCCATCCACGCGTGGGTCCTTGGTCAAGGCGGCGCCGACGGTGACACCGTCGCCCGGCAGGAATTGCAGTGCCGCTTCCGGTACGCCGGCTTCGTGCAGCAGACGGGTCATCGCGTAACCGATCAGGGTGGTCTGCTCGGCCGGTTTGGCGATCACGGCGTTGCCGGCGGCGAGTGCCGCGACGACCTGGCCGGTGAAAATCGCCAGCGGGAAATTCCACGGGCTGATGCAAACGAACACGCCGCGGCCCGCCAGGAACAGCTGGTTGGTTTCGCCGGTGGGGCCGGGCAGGTCGGCGGGCTTGGCGAACAGTTTGCGCGCCATCATCGCGTAATAGCGGCAGAAATCCGCGGCCTCGCGTACTTCCCCGATCGACGATGGAGTGCTCTTGCCGGCTTCACGCACGCACATCGCGACGAATTCGCCGCGGCGTTGCTCAAGCATGTCGGCGGCGCGCTCAAGGATCGCGGCACGCTCGTCCGCCGGGCGCGCATTCCATCCGGCCTGCGCCTCCACCGCATTGGCCAGCGCGCGATCGACCACCGCCGCGTCGGCGACCCGGGCCTGGCCCACCACGCGGCGATGGTCGGCCGGATCGGTGATGTCGATGGCTGGCGCGTTGCTGCGGACGCCGGGCACCAGCGGTTCGGCGTGCCACGGCGGTCGCGTCGCGTTGACCGCTTCGGCGAGCGCGCGCAGCGCATCGTCGTTGGACAGGTTAACGCCCATGGAATTCTTCCTGGTGGTGCCGAACAGGTTGATCGGCAGGGGGATGCGCGGGTGTTGGTAGCGGCCCTGGTGGGCCTCGCCGAAGGCACGCACCTCGACGCAGGGATCGGCGATGAGCTCGTGGATAGAGAGGCTCTCGTCGCTGATGCGGTTGACGAAGCTGGTGTTGGCGCCGTTTTCCAGCAGGCGCCGGACCAGGTACGGCAGCAAGTCCTCGTGGCTGCCGCACGGCGCATACACGCGGCATGGAACGTTCCACTTGTCCGGGCCGATCACTTCCGCATAAAGGTCGGCCCCCATGCCGTGCAGGCGCTGGAATTCGAACGGCCGTCCGTTCGCCATGTGGTGGATCGCGGCGATGGTGTGCGCGTTGTGGGTCGCGAACTGCGGATAGATCAGGTCCGAGCCGGCGTCGAGCATGCGCCGCGCATTGGCGAGATACGACACGTCGGTATTCGGCTTGCGCGTGAACACCGGGTAGCCGGGCAGGCCGGCCTCCTGCGCGCGCTTGATCTCGGTATCCCAGTACGCGCCCTTGACCAGCCGCACGCACCAGCGGCGCCCGCTGGCCCTTGCGGTCTCGGCGAGCCAGTCGATCACGAACGGCGCGCGTTTCTGGTAAGCCTGTACAGCGAGGCCGAAACCGTTCCAGCCTGCCAGCGACGGGTCGGCGAAGACCGCGCTGACGACGTCCAGCGACAACTCAAGGCGATCGGCTTCCTCGGCGTCGATGGTCATGCCGATGCCATTGGCCTTCGCGAGCTGCGCGAGCTCCAACACCACCTGCGTCAGCTCGGCGTGCACCCTCGCGCGTTCGGACACCTGGTAGCGTGGATGCAGCGCGGACAGCTTCACGGAAATCGACGGCGCGTCCAGCACGTCGGCGTGCGGCCCGCTTGCACCCAGCGCGAGGATGGCGTCGTGGTAAGCCCGTTTGTAGCGCTGCGCGTCCGGTGCCGTGAACGCCGCTTCGCCGAGCATGTCGAAGGAGTAGCGGTATTTCGCGTTGTCGCCCTTGGCGGCGCGTTCCAGCGCCTCGCCGATACTGCGGCCCATCACGAACTGATGGCCCATGATGCGCATGGCCTGGCGCACCGCGAGGCGGATCATCGGCTCGCCGGCGCGCGCCACCAGGCGCTTGAATGCGCCCGGTGCGTCGGCGCGGGTCGTGTCGGCCAGGTTCACCAGCCGGCCGGTCAGCATCAGTCCCCAGGTCGACGCGTTGACGAACAGCGAATCGCTGGCGCCGAGGTGCTTCTTCCAGTCGGCATCACCCAGCTTGTCGCGGATGAGCTTGTCGGTGGTGGCCTTGTCGGGTATCCGCAGCAGCGCTTCGGCCACGCACATCAGCAACACGCCTTCCTCGCTGGACAGGTCGTACTGGCGCATGAACGATTCGACCGCGCTCTGGTCGGCGCTGCGCTCGCGTACCCGCGAGACCAAGGCCGCGGCCTGCGCTTCGACGGCCTCGCGTTCCTTCGCGGGTAGCGTCGCCTCGGCCAACCGCGCCGCGACGATCTCGGACTCGTCCCCGCTCCAGGCGGCGGTTATGCGTGCGCGCGCGGCTTCGGGCGGCGCGGGCAATTCGGGACTCAGGATGTCGGCCATCGGGGATGACTGCGAACGTGACCGCTCATTGTACGGCTTGCACACGTTGCAGCCAATGACGTGCAACAAGCGCCGCCGCCGCCCGCCAGCCTATTCTTGCTGCGCTGGCCCGGCGGCCGTATGATTCGGCAATTGCGGTATCGCGAATGCCCATGATCACACGTCTTCCGGTAGCGGCCGAAACCGGGCAGGTGACCCTACTGATTGCGCCGAACCGGGCGCTCAGCCTCAAGCAAATGCGCCGGTTGACGTGGGAACTGTGTATGGCGGCATTGCTGGTGGCGGGTCTGGCGGCGTGGGGTGGCAACGTGTTCGCGCCCCTGTTCGCGCTGGTCGAGGTGCCTGTGCTTACGGCGGCGTTGTGGCTGGTGTGGCGCCGGGGCGAACGCAGGGAGCGCATCACGCTGGATACGGATCACCTCCGCATCGAGCGGCTGCCGCCAAGGGAGCGCGTGGCCAGCACGTTCCCGGTGGCCTGGACGAAGGTGCGCGTGGTGGAACGCGCAGACGGGCACAGGCACGTGGTACTGGCCTCGCAGGGGCGCGAGCAGGAAGTGGGAGAATGGCTTGGCGACGACGAACGGATGCAATTGTCGCAGTGGTTGAAAGCCTTGCTGTCCGGCCGCAGTGGCTGGCGGGAAAACTAGCAGAGACTATTCGGGGTGCGATGACGATGAGTTCCAGCAATTGCAGGCGGCGAATCACGGGGGCGGTTGCCGCTCTGGGCGCAACGCTGGCATCCATGGCCGCAGCCGCCAACCCGGTTCCCTGGCAGATGAACCTCGGCAAGGGCGCGACCACGGTCTCGCGGGAGATCTGGGACCTGCACATGGCCGCCTTGTGGGTATGCGTGGCGCTCGGTGTCATCGTGTTCGGCGCCATGTTCATCGCGATCTTCAGGTTTCGCCGGTCTAAAGGCGCGGTCGCGGCGACCTGGAGCCACAACACCCTGCTCGAGGTGTGCTGGACCATCGTGCCGATCCTGATCCTGGTGGGCCTGGCGTTGCCGGCCACCCTGCTCACGCGCAAGCTCTACAACACCAGCGGTGCGCAGATGACGGTCAAGGTGACTGGTTACCAGTGGCTGTGGCGCTACGACTACATAAGTTACGAAGGCAAGCCCGTCACCGGGGTGAAGCCGATCTTCTCGCGGCTGGCGTGGAACAGCAACGCGGCGCGCCAGCTCGATTCCGGGATCAACCCCGACAGCATCGTCTCCAGGGACGGCTACCACGATTACCTGCTCAACGTGACCCATCCGCTGGTGATCCCGGCGGGCGTCAAGGTACGGTTCCTGATCACCGGCGGTGACGTGATCCACGGCTGGTGGGTGCCGGACTTCGCGGCCAAGCGCGATGCCATCCCGGGCATCATGAACGACGCTTGGGCGAAGGTCGACAAGCCCGGCATCTACCGCGGCCAGTGCTACGTGCTCTGCGGGCAGGACCATAGCGCGATGCCGGTGGTGGTCAAGGTGGTCCCGCGCGACCAGTTCAACGCATGGCTGAGCGCCCAGGAACAACCGGCCACGCTCGACCGGGCTGCGCGCACCGCCCAGGTCGGGCCGCGCAAGCCGGCGCCAGCCAAGGGTTGATGCAGCATACGTTCGTGTAGCTCAAGGCATTCCAGAGGATCCGCAACATGTCCAGCACAGCGCAAGCCGTCCACCACGAGGAACACCACCAGAGCTTCTTCGAGCGCTGGTTCATGTCCACCAACCACAAGGACATCGGCACGCTGTACCTGTCGTTCTCGTTCCTGATGCTGTTCGTGGGCGGCTCCTTCGCGATGCTGATCCGCGCCGAGCTGTTCGAGCCGGGCCTGCAGCTCATGCAGCCGTATTTCTTCAACGAACTGACCGGCATGCATGGCCTGGTGATGATCTTCGGCGTGATCATGCCCTCGTTCGTCGGTCTCGCGAACTGGATGATCCCGATGCAGATCGGCGCGCCGGACATGGCGCTGCCGCGCCTCAACAACCTTTCATTCTGGATCCTGCCGTTCGCGTTCGTGCTGCTGCTGTCGACCTTCTTCATGCCGGGCGGCGCGCCCGCCGCGGGCTGGACGATGTACCCGCCACTGGTACTGCAGGGCGGCGAGTCGATCGCGTTCATGATCTTCGCGATCCACCTGATGGGCATCAGCTCGATCCTCGGTTCGATCAACATCATCGCCACCATCCTGAACCTGCGCGCGCCGGGCCTGGACCTGCTGAAGATGCCGATGTTCTGCTGGTCCTGGCTGATCACCTCGTTCCTGGTGATCGCGGTGATGCCGGTGCTGGCCGGCGCGGTGACGATGATGCTGTTCGACCGTTTCTTCGGCACAAACTTCTTCAATGCCGCGGGTGGCGGCGACCCGGTGATGTACCAGCACGTGTTCTGGTTCTTCGGGCACCCCGAGGTGTACATCATGATCCTGCCCGCGTTCGGGGTCATCTCGGAAATCGTGCCGACCTTCTCGCGCAAGCCGCTGTTCGGCTACAAGGCCATGGTGTACGCGATCGCATGCATCGCGTTCCTGTCGTTCATCGTGTGGTCGCACCACATGTTCACGGTCGGCCTGCCGCTCGGCGCCGAAGTGTTCTTCATGTATTCGACCATGCTGATCGCGGTGCCGACAGGCGTGAAGATCTTCAACTGGGTCACCACGATGTGGCGCGGTTCGCTCAGCTTCGAGGTGCCGATGCTGTGGGCGATCGCTTTCATCGTCCTGTTCACGATCGGCGGCTTCTCCGGCGTGATGATGGCGCTGGTGCCGGCCGACTTCCAGTACAACCAGACGTACTTCATCGTCGCGCACTTCCATTACGTGCTGGTGGGCGGCGCGCTGTTCTCGATCATCGGCGCGGTTTACTACTGGCTGCCGAAGTGGTCTGGCCGGATGTACTCGAACTTCTGGGCCAAGCTGCACTTCTGGTCGAGCGTGATCTCGGTGAACGTGCTGTTCTTCCCGCAGCACTTCCTCGGCCTCGCCGGCATGCCACGCCGCATTCCCGATTACAACGTGGCGTTCGCGGACTGGAACATGGTGTCGTCGATCGGCGGCTTCTGGTTCGGCGCGACCCAGCTGATATTCGTGGGCGTCGTGATCCACTGCGTGTTCTTCTCGAAGCAGAAGGCTGCCGCGCGGGTCTGGGAACACGCCTACGGGCTGGAGTGGACCCTGCCGTCGCCCGCGCCGCACCACAGCTTCACGGTGCCGCCGGTGATCGACGACAGCCAGTTGGCGCACGGCGACGTGAGCCATTGATTGTGCGTTCGTCCATGAACACCGTCCGGTTCAGCCAGACCGCAGGGGACGGCGTCCGCGAGTCCGATGATCCGGAACGGGCTTCCACGCGCCGACTTTCCGGGCCAGCCAGCTTCGACCGAACGTGCGAACGACTTTTCACGAAAACATGCTTCGAATGGACGAACAAACCAGCCTGAACGAAAAGCCTGCCCGGGAACCCACCGATGCGGCGATGAGCGCCCTCGCCCGCCGCAAGGCAGGCGCGCGCCGCACGGCATGGATCGTCGCCGCGATCGCGGCCGCGTTTTTCATCGCCAGCCTGGTACAGGGGCACTTCGTGGGCATTCCCAACTGGGTCCCTCCGGGGCACTGATTCGACCACCAACCGACAGCCAAGCCACACACCGGAATCCTTGTCATGAGCCAACCCGACGCCAACGTCTACTACGTCCCGCACAAGAGCCGCTGGCCGATCATCGCGACGATCGGCATGTTCATGTTCATGCTCGGGGCGGCGAACTGGCTGAACGGCCACGACACCGCGGGCCAAGTCATCCTCGCGGCCGGCGCGCTGACGATCATCGGCATGATGGTCGGCTGGTTCGGCAACGTGATCCGCGAGTCGATGAAAGGCACCTTCAATTCGCAAGTGGACACCTCGTTTCGGATGGGGATGACCTGGTTCATCTTTTCCGAGGTGTTTTTCTTCGCGGCATTCTTCGGTGCCCTGTTCTACATCCGCACCTTCACGGTGCCATGGCTGGGCGGGATGGGCGACAAAGGCGCCCTGACCAACGGCTTCATCTGGCAGGGTTTCTCGGCCACGTGGCCGACCAACGGCCCGGATGCGGTGGGCGGTTCGTTCATCTCGACCTCGCCCTGGGGCATTCCGCTGATCAACACGCTGCTGCTGCTGTCATCGAGCGTCACCGTGACCATCGCGCACCATGCCCTGCGCGCTGGCAAGCGCAAGCCCCTGATCGGTTTCCTCGGCCTGACCATCCTGCTGGGCGCGACCTTCCTCGGCCTGCAGGCGCACGAGTACTGGGAGTCCTACGTCCACCTCAACATGACGCTGCACAGCGGCATCTACGGCGCGACGTTCTACATCCTCACGGGTTTCCACGGGCTTCACGTCACGCTCGGTACGATCATGCTGATCGTGATGTGGCTGCGCTGCGCGCGCGGGCACTTCAACCGCGAGCATCACTTCGCGTTCGAGGCGGTCGCGTGGTACTGGCACTTCGTGGACGTGATCTGGCTTTGCCTGTTCCTGTTCGTGTACATCCTCTAGAACCCTTGAACGACCTACTGCGCTCGGCGGGTTGCGCGCCGGCGGTGCTCGCGCAATGCTCACGTACCGACGTGAGCGCTCCGCTTGCTGCGCTCCGGTGTCACGCGCTAGATCTTCCATCGCGATGATGATCCAGAGGGTTCTCGCGCGGTTGCTGCGGCGAGCCGGGCAAGCGATGGTGACGATCAGCGCACGTAGACGCCGTGCGGGTGCAGGATGCCGGTGACGATGCCGATCACGATCAGGACGATCAGCAGGATCGAGAGGGCGACGCGGCGCGTCAACGCCCATGCCGTGCGGCTGCTGCCGGTACGGTCGGCCATCATGAAATACAGCGCCTGACCCAGTTCGAATATCACCGCCAGAAACACGATGACCAGAACGACCTTGTACAGGGTGGTGGGAGACATGGGACTGCCGCGCGCCGAAACGCCGAGTATAGCGCCTGGGCGAGGTTGGACGGTTCTCGCGGCATGATGCGCTTCCGCCGTCCCAGCGTGTTCGCGGTGCTGCTGACGCTGTGCGGCGTGGCGTTGTTCTGCGTGCTCGGCGCCTGGCAGTTGCGGCGGGCCGCCTACAAGGAAATCGTGTTCGCTCGTTTCCACCACGCCGCCGACGCCCCGTTCGTGAGCCTCGCCGGCGCGCTCGCCGAGCAGAGGCCCTACGCCTACCCGCACGTCAAGGTCACGGGATTGTTCGAGGGCGACAAGGCTTACCTGCTCGACAACCAGATGCGCTCGGGCAGGCTCGGCGTGATGGTGTTCGTGCCGTTCGAACCCGAGGGATCGTCCAGGCTGCTGCTGGTGGATCTGGGGTTCCTGGCCAAGATGGGTCCGGATGCGACCATGCTGCCGGATCTGCCGCCCATCCCGGAGCACGTGGTGACGCTGACCGGCATCTATGCGCCGCCGCCGTTGCCGGGCCTGAAGCTGGGCGGCAACCCGCTGTTGCGCGAGAAGGCATGGCCCAAGTTGGTGACGTGGATCGATCCGCGGGAAATCGCAGCCGACCTGCACGCCGCGGTGTATCCGCATGTATTGTTGAGCGATCCCGACCCGCGCAGCGCGTATATCCGCAGCTGGACGGCCAACGTGATGCCACCCGAGCGGCACCGCGCCTATGCCTTGCAGTGGTTCAGTTTCGCGATCGCCGCGATCGTGATGTTTCTCGTGCTGCACCGCGTGAAGCGCGACGCCGCGCCCGACGACGAACAGGAATAGACACCATGGACTTGCGCAACCGACGCCGCCTGCAGGCGGGATTCATCGTGGCGATCTTCCTCTTGCCGATCGTCGTGATGCTCGGCATGACCCTAGCAGGATGGGTGCCGCATGGCCGCAGTTACGGCGCGCGAATCGTGCCTGAGCGCGACCTCACCGGCATGCCGGTCAGCCTCGCCGACGGCAAGCCGTTCGCGTTCGGCAACCAAGAGGCCGTGTGGACGCTGGTGGCGTTGCCCGGCCCGGATTGCGCCGAACACTGCCTGCGCCAGCTCGACCTGGTGCATCGCGCTCAGATCACCCTTGGCCAGCACGCCGACAAGCTGCGCCTGTTATACCTCGGCACGCCGCCCACCGGCCATGCGGCCAGGGGATTCGATCGCGTGTGGGCGCTCGCCAATACGCCATCGGATGCACTGGAGGACTTGCGTGCGGATGCGCGCGATTCGGTGAGTGCGGTGCTGGTCACGCCCGCCGGCAAGGCGCTGACGCACTATGCGGCGAATTTCGATGCGGCGGGTTTGCGCGAAGATCTGAACAAGGTGGTGCACTGATGCAGACGATGCCTTCGCCGCTGCGGACGCTGGCCTGGGTCGCGTGCGCGTTCGCGTTCTGCGTGATCGTGTTCGGCGCGTTCGTGCGCCTGTCCAACGCGGGGCTGTCGTGTCCGGACTGGCCGACCTGCTACGGACGCATCACTTGGCCGGTGAAACCCGCTGCCGTGGCCAGGGCCGACCGGGCCTTCCCGAGCCGTCCGGTCGAAACCGGCAAGGCGTGGCGGGAGCAGACCCATCGTTTCCTGGCGGGCACGCTCGGCTTGCTGGTACTGGCCGAGGCGCTGGCAGCCGCATCCGCGAGCCGGAGGCGATCGGGGCTGGTGGTCGCCGCGGTGGTATTGATCGGAGTCGGCATCCCCTTGTACATGGCAGGGGACTACGTGGGTTCCAGCGTGCTGGCCGCCTTTGGTGAGGCGCTGCTGCTGGGCGTGGTGGTCTCCTGGCGCGGAGGCGGATGGCGGCGCATCGCGGTGCTGGCGCTGGCGGTGGTGTGTTTCCAGGCCCTGCTCGGGATGTGGACGGTCACCTGGCTGTTGAAGCCCATCGTGGTGACGGGGCATCTCCTGGGTGGCATGACGACGTTCGCGTTGCTCGCGTGGGTAGCATGGTGGGTTTCGACGCGTGAGCCACGCGATCCCGTCCGTGCGCGATTGTTCGTGCCGGCGCTGGTCGGGTTGCTGCTGCTGGCCGGCCAGATCATCCTTGGCGGCTGGACCTCGTCGAACTACGCGGCGCTGGCCTGCGGCATCGGCGGCTCCGCGTTTCCCACCTGCCTCGGCCAGTGGTGGCCGGCGATGGATTTCCACCAGGGGTTCGTCCTGTGGCGCGGCATCGGCGTGGACTACCAGGGCGGCATCCTCGACGCCGCCGCGCGTGCCGCGATCCAGATGACGCACCGCTTCGGTGCGCTGGTGGTGTTCGTGTACCTGATGTGGTTGGCGCACAAAGTCGGCCGGGCGGGCATGCGCCGGCAGGCGCTGGCGCTGGCGCTGCTGTTGCTCGCCCAGGTCGCGCTCGGGATCGGCAACGTGGTGCTGGGGCTGCCCTTGCCGGTTGCGGTCGCGCACAACGGTGGCGCCGCGCTGCTGCTGTTCACGCTGGTCATCTTGCTGGCGCGCACGCGACAAGCCGAAGCCGCTTCCTGCGGGAGAGGGCGGCCCGCAACACCCACTGAAGCTTCATGATCCGCGCGATGCGGGAAGGCGCCGGACCGTCGCCCCAAACTCCCTCCCGGGGCGGGCGAGGGGCAGCCATTGCGCACCTACAATAGTCGAATGTCCACCATCGCCGGCCAATACCTCGCCGCCACCAAGCCGCGTATCGTCGCGCTGCTTGTGTTCACCGCGTTGATCGGAATGCTGCTCGCGGCACCAGGCCTGCCGCCATGGCGGGCGCTGGTGTTCGGCACGCTTGGCATCTGGATGGCCTCGTCGTCGGCCGCGGCGCTCAACCAGTTGATCGACCAACGCATCGATCGCGTGATGGCGCGCACCGCGCGGCGGCCGCTCGTCACCGGCACCCTCACGGCGCGGCAAGTGCTGGCATTCGCGGCCGTGCTCGGGGCCGCGTCGATGCTGATCCTCGGACTGCTGGTGAACTGGCTGACCGCATTGCTGACCTTCATCGGGTTGATCGGATACGCGGTGATCTATACCGCTTTCCTGAAGCGCGCCACGCCGCAGAACATCGTGATCGGCGGTCTTGCCGGTGCGATCCCGCCGCTGCTGGGCTGGGCCTCGGTCACCGGCATGCAGGCGCCCAGCGACTGGGCCTACGGCCTGCTGCTGGTGCTGATCGTGTTCGCGTGGACGCCACCGCACTTCTGGTCGCTGGCGATCTTCCGGCGCGAGGACTATCGACGCGCGTGCATCCCGATGTTGCCGGTGGTGTACGGCGTCGAGTACACGCGCTGGCACGTGTTGTTCTATACCATCCTGCTGGTGCTGGTGAGCCTGCTGCCGTACCTCACCGGCATGAGCGGCATGCTCTACCTGGGCGGCGCAGCGGTGCTGGGCATCGCCTACCTGTACTACGCGATCCGGCTGATGCGGCCGCCCGACGAGCGTTTCGCGATGAGCGCGTTCGGATACTCCATAGTTTATTTGATCGCCCTGTTCAGTTTCCTGCTGGCCGATCATTGGCTGGCGACGCCGGTGGTACGGGTGGGCGGTTACGTGCTGGAGCGGATCGGGTAAGCTGGCCAAGCGGCGGGCTGGGGCCGCCAGGATCGAAGGACGACGTTGGTGGGGCCGCCGGCCCCGGGACCGGGAGGTTGACTGCGCTTGAACGTGATCCTGCTCGTGGTCGCGATCGTCGCCGCCCTGACCAGCATCGCGCTGGCGGTCTGGACGCTGCGCAAGCAGCGCGCGACCTTGCGCGAACTCAGGACCAGCCGCGAGCGCTACATGCTGGTTGCCGAAGGCGCCAACGATGGCATCTTCGACTACGACGTCGTCAACAGGAAGATTTTTTTCTCGCCCCGCGTCTACCAGATGCTGGGCTACGACGAGGACGAGCTCGCCGGTCCCGACGACCTCAAGCGCATCATCCTGCCCGAGGACTATGCAGCCGCGCGTGCCGCGCTCGACGAACACATGCAGCAGCGGCGACCCGGCGTGCTCCAGCGCGTCATGCGCATGCGAACCCGCGATGGTCGGGTACTGACGATCCTCGCGCGCAGCCTCGCGCAATACGCCGAAGACGGTACGCCGCTGCGGATGGCGGGTTCCTACACCGACATCACCGAACGTCTGCGCGACGAGCGCCAGTTGCAGATCGCTGCGAATGTCTTCGAGGCCGGCAGCGACGGCATCCTCATCAGCGACGCCCGTCAACGCGTGGTCTCCGCCAACAGCGCCTTCATCCGGATGACCGGATACAGCCGCGAGGAATTGATCGGCCGGCCGGTCAGCGACATGCAGGTCCCTTCCGCGGCGACGCAGGTACGCGACGAGGCCTTGCGCGAATCCGGCAAGTGGAGCGGCGAGCTGGCCTGGCGTCGCCGCAACGGCGAAAGCAAGGCGCTGGACAGCTCGGTGGTCGCGGTCCGCGACGCCACCGGCGAGGCGGCGTTCCATATCCATGTGTGCACCGATACCGCCGAGCTGCGTTACGCGCAGGCGCGCATCCGGCACCTGGCCTATTTCGATTCGCTGACCGGGTTGCCTAACCGCACCCACATGCGCGGCCAGTTCGCGCAGGCGCTGGCCGCCGCGCGGCACGGCGCGCAGCCGCTGGCGGTGGTGTTTTTCGACCTCGACAATTTCAAGGAAATCAACGACACCGCCGGCCAC
>JAJXWZ010000169.1 GCA_021781345.1 Pseudomonadota bacterium
GGCCAGCGGCAATGCCGGCGGCAGGCGGCGCGCCGGGGGAACAATACCGGCTTGCGCCTCGCTTGTTTGCAACGACGGCATTTGAAGGGCAACCATCAAGGGCCCGTTCGAAGCAACTGTTGCGAACAGTCAGGCCGGGGAGATCCGGCCCATGGATGGCGGCTCGCAGGCCGTCCAGGCGCTGCCGGGCTGCCCACCCACCGACCAACGACGTACCCCATCCAAGCAGCGACCATGGATGATCGCACGATCAGGCATCCGGCCAGGCGGTCAGGATCTCGTAACCATCGTCGGTGACCGCCACGGTGTGCTCCCATTGGGCGGAGAGCGAATGGTCCTTGGTGACTACGGTCCAGCCGTCCGGCATCTGCCGTGTATTGCGCTTGCCGGCGTTGATCATCGGCTCGACCGTGAAGGTCATGCCCTTCTCCAGGCGCATGCCCTCGCCCGGCCGGCCGTAATGCAGGACCTGGGGATCGTCGTGGTAGATCCGGCCGATGCCGTGCCCGCAGTATTCGCGCACCACGGAATAGCCCGCTGCCTCGGCGTGCTGCTGGATCGCATGGCCGATGTCGCCGAGGGTGGCGCCGGGCCGGACCTGCCCGATCCCCAGCATCATCGCTTCGTAGGTGGTATCAACCAGCCGCCTCGCCAGCACCGACGGCTCGCCCACGAAGTACATGCGCGAGGTGTCGCCGTGCCAGCCATCCTTGATCACGGTGACGTCGCAATTGATGATGTCGCCTTCCTTCAGCACCTTGCCGGGGCTGGGAATGCCGTGGCAGATCACGTGATTGACCGAGGTGCACAGGGTCTTGGGGAAGCCGCGATAGCCGACGTTGGCCGGGACCGCGTGCTGCACGTCCACGATGTGGTGGTACGCAATGCGGTCGATTTCGTCGGTGGTGACGCCGGGCTTGATGTGTTCCTTCAGCACGGCCAGCACCTCGGCCGCCAGCCGGCCGGCGACGCGCATGCCCTCGATTTCTTCGGCGGTTTTAGGAATGACAGGCATATGCTGGGAAGACCCGGGTTCAGCGGCGCGCCATGCGAACATGCCCACAAGCCGAGGGCGTTCCGGGCGGCGTCCACTGGATTGACATTCAATTATCCACCATCTGCGTCCGGCTTGCAGCGGGCCTGCGCGAGCAGTTGCCTCAGTCCCCAAGCTGCCATACAATTACCCGGCTTTGCGCGAGCAAACCGCCCACGCCGGGCGTCACCGGCGAATCCACACGCAGGCCAGAAACCGGCACCGGGGTCCCTCGCGAGAGGGTCGTTGCCGCGGGGCCTGCGGAAGCCCAACCCCGGAATCCATCGCGCATTTTGCCCGTAATGGGCCGCGCACTCCGCGCAAGCGGAGAGGGTTCCCTCATCGGAGTCAAAAGCCATGCCCCAAGTCACCATGCGCCAGATGCTGGAAGCCGGCGTGCATTTCGGCCACCAGACGCGCTACTGGAATCCCAAGATGGCGCCGTACATCTTCGGCGCGCGCGGCAAGATCCACATCATCAACCTCGAGGCGACGGTGCCGAAGTTCACCGACGCGATGAACTACATCTCGGGCCTGGCGCAGAAGCGCCGCACCGTCCTGTTCGTCGGCACCAAGCGCTCGGCGCGCGAAGCGATCGGCGAAGAAGCCCAGCGCTGCGGCATGCCCTACGTCAACGCCCGCTGGCTCGGCGGCATGCTGACCAACTTCCGTACCGTCAAGCAGTCGGTGGCGCGCCTGAAGGAGCTGGAAGCCGCCGAAACCGACGGCACCTTCGACAAGCTGGTCAAGCACGAAGTGCTGTCGCTGCGCCGCGAGCGCGACAAGCTCCAGAAGTCGCTGGGTGGCATCAAGGACATGAAACACCTGCCCGACGCACTGTTCGTGATCGACATCGGCCACGAGAACATCGCGGTGCTGGAAGCCAAGAAGCTAGGCATCCCGGTGGTCGCGGTGGTCGACACCAACTACGACCCGTCCCTGGTCGATTACCCCATCCCCGGCAACGACGACGCGATCCGCGCGGTGCAGCTTTATGCGCGCGCCACCGCCGACGCCGTGCTGGAGGGCAAGGCTGCCGCGCCGATCCAGGCCCGCGGTGACGACAACGAGTTCGTCGAACTCGACGCCGAGGGCAATCCGGTTGCCAAGGACGAAGAAGGCCGCAGGCCCGCCCGTCGCCCGGCGCCGAAGAAGGCCGCCCCGGCACGCCGCGTGGCGAACGTCCCGCCTCCGGGCGACGACGACAAGGCCGGACTCGCCCGCGCCGAGGCCGAAGTCGCCGAGAACGAGGCGACCGACGAAGACGCGGCGCAGTAAGCCGCGCCGGCGCACGGCATTGCAAACGACGCGGCAAGACCCCACCTGTTGCCGCGTTTCCGCAATCCGGATTCCGGTGGCACCCGGGCATTTCCGCGGGCAACTTCCCCGCCGCCGCGCCTGCTGCGCGACGCTCCCTTTTTCACTGCGCCGGCAGTGTCGGCGCACCAAGCTGACGAGGTAGCAACATGGATATCACCGCCACGATGGTCAAGGAGCTGCGTGAGCGTTCCGGCGCCGGCATGATGGAATGCAAGAAGGCGCTCACCCAGAACGACGGCAATATCGATGCCGCGATCGAATGGCTGCGCAAGCAGGGCCTCGCCAAGGCCGACAAGAAGGCCGACCGGGTCGCCGCCGAGGGCCGCATCGTGCTGGCCCAGGAAGGCGGCAACGGCGTGCTGGTGGAAATCAATTCCGAAACCGATTTCGTCGCCAAGGACGAGAATTTCCTGAAATTCGCCGATGAAGTAGCGCAGACCGCGCTGGCGAGTGGCGCGAAGGACGCCGAAGCGCTGAAAACGGCCAAGACTTCCCACGGCCCGACGGTCGAGGAAGGCCGCCAGTGGCTGGTCGCCAAGGTCGGCGAGAACGTGCAGGTACGCCGCCTGGTGCGCATCGACCACGCGCCCAACCTCGGCGCCTACGTGCATGGTGGCCGCATCGGCGTGCTGGTCGCTGTCGAAGGCGGCGACGCCGAGCTGGCGCGCGGCATCGCGATGCACATCGCCGCGATGAACCCGCAGTACATCTCGCCCGAGCACGTGCCGGCCGAATTCGTCGCCAAGGAGAAGGAAATCTCGTTGGCACAGATGAGCGACAAGGACAGGCAGAAGCCCGCCGAGATCCAGGAGAAGATGCTCGCCGGCAAGATCCGCAAGACGCTCAACGAGATCTCGCTGACCGGCCAGCCCTACGTGCTGGACACCAACGTCTCGGTCGGCGACGCGCTCGACAAGGCCAAGGCGAAGGTGCTGTCGTTCCACCGCATCGTGGTCGGCGAGGGCATCGAGAAAGTGGTCGAGGATTACGCCGCCGAAGTGATGAAGCAGGCCGGGCTGGCCTGACCTGCCTCGCCAAGCCGCAAGGGAAAGGCCGCGAACGATTCGCGGCCTTTTTCGTGGTACGTGGGGCCCGTGCCGGCATGCGAATCGCCGTCAGCGCCCGACCGCGACCCGGTTGCGGCCGCCAGTCTTGGCCTGGTACAGCGCCTCGTCGGCCCGTACGCAGAACTCGTGGACGGTCTCGCCGGCACGCAGCATGGCGAGGCCGATGCTGATGCTGGCCTGCAGTTCCATCAATTCGCTCGCCACCGCCTCTCGCAGGTACTCGCATTGCAGCTCGGCCGCTTCCTGCGAGGCGTCGGGCAGCATCAGGGCGAATTCGTCGCCCCCGAAACGCGCGGCCACCCCGCCGGCGCCGCGGTGGGTTTGCAACAGGCGCGCGAGGACGGTCAGCACCCGGTCGCCCTCGCCGTGCCCATGCAGGTCATTGATGGTCTTGAAATGGTCGATGTCGATGAACGCCAGCGCGAGGCTCCTTCCGCCCGTGGGTGATGCGGCCGCGATCGCGTTCTCGAGCGCGGCATCGAGGGCACGACGGTTCACCAGTCCGGTCAACGCATCGGTGCGGGCCTGCTCGCTGAGATCGGCATTGCGCAGTTCGAGTTCCTCCTGCTGCCGCTTGAGCTGGGCTTCGTACCACTCGCGCTCCGCCAGTTGCTGTTGCAATTGCCGGGTGGCGCGACGCAGCTCGAGCAGCGCCGTGACCTGCCGGGAGAGCGCCTGCAGCGCCTCGTACTGGAAGGGCTCGAGTTCGCGGGGCTTGCGGTCGATCACGCACAGGGTGCCGAGCACGCTGCCCGATGCCGTGACCAGCGGCGCGCCGGCATAGAAGCGGATATTGGGGCCGCCGGTCACCAGCGGATTGTCGGCAAAGCGCGGATCCCGGGTGGCATCGGGCACGACCAGCACGTGTGAGGGATCCTCCAGCGCGTGCGCGCAGAAGGAGACCTCGCGTGGTGTCTCGCTCACGTCGATGCCGAGCCTGGCCTTGAACCATTGCCGGTCGCGGTCCACCAGCGACACGAACCCGATCGGCGTGCCGCAGATGGCACTGGCGATCCGGACCAGGTCGTCGTAATGGCGCTCCGGCGCGCTGTCGAGGATGTCCAGCGCGTGCAGTTCTGCAACACGGGCGTCTTCATTGTCGGGCAATGGCGCTGCGAGCATCGTCGGACGCTCTCTTGCTTGCGGGACCTGCCGAAATCTACCACTTTGCCCCGGCCTGCACCGTCCTGCCGTTCGACAACCGTGCACTGCCGCTCACATCCGGCCCGAACGCGCACCGCGACGCATGCACGGCGGCAACCCGCGAGGCGCGCGCAGGCCACGGCGATGCCGTTACAATTCCGCCGGTTTGTCCATTACCGGAGCCACGCATGGCCGCCAAGCCGAAGCCGCCGCCGAAATACCGGCGCATCCTGTTGAAGCTCTCCGGCGAGGCCCTGATGGGTTCGGGCGACTACGGCATCGATCCCGAACTGATCGGCCGCATCGCCGACGAGATCCTGGAGGCGCGCAAGACCGGCGTCGAAGTCGGCGTGGTGATCGGCGGCGGCAACATCTTCCGCGGCGCGGGGCTTGCCGAAGCAGGCATGGACCGCGTGACCGGCGACCACATGGGCATGCTGGCCACGGTGATGAACGCGCTGGCGATGCAGGACGCGCTGGAGAAGCGCGGCGGCTTCGCGCGGGTGATGAGCGCGATCCAGATCCACGACGTGTGCGAGGACTTCATCCGCCGGCGTGCCGTGCGCCACCTGGAAAAGGGCCGCATCGTGCTGTTCGCCGGCGGCACCGGCAACCCGTTCTTCACCACCGATTCCGCCGCCGCGCTACGCGCGGTGGAGGTGAATGCGGACCTGTTGCTCAAGGCCACCAAGGTCGATGGCGTGTACAGCGCCGATCCCAAGAAGAAGAAGGACGCGCAACGCTTCGAGCACGTCAGCTACGAGGAGGTGATCGCGCGCAACCTCAAGGTGATGGACACCGCCGCGATCGCGCTGTGCCGGGATTACGGCATGCCGTTGCGCATCTACGACATGACCCGTCCTGGCAACCTGATGCGGATCCTCAAGGGCGAATCCGTCGGCACGCTGGTGACCGGCTGAGGCGGCGCCGGTCGCGGCCTGCCCCGCGCCTTCCCGGCAGCGGTTCCGCGGTGTTGCGCGGCGACTATATACTTTCGTTTTGACTGTTTGGCGGACATTCCATGCTCGACGAGATCAAACGCGACAGCCAGACCCGCATGGGCAAGAGCGTCGAGGCGTTGCGCCACGAGTTGTCGCACCTGCGCACCGGCCGGGCCAGCACCGCACTGGTGGAGGGCATCAAGGTCAGCTATTACGGTTCCGACATGCCGCTCAACCAGGTCGCCACGGTGGCGGTTTCCGATGCGCGCTCGCTGACCATCACGCCGTACGAAAAGACGATGGTGGCCGCGATCGAGAAAGCCATCATGGCGTCCGACCTCGGCATCACCCCGACCACGGCCGGCACCACCATCCGCCTCAACATGCCGCCGCTCACCGAGGAGCGCCGCAAGGAACTGGCCAAGCACGTCGGGCACGCGGGCGAGAACGCCAAGGTCGCGATCCGCAACATCCGCCGCGATGCACTGCAGCACGTCAAGAACCTGCTGAAGGACAAGCAGATCAGCGAGGACGACGACCGCCGCGCGCAGGACGACATGCAGAAACTGACCGACCGCTTCATCAAGGAGGTTGATGCCGCGGTGCAAGCCAAGGAACAGGAACTGCTGGCGATCTGACCAGACCGACGCATGCGATCCCACGGACGCAAGACGCCGATCCCGGTACCGGATGAATCCGGGATCGCCGGGGTCGTGACCCCACGCACGCCCGATGGCGGGGCGGAGCCTCGGGAGCCTGCCGGCAAGCGCGCCATCGTGCCCCGCCACATCGCGATCGTGATGGACGGCAACGGCCGCTGGGCACGTCGCCGCGGGCAACCCCGTACCTTCGGCCACCGTGCTGGCCAGAAAGCCGTGCGCGCCACCGTGGCGTACTGCATGCGCAACGGCGTGGACGTGCTGACCCTGTTCGCGTTCTCCTCGGAGAACTGGAAGCGTCCGGACAGCGAGGTCGGTGCATTGATGGACCTGTTCCTCAAGGCGCTGGACAAGGAGATCGACGAACTGCACAAGAACCAGGTGCGGGTGCGCTTCGTCGGCGAGCTGTCCGCGTTTTCGGGCGAGCTCCGCAACCGCATGCAGGCCGCCAGCCTGCGGACCGCTTCCAATGCACGCCTGACCCTCAACGTGTGCGTCAGCTACGGCGGCCGCTGGGACATCGCCCAGGCCGCCCGCCAGGCAGCCGCGGCAGTGGCCGAAGGCCGGCTCGATCCGGCCACGATCGACGAATCCAGCCTGTCGCCGTATTTCTGCCTTGCCGACATGCCCCCTCCCGACCTGTTCATCCGCACCGGCGGCGAGCACCGCATCAGCAATTTCCTGCTTTGGCAACTGGCCTACACCGAGCTGTACTTCACCGACACCCTGTGGCCGGACATGGACGACGCCGAACTCGACCGGGCGCTCGACGACTACGCGCGCCGCGAGCGACGTTTCGGCTGCGCGCCCGCCCCGGCGGCCAGGGCGAGCTGAGCATCCAGCAATGCTCAAGCAGCGCGTCATCACCGCCATCGTCCTCGCGCCGCTGCTGATCGCGCTGATCTTCCTGACCAAGGCGTCGGTGTTCGCGACCCTGCTCGGGCTGATCTTCCTGCTCGGCATGTGGGAATGGACGCGCCTGGCCGGCGCCCGCGGCCATGCCCTGCGCGCGGTCTTGCTGTCGGGCTACGCGATCCTGTTCGCCGTGTCGTGGCACGTGTGCAAGTCGCGGTGGTGGTGGCTGCCCGTGCTCGCCGGGCTGCTGTGGTGGCTGCTCGCGCTGCTGTGGCTCGCGCGCCACGCGTTCGCGCACGAAGCCACGCACGCGCATGCCGCGCTGAAACTGGTGGCTGGCGCGCTGGTGGTGGTACCGGCGTGGTGCGCGCTGGTGGTGATGCACGGCGACCTGGCCGGGCCGACCACGGGTCGCGGCCCCTGGTGGGTGCTGTTCTTCGCCTGCATCGTGATGGGAGCCGACATCGGCGCCTACACGGCAGGCCGGCGCTGGGGCCGCAACAAGCTGGCGCCCGCGATCAGCCCCGGCAAGACCCGCGAGGGCGTGTACGGGGCCTTGGCCTGTTCCGGCATCGTCGGCCTGGTCGGCGGCACGCTGCTGAAGGTCCCGGCGGAGCGCCTGCCGGTGATCGTCGGCCTGGCCCTCCTCACCGTGATCTTCTCGATCATCGGCGACCTGTTCGAGAGCCTGATCAAGCGACACGCCGGGGTCAAGGATTCGGGCGCGCTGTTCCCGGGCCACGGCGGGGTGCTCGACCGCATGGACTCGATCGTCGCGGCGCTTCCGATCTTCGTGCTGGGGAAATTCCTGCTCGGCCTGTGACGCGGAACTGACCGTGGCGGCTGAGGTCAATCAATCCTGCATGCCGTCCACCCTAACGGTTCCGTCCGGCAGGTTGGCCTATGATGCCCGTGCCCTGCAAGCAATCGTGAACGCATGAATGATTTCCTAAATATCCTGGGCTCCGCGTGGTGGATGATCGTCACGCTTGGTGTCCTCGTGACCTTCCACGAGTTCGGACACTTCTGGGTGGCGCGCCGCTGCGGTGTCAAGGTGCTGCGCTTCTCGGTGGGCTTCGGCAAGCCGATCAAGTCCTGGTGCGGCAAGGACGGCACCGAATACTGCGTGGCCTGGATCCCGCTGGGTGGCTACGTGAAGATGCTAGATGCCCGCGAGGGCGAGGTCGCCCCCGCGGATCGCCCACTCGAATTCACCGGCAAGCCGATCTGGCAACGCATCCTCGTCGTGCTGGCCGGACCGGGCTTCAACCTGATCTTCGCGGTGGCCGCGTTCTGGGCCATGCTGGTGATCGGCAAACCCGATTTCCAGCCGCTGGTCGGCGACGTTAGCCACCTGGCCGCGCAGGCCGGCATCCAGCGTGGCGACCGCGTATTGAGCGTCGACGGCAAGGCGGTCTCCAACTGGACCGATCTCGGCCTGGCCCTGGCGGATGCGGCCGAGACGCGGCGAGCGACGCCGTTGCAAGTGCGCACCCCGGCGGGTGCGGTCCAGACCCGCGTGCTGGATTTCGACAAGCTGCCACCGCATCCAAGCGACCAGGCGATCATCGACCAGACCGGACTGATGCCGCTGCAGCGCAGCCTGCCGGCGGTCGTGGGCAGGGTCGTTCCCGGCAGCGCGGCGAAAGCCGCCGGAATCCGGGCCGGCGACCGCATCCTCAGTGTTGACGGCGTCGCGGTCCACGACTGGAACCAGTTGATCGACACTACCCACGCGCACGCCGGTCCCGGCCAACGGCTCGCGCTGGTCATCGAACGCGATGGCCGGCGGATCGCGATGGACCTGCAACCGCGCCTGACCAACGAGCCGGACGGCAGCAAGGCATGGGCGATCGGCGTCTACGCCCGGGCCAAGACCGTCGATTACGACACGGTGATGCGACGCGGACCGATCGCCGCCATCCCGGATGCGTTCGCGCAGGTCTGGGACCTCACGGCAACCACCGTGAAGATGCTGGGACACATGCTGACCGGTTCGGCTTCGCTGTCCAACCTGTCCGGCCCCATTTCGATCGCGCAATACGCCCAGACCTCGGCCGAGATGGGACCGGCCTGGTTCCTGTATTTCCTCGGCATCATCTCGCTCAGCCTGGGCGTGATGAACCTGTTGCCGATCCCCATCCTGGACGGCGGCCACCTCCTTTACTACCTGATCGAGCTGGTCAAGGGCAGTCCGCTTTCCGAGCGCGCGATGGCCGCCGGCCAGTACATGGGCATGGCACTGCTCGTGATGCTGATGGGACTGGCCTTCTACAACGACATCCTGCGCATTTTTTCATGAAGGCACGCACGCCCCGCCACCCCGAATCTTCCGGGTGCCCGCCCCGTGCCGCCTGATTGCTGCGCTTTCCCGTACGCGGCTGCGCCTGTACGATGCACGGTTTGCGTCACATCCTCCTGAAATTCCGGAATCGACGATGAAACGAGTCGCCGCACTGATCCTGTTCGCCGCCCTCTCCACCCCGGTGGTGGCGTACGCATTTCAGCCCTTCACCGTCACCGACATCCGCATCGAGGGATTGCAACGCATCGCCGCCGGCACGGTCCTCAGCTACCTGCCGGTGGAACCGGGCCAGACTCTGGACGACGCGACCGCGCAGAAAGCTATCAAGGCCCTGTTCAAGACCGGATTCTTCAACGACGTGGAGCTGGAGCGCCAGGGTTCGATCCTGGTGGTGAAGGTCAGCGAGCGGCCGTCCATCGCCAGCATCACCACCCACGGCAACAAGGACATCAAGACCGACCAGTTGCTGAAGGGATTGAAATCCGCCGGCCTCGCGGCCGGCCAGACCTTCGATCGCCTGACCCTCGACCAGGTCCGCCAGCAGCTCATCTCGCAATACAACGATCGCGGCAAGTACAACGTCACCGTGGAACCGCACGTCACCCGTCTCGACCGCAACCGCGTCGCGATCGACATCGAGATCCACGAGGGCAAGGCCGCCAAGATCCAGGAAATCAACATCGTCGGCAACCATTCGTTCACCGACAAGGAGATCCGTTCGGACTGGGAATCGGGCACGCCCAACTGGACTTCGTGGTACTCCAACAACGACCAGTACTCGCGCGAGAAGCTCTCAGGCGACCTGACCAAGCTGTCGTCCTTCTACCTCGACCGTGGCTACGCCGACTTCAACATCAATTCGGCGCAGGTCACGATCAGCCCGGACAAGCGCGACATCTACATCGACGCGGCCGTCCAAGAGGGCGACATCTTCAAGATTTCCGGCATCCACCTGCTCGGGACGCTGGTGCTGCCCGAGGATGCCCTGAGCAAGGTGCTGCGCATCAAGTCGGGTGAAGTGTTCGACCGCCACAGCATCGAACTGTCGTCGGACGCCATCACCGACGTGTTGTCCAACATCGGCTATGCCTTCGCCAAGGTCACGCCCTACCCCAAGGTGGACGAAAAGAACCACACCGTCGACCTGACCTTCTACGTCGACCCGGGTCCGCGCGTGTACGTGCGCAGGATCAACTTCAAGGGCAACACCAGCACCCAGAGCCAGGTGCTGCGCCGCGAAATGCGCCAGTTCGAGGGCGCGTGGTACTCGCAGGCCGCGATCGATCGCTCCAAGGTCCGCCTGCAGCGCCTCGGCTTCTTCAAGGACGTCAACATCGATACCGTCAAGGTGCCCGGCACCACCGACGAGGTCGACCTCGACGTCAAGGTCACCGAGGAATCGTCAGGACAGTTCCAGTTCGGCGTCGGTTATTCGCAGGTATCCGGCATCATCCTGAGCACGTCGATCTCCAACAACAATTTCCTCGGTACCGGCAACCAGGTGTCCGCGACCTTCTCCAAGAGCCTGTTCCTGAAGCAGTACCAGGTATCGTTCTTCGATCCCTACCTCACCGACAGCGGTATCGGCATCGGCTACAACGCCAGCGTGCTGCAATTGAACCAGGCCGAGCAGAACATCGCGTCCTACCTGTCCGACACCGATTCGTTCAATTCCTACCTGAGTTTCCCGATCAGCGAGACGGACAGCATCAACGTCGGCATCGGAGTCAACAAGACCAAACTGGATCTGATCCCGGGCTACACCCCGGCGGTTTTCTTCAACCAGATGGCAAAGATCGGGCACTACACGGTACATAGTTCGCCGTTGACGCTGTCGTACTCGCACGACACCCTCAACCGATTCTTCAAGCCAACCCGCGGCGGCCTGCAACAGGTCAGCGCGGAAATCGGCCTTCCCGGCGGCACCGTGCCCTACTACAAGCTGACCTTGGCCACCAGCGATTACTTCCCGCTGCCGTTTGGTTTCGTTGGCCACCTGTCCGGCACGCTCGGTTACGGCAAGGCCTACGGCTCCAAGGACATCTCGGTGCAGTACGCCGACACCGAGGGCAACATACGCACCATGTCCTTCCCGTTCTTCCAGAACTTCTACGCCGGCGGCGTGCGCGATGTGCGCGGGTTCATGGACAACACGCTGGGCCCGCGCATCTGCTCGGGCCTGATCGACACGAACGGCAAGGCCGACCCGACCGCCCTGGCAGTGAATGGTTATTGCTCTGGCGGGAATTATTACCAGGCACAGCCCGTCGGTGGTGCCTTCAAGGTCCTCGGCAGCGCCGAGCTGGTACTGCCGTTCTTCAAGGACAACGACAAGGCACGCGTGTCGCTGTTCACCGACGTCGGCAACGTGTACGCCAGTTACGGAGACTTCAACGCAGCGGACCTGCGGGCGTCCGTCGGCATCTCGCTGCAATGGATCGCGCCGGTCGGCCCGATCGTCATCAACCTCGCGCGGCCGGTGCGTTCCAAACCGAGCGACCGGCCCTTCGAGGAGACGTTGCAGTTCTACTTCGGCCGGACGTTCTGAACATAGCCGTTGCCGGTCCGCGTCGTAGTTTCCCGGACAATCGAAGCGACTTATTCAGGGGCGGGCATGCAGGACCCGAAAAGCTATCGCATCGACGAGCTTGCGGCACGCTTCGGGCTGGCGGCGCGGGGCGATGCCTCGGGCCTGGTCAGCGGCGTCGCCCCGCTGGCCCGCGCGGAGCCGGGGCAGCTCGCGTTCCTGGCCAATTCCCGCTACGTCCCCGACCTTGCAGGAACCCGTGCCGGCGTCGTGGTGTTGCGCGCCGAACATGCCGACGCCAGCCCCTCGCCGGTGCTGATCGCGCCGGATCCCTACCTTGCCTACGCGCGCATCGCCGCACTGTTCGACCATGAACCCGCCACCGCGCCCGGGGTGCATCCGACCGCGGTGGTCGCCGCCAATGCGCATGTCGATGCCGGGGCGAGCGTGGGCCCCGGTTGCGTGATCGAGTCCGGCGCCAGGATCGAAGCCGGCGCGGTGCTCGGCCCGAATTGCGTCATCGGGACAGATTGCACGGTCGGCAGCCAGTCACGGCTCGGAGCCAACGTGACGCTGGTCACCCGCGTCACCCTGGGCAAGCGCGTCCTGATCCACGCCGGTGCGGTGCTCGGCGCCGACGGCTTCGGCATCGCGCGCGACGGCAACCACTGGTTCAAGGTGCCGCAACTGGGTGGCGTGCGCATCGGCGACGATTGCGAAATCGGCGCCAACACCACGATCGACCGCGGCGCGCTCGAAGACACCGTGCTCGAAGCAGACGTGCGCCTCGACAACCAGATCCAGATCGCCCACAACGTCCGCATCGGCGCGCACACCGCGATGGCCGGCTGCGCGGCCGTAGCCGGCAGCGCGAGCATCGGCCGCGACTGCCTGATCGGCGGCGGCGCGGGCGTGCTCGGCCACCTCGAAATCGCCGACGGCGTTACCATCACGGCGATGAGCCTGGTGACGCATTCTATCCGCGCACCCGGCACGTACTCTTCCGGCGCACCGATCGAGGAAAACCGCGCATGGCGCCGCAATGCCGCGCGCATGCGCCAGCTGGACGCGATGGCCCGCCGCATCGCGGACCTGGAAAAGCGACTGGAAGCACTGACCAAGGAACACCGTTGATGAACGATACCCCCACCCCCGCAAGCCTGCCCGTCGACGCCGAGGCCATCGCGGCGATCCTGCCGCACCGCTACCCGTTCCTGCTGGTCGATCGGGTCATCGAACTGGTGCCGGGGCAAAGCATCGTCGCGATCAAGAACGTGAGCCTCAACGAGCCGTTCTTCCAGGGCCACTTCCCGGGCCATCCGGTGATGCCGGGCGTGTTGATCATCGAGGCGCTGGCGCAGGCCTCCGGGTTGCTGATCGGCCTTCCGGGCACGCACGCCGGGAAGCAGGATCGCATCTTCTACCTCGCCAAGGTCGACAACGCGCGCTTCCTCAAGCCGGTGCTGCCCGGCGACCAGTTGCGCCTCGAGGTGCAGCTCAAGCGCCTGATTCGCGGCATGGGCATCTTCACGGCGCGCGCCGTGGTCGACGGCAGGGAAGCCGCGACCTGCGAACTGATGTGCGCGGAAACCAGCCGGTGAGCCCGGCCCGGCCCGACATCCATCCCAGCGCGATCGTCGATCCGGCGGCGCGACTGGCCGGGGATGTCACGGTCGGGCCACTGACGGTGATCGGCGCCGACGTCGAAATCGGCCCGGGCAGCCGGGTCGGCGCGCACGCCCTGATCCAGGGGCCGACCCGGATCGGTCGCGACAACCACATCGGCGCCTACGCCTCGATCGGCGGCGACCCGCAGGACAAGAAATACCACGGCGAGCGCAGCGAACTCCGGATCGGCGATGGCAACACCTTCCATGAATTCGTCACCATCAACCGCGGCACCGCGGAAGGCGGCGGCGTCACCCGCATCGGCGACGACAACTGGGTAATGGCCTACGCGCACATCGCGCACGACTGCCGAATCGGCAGCCACACCATCTTCGCCAACAACGCCACGCTGGCCGGCCACGTCGAGATCGGCGACTGGGTCGTGCTTGGTGGATTCGCG
>JAJXWZ010000210.1 GCA_021781345.1 Pseudomonadota bacterium
CGGAAACCACGGCGTCAGCTTGGATACCAGCGCGAACAGCGCCAGCGCGACCATCGATCCGGCGACGGCGATGCCAAATCGCGAACTGGAGGCCGCGTGCCCGCGCAAGCGCAACAGCGATGGAACCAGCAGCCACGCCAGCGGATTGAACAGCCACAGGTTTTCGTTGGCCCACGCGGCGCGATGCGCGGTGGCGAACCACAGCACCAGCATCAGCAATCCGGCCATGCCCGCCAGGAGGGCGTAAGCCGAGCCCACCAGGGCAAACCACCAGCGGTCGATCTCATAGCGATCGCGTAGCCGCGATGCCGCTACGAACGCGCTGCCGAGGACCAGCCCGGCAAGCAGCAACGGCCAACGCAAGTCGGGCGGTTGCGCGGGTGGCGAGGGCAGGCGTTGCGGCGAAAGGAGTGTCTGCGACGCGACCAATGGCTGCCCGTCGGGATCGCGCACGTGGCCGATCTCGCGCATCAGCAGGCTGGGCAGGAACGCTCCGGTCCATTGCGACAGCGGTTGGTCGGCGTACGCGCCGAGTCCGAAGTCGAGCAGGTACATCAACCAGGTCTGGCCCGACATCAAGCGATCGGTTTCGCTGCGATACGTCTCGTGACCGGCGGCGGGGCCGGTCAATTGCTTCTCGAGCGCGCCACCGAGCGCCATGTTCAATGCGTCGCGGATTCGCGTGGTGCAGTTGTCGCGGAAATAGCGGTAGCGGTAGCGCGAATTCCCGGGCTGCACGTTCCAGACCAGGAAATCGCGCAGGCTGGCGCGCTGCGCGGGCGTCATGTCGAGGCGCTGGTCGGTGATGGAGCGGCCTTCGCCCGTGTATTCCTGGATGTCGTCGGCGACGGGCCAGGCCGCCGCGCGGTAGTTCATGATCCCGCGCGCGAAATTGAGGTAGAAATCCTTCTGGTTGAAGTCGAACATCCCGTAGTTGAAGGCGTACGCCTGGCCGCTGGCAATGTCGGTGATCACCAGCGCGTCGTGGCCGAAGCGTTCCCAGTAAATGGTGCCCGGACCATAGGTGTAGAGATCCACGCGCAGGTCCGCGCCCGGTGCGTCGACGATGCCGGCGCGGGCGAGCGGCGAAAGCAAGATGCACAGCAAGAGAGCCGGGAACGTCCACGTGCGCCGTGGTTTCGGAATTGCGGGGTTGCGCATGCTGGTCGGCGGTTCCGGACTCAGGACGCTACATCATAAGGGTGCCGCAGGCAGCTAGTCCTGCTTGGCAACACACCCGGCATGGCAATCGGAGTGGAGTGCAGCGTCCGGGCCGCGGGCCTTGCGGGTCACTCCGCGGCGTTATTGCGCACGCGGAATTGCAGCACCCTGCGGTCATCCGCGCGGGTCACGTCGAAGGAGCAATCGCCGAGCATCGCGGTTTCTCCCGGATCGGGCAGGTGGCCGATCTCGGCGGTGACCAGGCCTCCGATGGTGTCGTATTCCTCGTCGGACAACGCGGTCCCGAACTGTTCGTTGAAGTCCTCGATCGGGGTGAGCGCGTCCACCAGCCAGCTGCCGTCCGCCTGCGCCACGATCAACTTCGGTGGCACCGCGTCGTCATGCTCGTCGTCGATCTCGCCGACGATCTCTTCGAGCACGTCCTCGATCGTGACCAGGCCCGCGACGCCGCCGTATTCGTCGACCACCACCGCCATGTGGTTGCGCGAGCGGCGGAACTCGGCCAGCAGCACGTTGAGCCGCATCGATTCCGGGATCATCACCGCGTGGCGCAGCAGCGCGCGCAGGCCCAGCGTGCCGTCCTGGTCGCGGCGCAGCAGATCCTTGGCCAGCAGGATGCCGAGGATCTCGTCCTTGTCCTCGCCATGCACGGGAAAGCGCGAATGGCCTGACTCGATCACGGTCCCGAGGATCGCGGTCAAGTCGTCGTCGACGTCGATCGTAACCATCTGCGCGCGCGGCACCATCACGTCGCCGACCACCATCTCGGTGACACGGATCGCGCCTTCGATCATGGCGTAGGTTTCGCCGGTGAGCAGCCCGTTGCTTTGCGCCTCGCGCAGTTCCGCGAGCAATTCCTCGGGATTGCGGGGTTCTCCTGCGAACATGTGGCCCAGTCGATCCCACAGCGAACGGTGGGAGGGGCCGGTGGTACTTGGAGGTTCTGCTGACATGGTTTCTGGACACGTCCCCGCAGGGGCGGACTGCCGATTCTAGCGGATATCGCGTATCCGCGCGTTGCGTGGACGGAGCCGCGGCGATGCCACCGGTCGGGCGCGGTAGGGGTCGGCGATACCCAGCGAGGCCAGGATGCGCGCCTCCAGGGATTCCATGCGCGCGGCAGCTCGCGGATCCTGGTGGTCGAATCCGAGCAGGTGCAGCACGCCGTGGATCGCCAGGTGCGCGAAGTGGTCGCGGGCCGGCTTGTGCTGCTCCCGCGCCTCGCGCGCGACCACCGGCGCGCAGACCACGATGTCGCCCAGCAGGGGCGAGTCGATGCCCCGCGGCAGCTCGACGGGGAACGACAACACGTTGGTCGCGTAGTCCTTGCCGCGATAACGCCTATTCAGGGCGCGGCCCTCGCGCGCGCCGACGATGCGCAACGAGAGCTCGGCGGGGCGTCCGTGGCGGGCGGTGGCCAGGGCCGCCGCGGCCCAGCGTCGGAAGCTCGCGGCGGATGGCACGCCGCGGCGCGGTGCCGCATACGCGACCGAAAGTTCAAGCGGAGGCGTTGCCATCGGGATCCTCGACGGCTTCGTAGGCGCGCACGATCTTCGCGACCAGCGGGTGCCGCACCACGTCGCGTGCGGTGAAGAACGTGAAGCTGATGCCTTCGACGTTGCGCAGCACCTCGATCACGTTGCGCAGTCCCGAACGCGTGTTGCGCGGCAGGTCGACCTGGGTCACGTCGCCGGTGACGACGGTGGTGGTGCCGAAGCCGATGCGGGTCAGGAACATTTTCATCTGCTCGACCGTGCTGTTCTGCGCCTCGTCGAGGATCACGAACGAATCGTTGAGGGTACGGCCGCGCATGTAGGCCAGCGGCGCGATCTCGATGACGTTGCGCTCGATCAGGCGCGCAACCTTGTCGAACCCCAGCATTTCATACAGTGCGTCGTACAGCGGCCGCAGGTAGGGATCCACCTTCTGCGCGAGGTCGCCGGGCAGGAAGCCGAGCTTCTCGCCGGCTTCGACCGCGGGGCGTACCAGGATCAGCCGCTGCACGCGGCCGGTTTCCAGCGCCTCCACTGCGCTCGCCACGGCCAGGTAGGTCTTGCCGGTGCCGGCCGGACCGATCCCGAAATTGATGTCGTGGGTCGCGATCGCGTGCAGGTAGCGAACCTGGTTGGGGCCGCGTCCGCGGATGGTGCCGCGCTTGACCTTGATCGCGACCTCCTGCGTGCCTTCGGCCTGCTTTTCCGCCAGTGCATCGACGCCTGCCTCGGATAGCCGCAGGTTGAGCACGC